>JAEEXV010000418.1 GCA_016287975.1 Lentisphaeria bacterium | reverse complement strand
GACATGGCTCAGGGAGCGCGGCGCGGGGGCGGCGGAGTGCGCCGTCGAGGCCGACCCGCGCATCGGCGGCGGCATACGGGTGGCGACGCCAGACGGGCGGCTCTTCTACGACAACACCTTCGCCGCGCGGCTGAAGCGGCTGCGCGAGCGCTTCCGCACGGAGCTGGCGGAGACCGTCCCCGATGCGGTCCTGAACCCGCCGCTGGGGACGGACGCGGAATCACGCGGAGATAGCGAATCATGAACGAAGGCACCATCATCCGCATCAACGGGCCGATTGTCGAGGCCGTGCACATGGAGGAGGTCGGCATGCTGGAGGTCGTCGAGGTGGGCGAGGCCCGCCTGGTCGGCGAAGTCATCCGCGTGCGCGGCGGCGTCTCGACCATCCAGGTCTACGAGAATACCTCGGGCGTCGCGCCAGGCGAGCCAGTCTACTGCACGGGGCGTCCGCTCTCGGTGTGCCTGGGGCCTGGGCTGCTGGGGACGATCTACGACGGCATCCAGCGCCCGCTGGACGCGATGGCGAAGGCGTCGGGGGCGTTCATCGCGCGCGGCGAGAAGACGCCGCCGCTGGATCTCGCGCGCAAGTGGCATTTCCGTCCGCTGGCGAAGGTCGGCGAGCGGCTTTCTGGGGGGGCGGTGATCGGCGAGGTGCAGGAGACCGAGAGCGTCCTGCACAAGGTGATGGTGCCGCCGCGCCAGGGGGGCGTGGTGAAGTCGATCGTGCCCGAGGGGGAATACGACGGGCACGCGGAACTGTGCGTGCTGGAGGGCGAGGATGGCGCGGAATACCGCCCAGGGCTCTTCCAGTGGTGGCCAGTGCGGCGTCCGCGCCCGTCGGCGTCGCGGCTGCCGCTGTCGGCGCCGCTGCTGACGGGGCTGCGCGTGGTGGACACCTTCTTTCCGCTGGCGAAGGGTGGCGCGGCGGCGATTCCAGGCGGCTTCGGCACGGGCAAGACGATGACGCAGCAGGCGCTCGCGAAGTGGTGCGAGGCGAAGATCATCGTGTACATCGGCTGCGGCGAGCGCGGCAACGAGATGACCGAGGTGCTGCGGGAGTTCCCGCAGCTGGTCGACCCGCGCACGGGGCGCTCGCTGATGGAGCGCACGATCCTGATCGCGAACACGTCGAACATGCCCGTGGCGGCGCGCGAGGTCTCCATCTACACTGGCATCACCCTCGCCGAATACTACCGCGACATGGGGTATGACGTCGCGGTCATGGCCGACTCGACCTCGCGCTGGGCGGAGGCGCTGCGCGAACTCTCTGGGCGGCTGGAGGAGATGCCCGCCGACGAGGGCTTCCCCGCCTATCTGCCCGACCGCCTGGCATCCTTCTACGAGCGCGCGGGCCGCGTTGCGGTGCTTTCTGGCGGGGAGGGGACGGTCTCGGTGATCGGGGCGGTCTCGCCGCCAGGCGGCGACTTCTCGGAACCCGTCACGCAGCACACGACGCGCTTCATCCGCTGCTTCTGGGCACTGGACCGCGACCTCGCCAACGCGCGCCACTACCCCGCGATCAGCTGGCGCAACTCCTACAGCGAATACCTGCCCGAGACGGCGGCGTGGTGGCGCAAGTACGACCTGGGCTGGAAGGACCAGCGCGACGTCCTCATGAACGTCCTGCAGGAAGAGGTCAATCTGCAGCGCATCGCGAAGCTCGTCGGGCCCGACGCGCTGCCCGAGTCGCAGCGGCTGACGCTCTTCGCGGCGGAGATCATCAAGAACGCCTTCCTGCAGCAGAACTCCTTTGACGCCGTCGACATGTACTGCGCGCCGAAGAAGCAGCTCTGGATGATGACGCTGCTCGCCTGGTTCATCGACCGCGCGCGGCAGCTCATCCGCGACGGCGCCACTCTCGTCGAGATCCGCGCCATCCCCAGCCTGGAGCGGATGAACCGCATGAAGTCCGAAATCCCCAACGACGACACCGCCGCCATGACCGCCCTCGAACAGCGAGTTCACGCCGACCTGGACGCCATCGCCCGCGTGCACGAGGCGATGGCCCGCAGGAAGGCCGAAGCGACCTAAGGGACCGAAGCGACCGAAGGGACCCAAGGGACCAAAGCGACCCAAGGGACCGAAGGGACCGAAGCGACCGAAGGGACCGAAAGTCCCAGATGTCCCAGATGTCCCAGATGTCCCAGATGTCCCAGATGTCCCAGAATCCACCACCATGAAACCGATCAACAACACAGGCCTGGTCTACACGGGCGTCGACAATGTCGACGGCCCGCTGATGTTCATCCAGGGCATACACGGCGTTTCGTACAACGAACTGGTCGAGGTGTCGGCGCCCGACGGCGAGATGCGCCTGGGGCAGGTGCTGGACGTCACCACGGACAGCGCGCTGGTGCAGGTGTTCGGGGGGACGGACGCCTTGTCGAAGGCGCGCACGAAAGTGCGCTTTCTGGGACGGGCGTTGGAGATACCCGTGTCGCGGGAGATGCTGGGGCGCGTCTTCGACGGGCTGGGTCGTCCGAAGGACGGGCTGCCCGCGCCGCTCTCGGCGGAGCGTCGGGATGTCAACGGGCTGCCAGTGAACCCGTATTCGCGCGAATATCCGCAGGACTTCATCCAGACGGGGATCTCGGCGATTGACCTGATGAACACGCTGGTGCGCGGGCAGAAGCTGCCGATCTTCTCGGGCAACGGGCTGCCGCACAACCGCATCGCCGCGCAGATCGCGCGGCAGGCGAAGCTCCTGAACGAGGAGGTGCAGTTCGCGATCGTCTTCGCGGCGATGGGCGTCAAGTACGACGTCGCGCGCTTCTTCGTGGATTCCTTCGAGCAGTCGGGGGTGCTGCGCAACGTGGCGATGTTCCTGTCGCTGGCGGACGACCCGTCGGTGGAGCGCATGATCACGCCGCGTTCGGCGCTGACGCTGGCGGAGCACCTGGCCTTCGACTGCGGGATGCACGTGCTGGTGCTGATCACCGACATGACCAACTACTGCGAGGCGCTGCGCGAGATCGCGACGGCGCGCGGCGAGATCCCCAGCCGCAAGGGCTACCCTGGATACCTCTACTCCGACCTGGCCTCGATGTACGAGCGCGCGGGGCGGCTGCGCGGGGGCGGCGGCTCGATCACGCAGATGCCGATCCTGACCATGCCCTCGGACGACATCTCGCACCCCGTCCCCGACCTCACTGGATACATCACCGAGGGGCAGATCGTCCTCGACCGCGAGATGTACCAGCGCGGCATCTACCCGCCCGTGGCGGGGCTGCCGTCGCTGTCGCGCCTGATGAAGGACGGCATCGGCAAGGGGCACACGCGGGACGACCACCCGCATGTCGCCTCGCAGTTGTTCGCGGCCTATTCGAAGGTCAAGGACATCCGCGCGCTGGCGTCGGTCATCGGCACGGAGGAGCTCTCTCCAGTCGACCAGCTCTACATGAAGTTCGGCGAGGCCTTTGAGCAGAAGGTCATCAGCCAGGGCGAGTTCGAGGACCGCACCATCGAGCAGAGCCTGGAGCTGGGGTGGGACGTCCTCCATATCCTGCCGCGCTCCGAACTGCTGCGCGTCTCCGAGGAGGAACTGTCCGCGCACTACGACCTGCGCGGGCCCGAGGGAACCATCCGATAGGAGGAACATGGCAAGACTGAACGTCCCTCCAACCAAAAGCGTCCAGCTGAACCTGAAGCGCGACCTCGACATGGCGACGGAGGGCTTCAGCCTGCTGGAGCAGAAGCGCGAGATCCTCGTGATGGAGCTGATGCGCCTGCTGGGCCGCGTCAAGCAGATGCAGCAGGAGCTCGACGCGAAGCGCCAGGCCGCCTACGCGGTGCTGCGCAAGGCGATCGCCCAGAACGGCTACCTCCATGCGCGCAACATCGCCTCGGGCATCGTCTACGAGCATCGCGTCGAGGTCGAGTCGCATCTGACGGCGGGCTTTCGGACGCCAGTGCTGACGGCGACGCCGTGCGAGTTCCATTCGCAATATGGCTTCGTGGGCACGGATTCGCTGGTCGACGAGACGATGCGGCGCTTTCTGGAGCTGACGTCGGCGGTCGTGCGGCTGGCGGAGCTGGAGACGACGGTGATGGTGCTGGCGCGCGAACTCAAGAAGACGCAGCGCCGCGTCAACGCCCTCGAGCACATTTTCATACCCGACTACAAGGAAACCCTGCATTATATTGCGGGCAGTCTTGAATCCAAGGAACTGGATTCGTTCTTCACCAGCAAGATGATCAAGAAGCGCCTGGAGGCGGCCCAGCGGAAGGCCGCCGACGGGGGCAAGGAGGATGCGGATGGACAATGACAATGCAGGCACTCGCCTGGAACCCGTGATCAAAAAAGTGATGCTGGTGGTGGACGGGTCGCTGGCCTCCGAGCAGGCCGCGCAGTTCGCGTACCGCTTCGCGGCGCAGGTGCAGTGCGCGGTGGAGGCGGTCTTCGTCATCGACACCGCCACGATGGACTACCTGGTGCAGATGCGCTTCTTCGTGAGCGACGAGCGCCGCGACCTGGAGGGCGCGCTGGAGGAGAAGGGGCGCAACTATCTCGACCGCACGCATCTGCTCGGCAAGGCCTTCGGGCTGGACATCGCGACCACCGTCCTGCGCGGCCGCTTCCACGACACCGTCATCCGCCACGCGCGCGCCACCCATGCCGACGCCATCATCATCGGCGGCTGGCGGCGCACCTCCCACGACAAGGACACCTTCTCCGTCGAGCGCGAACTCGTCATGCAGTTCGCCGAATGCCCCGTGTTCGTCGTCAAGGCGAAGGGGTGAATACGGGGGCTCACGGGCGGGTGAGCCGCAGCCAGAGGAAGGAGCGGGGGCTGGACAGGGTTATGTGGAGGATGGTTCCGTCGATGGCGGCGGTGCCGTTTCCCGCGATGGTATGGATGTCTCCCGCGAGGGGGACGGGGAGCGCGAGGCGTGCCTCCGAGGCGGGGGCGTTGTCGCGGAATACGAGAATATGGGTGGCGGCGTCGGAGCGCACGGCGAATGCGGACCAGGCGTATCCGTCGGGTTCGTCGCCGAAGGGGAGGACGGTGGCGTGGTGGAGTTCGCGGCGATATTGCTTCCAGAGGGGGACGATGGACTTGAGTTCGCGTCTGCGCGTGGGGGCGAGGTGCTGCATTTCGCACCAGAGGAGCGGCGAGGCGAGCATGACGGAGGCGAAGAGCCAGTCCATGGTGTATCGGGCGGGGGCGAGCGGGTCGCCAGTGTAGAGCTGGGGGTTGCGGTCGGGGTTCAGCAGTTCGAGGCGGAGCCAGACGGGCGGGAGGACGCGGGCGAGGAGCCAGAGCTGGCGGAGAGTCGCGAAGGGCCACCAGCAGTGCCAGTCGGAGTAGCGGTTTTCGAGGAAGATGGCGCCAGGATAGTCGAGGCCGAAGTATCCAGGGCGCTGACCTGCGGTGATGTCGAGGTCGAAGGCGAGGCCGCCGTCGGCCTCGCCCGAGGTCTCGCGGAAGAGGCGCTGGAGGCGGTCGTGGGCAGTGCGGGTGGGGACGGTGATGCCGTCGATCTTCCACCAGCGCACGCCGTATTCGCGGTGGAGTTCGAGGATGCGCCGTGCGTCCTCCTGCCAGTGGGCGAAGTCGTCGTCGGAATCGGGCGAGAACCAGAGGCCGAGGCCGACGCCGAGCGCGCGGCAGCGTTCGGCGAGGGGCGCGAAGCCGTTGGGGAAGCGGGTCGGGTGGATGGCCCAGAAGCCCTGGTAGTATTTGCCCCAGGCGCCGCCGCCATGGGCATCGGCCTCGGCGGAGTTGATGGAGACGCCGACTTCCCAGCCGTCGTCGATCTGGCAGACCTCGACGCCGAGGTCTGCGGCGGTGTCGATTTCGCGCAGGAGGAAGGCCTCGGAGAGGGCGGTGTCGCGGCTGCGGTCGCCCCAGGTGTTGGAAAGGAGGAGGCCGTCGAGGCCGTCGCGGCATGGCTTGAGCGCGTGGAGGAAGCGCTGGAGGGCGGCGGTGAGTCCAGGCTGGCCGCCAGTGAAGGGGAGGATGGTCCAGGCGTAGCCGTCGCGGTTGAACTGGAGCGTGCGTCCAGTGGCGGCGAGATCCCATTCGGGGGGGGCGGGGCGGCTGGCGGGAAGCGGCGCGTGCTTCAGGAAGACGAGGCCGCCGCGATCGGCGGGGTCCTCCAGGGCGAAGAGGTTCCCTGTGAAGGCGAGGCGCTCGTTGGGGTAGAGGCGGTGGCGTTCGTGGCGGAAGAGGTTGTCGTGGAGGTCGGACTGGTCGGCGAGGACAAAGCGGTGGAGGCGGAGGTTCCAGGAGCGGCAGAGCCATTCCAGCGGCGTGGCGCCGTCGGCGGGTTCGGGGGGCAGGCAGGTGACGGCGGGGAGCGAGGGATGGACGCGGAAGCGCCAGCGCGCGCCGTTCGGCGCGGCGAGGCACAGGTCGCCGTCCTGTTCGTCCTGGACGGTCCATGCGGGGAAGTCGGCCGTGTCGGCGGGCACTTCCAGCCATTCGCGGCCGCGGAAGGCGATGGAGACGGGGGCGGGCGCGTCGGCGCCGAGGCGCCAGGCGCAGCGGAGGTCGGCGGTTTCGCAGGTCAGGAGGCCATCCTGGAGGGAAAACGGTGTGTTCATGGGAGTTCGACTTCGGCGAAGGCGGGATAGTGGTCGCTGGCCTGGCAGTCGTCGCCAAAGCGGAATTCGCGGCACTGGATGTCGCTGGAGGCGGCGATGTAGTCGATCTGGACCCAGCCGTATTTGCTGGTCAGGGCGGTGGGGCGGTCGCTGCGCCCGTCGTTGAGGACGGAGAGGCGCTGGCGCAGGGCTTCGATGGCGGCCGCTTTGGGGGCGGCGTTGAGGTCGCCCGCGAGGATGACGGGCGCGAGGCGCCGCTCCTCCAGGACCTGGAGGATTTCTTGGATCTGGCGTACACGTCCCTCGTCGTCGCCCTCGAACTCTCCTTGGAAGGAGAGGTGGGTGCTGACCATGTAGAAGGGCGTCGGCGCAAGGACGCGGGCGACGAGGGCGAAGCGCGGCTCGATCTCCGCGGGCACCGGCAGGTGGATGTCGCAGACGCGCTCCAGCGGAAAGCGCGAGAGGATGGCGACGCCGTAATGGCCGTTCTCGCCCAGCGTCATCGCCTCGGCGAAGAGGTAATTCATGTGCAGCCGCGCGGAGACTTCGGCGGGATAGTCGACGGGCTTGCCCTTGGGATGGCGAATCGCGACCTCCTGCAGGGCGACGACATCTGGTGCAAAGCCCGCGATGACCTCAGCCTGCGGGATGAAGTCGTGGATGATCCGGCCGTTGGCGAAACCGGACTGCGTGTTGTAGCTGACGATTCTCAATTTCATGGTTGGCTCCTTGCATGGGCGAATGCAATACTATAGTATCGGGACATGCGACATAGGAGTTGGGATATGGGGAATGCAGAAATGAATGCGCTTGCGCCGATTCGGCGGCTGGGGGTTCTGGACCAGGATATCGTCGAGGCGAATCCAGTGGTCTTCCAAGGGGAGTTGTACCGTTTCGAGTATATCCGCTTCGCGTGCTTCTCGCGGCCGTATCACGGCAATCGGCTGGGCAACTCCTATTTTCGGCTGGTGCGGGTGCGGGACGGGGCGGAACTGCCCTATTTCGGCTTCGGACTGGCGATGGGCGTCGCCTACGCGGCGGGGGAGCGGATGGTGGTGACGGCGGTGGCGGACCACAGCACCGTGCGTCCGTGGCTCTATCAGATCGAGTCGACGGATCTGGTGCATTGGAGCGAGCCTCGGCGTCTCTTCGGCGGCGATGGCTGGCGCATCCACAACTCGACCATCTGCGAGGCGGAGCCGGGGCGCTTCGTCATCGGCTTCGAGTGCGACCATCCGGCGGGTCGCTTCTGCATGCGCTTCCTGGAGAGCCGCGATCTGCGCAGCGCCACGCTTCTGCCGGAGGCGCTCTTCGGCCCCGGCTGGACGGGCGGGCCGATTCTCCGTTTCCACGACGGGTGGTTCTACATCTTTTACATCACCGGCGGCTATGAGACGCGCTTCGTCTGGAACATCAGCCGATCGCGGGACCTCTCGCACTGGGAGTCTAGCCCCCGGAATCCGATCCTGGTTCCGGATGACGCCGAGGACAAGCAAATCCATCCCGGATGCATCCTCGACGCGGAGCAGCTCCGCCAGATGCGCGCGGCGCGCAACATCAATGTCTCCGACATGGACTTCTGCGAGGCCGACGGGCGTCTGGAGATGATCTATAGTTGGGGCGACCAGCACGGCCACGAATATTACGCCCTCGCCGCCTGCGACGCGACCGAGGCGCAGTTCTGCAGACAGTATTTCTGAGGTCAGAAGACGCCTGCCTTGTCGGTGAGGCAGCTCCTGGAGGCGGCGTCGAGGCCCGCCTGGAATGCCTGCGAGGGGGTGGCGCCTTGGAGCAGACGCGCGAAGAACACGGCGGAGCAGGTGTCGCCCGCGCCGAGGGGATTGACGACACGGTCGAGGCGTGGCGGGGCGAGTCGCACGGGGGTGGCGTCGTCGGGGAGGAGGAGCCAGGCGGCGTCTGGTCCCGCGGTGATGCCCGCGGTCAATTGCGGCCAGCGGTGGTGGAGCAGCGCGAGGCCGTCGGGGACGGCAGCGGCGCCAGTGAGGCGGCCGAGTTCCTCGGCGTTGATCTTGAGGATGGCGCAGACGCCAGTGGCGAGGATCTCAGGGGCGGCCTGCCAGTTGTCGAGGAGCAGCGGGAGGGCGCGGCGCCCTGCGATGCGTGCGATGTCGGGGGCGAAGGACGGGAGGGTGCCTTTGGGAATGGAGCCAGTGAGGGCGATGCCAGAGGCCTCGGCGGCGTTTTGCTCCAGGAGGGCGAGGAAGTCGCGCACGGCGGCGTCGGAAGGCGCCGCACCAGGTTCGACGAGTTCGGTCATGACGCCGCCGCAGATGCAGTTGGTGCAGGTGCGGGTTTCGGCGTCGACGGGGACGAACCGCAGGTCGAGGCCCTCGCGGGCGAGGTCTTCGGCGAAGGCGCGGCCTGCGTCGCCGCCGAGGAAGGTGAGTTGGCGTCCAGTGACAGGGCCGCCGAGGCATTTGAGGGCGCGGCAGAAGTTGGTGGCCTTGCCTGCGGCATAGCCGCCGACCTCGGTGGCGCGGTTGACCTCCCCTGGGAGGAACGAGGCGAAGTGGAGCACCTTCTCCCAGCAGGGATTGGCGCCGATGGCGAGGATGACGGGCATGGCGGTTAGCGGCGGAATTTGTCGCAGGCGCGGCGGGCTTCGGCGAGGATTTCGTCCTCGTGCGGGACGTAGTGGTCGCGCATGAGGATCTCTCCGTCGCAGAGGATGGTGTCGACGCAGGAGCTCTCGGCGGCGTAGACGAGGTTGGAGACGGGGTTGTAGTCTCCGACGAGATAGTCGTGGTCGGGGTTGACGAGCATGAGATCGGCGAGGCGGCCTGGGGCGATGGCGCCCGCCTCGGGGACGAAGGCGGCGGCGCCGACGGCGGTGGCGGCGCGGAAGATGTCGGGCGCGGCGGCGGCGGTGGGGTCGTGGGACTGGAGTTTGGCGGCGAGGGCGGCGAACTTCATTTCGGAGAACATGGAGTGGGCGTTGTTGGAGGCGCAGCCGTCGGTGCCGAGGGTGACGGGGATGCCCGCGCGGACGATGTCGCGGAAGCGGAAGGTGCCCGAGCAGAGTTTGAGGTTGGAGGTGGCGTTGGTGACGAGGACGGCGCCGCTGTCGCGCACGAGTTCGATGTCGCGGTCGGTGAGCCAGACGGCGTGGGCGAGGCGGGCGCGCTCGTTGAGGAGGCCGACCTCGCGCAGGTATTCGACGGGGGTGAGGCCGCCGTGCTGCTCCTGGCAGTCGCGGAACTCCTTCTCGGTCTCGGCGAGGTGCATGTGCACGAGCATGCCGTCGCGGGCGGAGCGCTCGGCGATGTCGCGCAGGTCGGCCTCGGGGACGGTGTAGATGGCGTGCGGGGCGTATGCGAGCTGGATGCGGGGGCTGAATTTGCCCTGTCGCCATTCGTCGTAGACCTGGTCGTTGGCGTCGCGGAGGCGGGCGCAGGCGTCTGCGTTGCCAGTGTTGAGCCAGGTGAGGCCGATGCAGGCGCGCAGGCCGAGTTCCTCGACGGCGCGGATGGTGGCGGGCAGGAAGAAGTAGCTGTCGTTGAAGAAGACGGTGCCCGAGTGCAGCATCTCGGTGATGGCGAGGCGCGAGGCGGCGTAGACGTCCGCCTCGTCGAGGCGGGCCTCGGCGGGCCAGATGTGGTCATTCAGCCACGGGAAGAGTTCCAGGTCGTCCGCATAGCCGCGGAAGAGCACCATCGGGATGTGCGTGTGGCAGTTGTAGAATGGCGGGAAGGCCAGCAGCCCCGAGGCGTCGATCTCCGTGGCGGCGGTGTCTGGCAGATTTGGCGCGACCGCGCTGAAGCGGTTGCCAGTGACGGCGATGTCGACGGGCTTCCCGTCGAGGATTGCATGGCGGAAGATGAGATCGGACATGGGAAATGGGGGGGATTGGGGCTTTTCCAGCGGGCAAGCCCGCTGGCACACGCTGGTCGGATGGCGGTGCCTGCGCGGAAATGGGGGGGGGGTATCGGGGCCTTGCCAGCGGGCAAGCCCGCTGGCACATGCTGGTCGGATGGCGGTGCGTGCGCGGAAATGGGCCTTGCCAGCGGGCAAGCCCGCTGGCACATGCTGGTCGGCTGGCGGTGCCTGCGCGGTATGGGGTGCGGGTTGGAATCGCGGGCGGTGGTTGTGTGCCGCCGGCGAGAAGCCGGCGGGCCAATTGGCGCTTGCCTTCCAGGCCAGGAATGGCCCGGCACAGAACGGCGGGTCAGAAGAGCATTTGCTGCTGTGGGCGGTCGGCCTTGTCGATGGCTTCGAGGATGGATTTGAAGCCCTGGTCGGCGGCGAGGGCGCGGAGGCGCTTCCAGTCGGGGGCGCGGCGGCGGATGCCTTCCAGGCCGTGCCAGTCTTCGGGGAGGGCCTGGTCAAGGCGGACGAGGTCGCGGTTGCGGTCGAGGGCGGCGGCTTGGGCGGTGAAGCTGTCGCGGATGCGCGGCCTGAGTTCGGCGAGGTGTTCGCGGATGCCGTCGATGGAGCCGTAGGTGTTGAGGAGCTGCGCGGCGGTCTTTTGACCGCAGCCAGGAAGGCCTGGGATGTTGTCGGCGGTGTCGCCCAGGAGGGCGAGGTAGTCGATGAGCTGCGCGGGCTCCACGCCGAACTTCTGGCGCACGTATGCCTCGCCCGCGATGCCCCAGGGGGTCTTGGCGTCGCCGCGCTGGAGGAGCTGGACGCCAGGATCCTGGACGAGCTGGGCGAGGTCCTTGTCGCCAGTGAGGATGATGGCTTGGGCGTCGCCGCGCTGGGCTGCCAGGCCTGCGAGGAGGTCGTCGGCCTCGAAGCCGTCGCGCTGGACGATGTTCCAGCCGAAGGCCTCGCACCATTCGCGGATGGGGGCGATCTGGGCGCGCAGGGCCTCTGGCATGGGCGGGCGGGTGCCCTTGTAGTCGGGCAGGAGGCCGACGCGGCGGGTGCATTTGCCGTGGTCGAAGGCGATGGCGCCGTATTCGGAGGGCCACTCCGCATGGAGCTGCAGGAAGAGCCGCGCCATGCCGTAGAGGGCGTTGGCGGGCTCGCCGCGGGCGTTGGTCAATTCGCGGAGGGCGTAGAAGATCCGGAAGATCTGCGAATAGGCATCAATGAGTAACAGGCGCATGGAAAGAAGGGATGACGCAAGCGACCGAAGGGACGGAAGCGACCGAAGCGACCGAAGGGACCGCAATGGGTGTTGGGCTTACATTCGGGCCTTGATGCGGGCGATGATGGCGTTGGTGGAGGGGTCGTGGGCGAGGGGGGCGTTTGCGGGGGCGGCGAAGTCCTTGAGGATCTGCTTGGCGAGGACCTTGCCGAGCTGGACGCCCCACTGGTCGAAGGAGTAGATGTTCCAGATGGCGCCCTGCGTGAAGATCTTGTGTTCATAGAGGGCCATGAGGAGGCCGAGAGTGCGCGGAGTGAGTTTGTCGGCGAGGATGGTGTTGGTGGGGCGGTTTCCCTCGAAGCATTTCTGGGCGGCGAGGGCGTCGGGGATGCCAGGTTCCTCGGCGCGGACCTGGTCGAGGCTCTTGCCGAAGGCGAGGGCCTCGGTCTGGGCGACGAAGTTCGCGAGGAGTTTGGCATGGTGGTCGCCGACGGGCGCCTCGGAGCGGCAGAAGCCGATGAAGTCGCCGGGGATGAGCTTGGTGCCCTGGTGGAGGAGCTGGAAGAAGGAGTGCTGGCTGTTGGTGCCTGGCTCGCCCCAGATGACGGGGCCGGTCTGCCAGGTCACGCGGTGGCCGTCGCGGTCGACGGACTTGCCGTTGGATTCCATCGAGACCTGCTGCAGATGCGCGGCGAAGCGGTGCATCGCCTGGCTGTAGGGGAGGATGGCGTGGGTCTCGGCGCCCCAGAAGTTGTTGTACCAGATGCCCAGGAGCGCGAGGATCACAGGGAGGTTGCGCTCGATGGGCGCGGTGCGGAAATGCTCGTCCATCGCGTGGAAGCCCTCGAGCATTTCGATGAACTTCTCGGGGCCGACGAGGAGCATGATGGGCAGTCCGATGGCGGAGCACATCGAATAGCGGCCGCCGACCCAGTTCCAGAAGGCGAACATGTTTCGCGTGTCGATGCCGAACTTGGAGACCTCCTCCGCGTTGGTCGAGACGGCGACGAAGTGCTTGGCTACGGCGGCCTCGCCGAGGCGGTCGGTGAGCCATTTGCGGGCGGAGAAGGCGTTGGTCATCGTCTCCAGGGTGGTGAAGGTCTTGGAGGCGACGATGAAGAGCGTCTCGGCGGGGTCGAGGCCGCGGACGGTGTCGGCGAGGTGGAAGCCGTCGACATTCGAGACGAAGTGGCACGCGATCCCCGAGACGGCGTAGGCCTTGAGGGCCTCGCAGGCCATCTTTGGACCCAGGTCGGAGCCGCCGATGCCGATGTTGACGATGTTGCGGATGGGCTTGCCAGTGTGGCCGCGCCATTCGGCGGAGTGGATCTGGCGGGTGAAGGCGGCCATCTGGTCGAGCACGGCGTTGACCTCGGGCATGACGTCCTTGCCGTCGACCAGGATCGGGCGGTTCGAGCGGTTGCGCAGGGCGATGTGCAGCACGGCGCGGTTTTCGGTCGCGTTGATCTTGGCGCCAGAGAACATGGCCGCGATCTGCTCTTCGAGGCGCGATTCGCGGGCGAGCGCGAAGAGCAGCTCCATCCCCGTCTGGTCGATGCGGTTCTTCGAGTAGTCGAGGAAGAGATCCTCGAATTCCGCGCGGAAGCGCGCGGCGCGCTCGGCGTCCGCCGCAAAATACTGCGCGATGGTGGTGTCGCGCGTGGTCTCGAAGTGGCGCTGGAGCGCCTGCCAGGCTGGGGTGGAGGGATTTTTCATGCGTATGGATGCGGCTATAGCGACGGAAGGGCCATTGCACCGCCGCAAGAATGCGGCGGCACAGAGCGAACTTGTTTTTCCGGATTTTCCGGGTGGGGTGGTCTATTGGGCGAGCGCCTGGGTCTGGAGGGCGAGGCGGGCGGTCTGGAGATTGAGCGCGGTGGTGAGGTTGCCAGGCTTGCCGTCGAGTTCGCCGAGGAAGTCGTCGAGGTAGTCGGTGGTGAACGGGTCGGGATGGACGATCTGGTCGACGTTGGAGCGCGGATGCATCACGAGCACGCCTGGGTTGTAGTTCCATTCGAGCATGCCCTTGGTGCCGCCGATGGTGAAGCGCCAGTAGGCGGGATGGCCGAAGCCAGGGGCGAAGTAGGAGACGTCGCCGCTGGCGACCGCGCCGTTTTCGAACTCGAGCATGAAGGTGGCCTGGTTCTGGAACCACGGCACCTCGGGGAAGGCGACATTGGCGGAATGGGCGGCGATGGCGCGCTTGATGGGGCAGTCGAGGAGGTAGGGCAGGTAGTCGAAGGCGTGGATGCCGATGTCGTTGATGGTGCCGCCGTGCATCCCCTTCTCGAAGTACCAGTCGGGGCGGCCAGTCTTGTAGTTGAGCGGGTGCATGCCGTTGAACTGGATGCCCTGGACTTCGCCGATGACGCCCTCGCGGACGAGGCGGAGGGCGGTGCGGGGGTTGGCCTCGGTGCGCAGGTCGAGCATGCAGCCGAGTTTCAGGCCCGTGCGCTGGAGTTCCGCGGCGATGGCGTCGAGTTCGGCCAGCGTGATGCAGAAGGGCTTGTCGGAGAGGACGTGCTTGCCCGCGCGGAGGGCGTCGACGATGAGTTTGCCGCGGTTGCCGTAGGCCTCGCCGACGGCGACGACGTCGACGGCGGGGTCGGCGAGGAGTTCGGCGTAGGAGGCGTGGGTGAACTTGACGCCTGCCTTTTCGGCGGCGGCGCGGGCGTCGGGATCGGGCTCGCAGGCGGCGACGACCTGGATGACGGGGTGTCCCTTGAGACGGTTGTAGAGGGAGAAGATGTGGCCGTGGCGGAAGCCTGCGAAGGCGAATTTCACAGTGGGCATGGTGGTGGATCTGGTTGGGGGTGGTTGGGGTGTGTTATGGATAGACGAAGCCGTCGGGGAGCTGCTGGTTTCCGCAGCTCCAGGGCATGTCGCGTTCGTATTGGAGGAAAGCCTGTTCGATGGTGTCGGCGGTCACGGCGGGCTTGAGTTCGGCGAGGGGCGGCGCGTGGTTGGCGGAGTCCAGGAGCGTGAGCGTGACGGGGCCTGGGATGACGAATGGGGCGGGGAAGGCGGGGGCGCGGAGGGCGCGCTCGACGGCCTCGCCGATGAGTTCGCAGGCGCGCGCAGGAATCAGGGAACATGCCATGAAGGGGGCGAGGGCCTGCTTGGTGACGACGGTGGCGATCCCTGGGATCTTGGCGGCGAGTTCGGCGGTGACTTTGTCGTCGCCCGAGGCGAAGACGACGGGGATGCCGTGGTCGCCTGCGATGGCGGCGGCCATGGAGGCCTCGCTCAGACAGAGGGCGCCGTCGTTGACCTTCCAGAGGCTGTGCGGGGTGATGGAGACAGGGGTGCCACCCATCGCGTGCATGCCGACCAGCACCATCACGTCGCATTCGGTGAAGAGCGGCAGCCAGTGCGGGCCTGAGCCGTTGCGGCCGTGGATGATGCGGCAGCGCGGGTCGAGTTCCTCGAAGAGGATGTTGTAGCCCGCCCCGTGGTTGTCGTTGATGATGACCTCGGCGGCGCCCGCGCGGAAGGCGGCCTTCGCGGCCGCATTGACCTCGTTCGTCAGGAGGCGCCGCATGCGCTGGCGGTGGTGGAAGTTCTCGACGGAGGCGTCCTTGCGGTTTTCGAAGAAGCAGAAGCCTGCGATGCCTTCGATGTCGGTCTGGAGGTAGACCTTCATGGGCGTCGGCTCAGTTGCCGTAGACGCGGCACTTGTAGGTGGCGTAGATGCCGAGGAAGTTCTCGACCTCCCAGTCGACGTAGACGACCTCCTTGATGTCGGCGTTGGCGCAGGCGGAGGCGATGGAGGAATCGCCGACGGCCATGACGCCGAGGTAGGAGTGGGAGATGGCGACGCCGCGTTTGGTCCAGGCGCCCTTGGCGGGGCCTGTGGCGGCGGGCACCTTGAGGTTCTGGTAGAGGACGCCGATGGGCTGGGTGGAGGCGCAGCCCGCGAGGAGGATGGCGGCGAGGGCGAGGAGGGCGAGGGTTTTCTTCATGGTGGCTCAGCCTTTTTTGAGTGCGGTCTGGATGAGGATGGTGATGAGGTCGGCGTAGGGGATGCCCGAGTTCTTCATCATCTGCGGATAGAGGGAGATGCTGGTGAAGCCGGGGATGGTGTTGATCTCGTTGAGCACCCATTCGCCGCTGGTGGTCAGGAAGAAGTCGATGCGCGAGAAGCCTGAGCAGCCCAGCACGCGGAAGGCCTTGGCGGCCAGCGCGCGGACCTGGTCGGCCTGCTCGGGGGTGAGCCGCGCCGCGGGATAGGTGGTCGCGCCGTTCGGATTGAGGTATTTCGCCTCGTAGCTGTAGAAGGTGTCGTGCGGGACGACCTCGCCAGGGTGCGCGACGAAGATCTCGCCGTCGGGCTTTTCCAGGACGGCGCATTCGATTTCGCGCCCCGTGATGCCCGTCTCGACCAGCACCTTGGTGTCATACTGGAATGCGAAGTCGATGGCGGGCTGGAGTTCGGCGGCGCGGGTGACCTTGCGTATGCCGACGGAGGAGCCCGTCTTGGCGGGCTTCACGAAGAGGGGCAGCCCGCGCGTGGCGATGATGTCGATGAGGTCGACGGGCTCGCCCTTGCGGAGGGTGAGCCAGGGCGCGGTGCGGAAGCCCACTCCTTCGAGCAGGGTCTTCGTGATGACCTTGTCCATGCAGTTGGCCGAGGAGGTGAAGTCGCAGCCGACGCAGGGGACGCCGAACATGCCGAAGAGTCCCTGGATGGTGCCGTCCTCGCCGTAGGCGCCGTGGAGGACGGGGAAGGCGACGTCGAAGGGGATGGGGGCGGAGTTGCCAGGCAGGACCAGGACGGTGCCCGTGTCAGTGCGGCCTGGATAGCAGGCGGGCGCGTCGTCGATGAGGCGGACGGTCTCGGGGCTGTCGGGGTTTTCGAGGAAGGGCGCGTCGCCGTAGTATTTCCAGACGCCGTCGAGGGTGATGCCGACGACGATGGGGGAGAACTTGGTGCGGTCGATGGCGTGGAAGACGGAGTTGCAGGAGAGCAGCGAGATCTGGTGCTCGGTGGAGCGGCTGCCGCAGAGCAGCAGGACTTTCAGGGGGGAGGCCATGGGCGGTCGGGGGATTTGGGGATGGGGGAGGGCGGGCGATGCGTGCAAACGCAATTATGTTATAAATATAGCGTCCCTCGCAAGGACGAATGGGGGCGGATGAGCGATTTTCGGATTTGGACGGAACATGCGGATCTACGATGCATTTGGGAATCGGCGGGGGCTGGTGCTGTCGCTGTGCGTGGTGACGGGGCTGCTGGCGGGGCTGGCGGCGGTGGGGATGCACGCCCTGGCGCAGTGGATCTCCGCAAAGAGCGCGCTGTCGATGCCGGACGATCCGCTGCTGGCTCGCTGGCTGCTGCCTGCGCTGCCTGCGCTGGGGATCTTCTTCTGCGTGATGGTGGGGGAGATCCTGTTTCGCAAGCACGGCTATGACCGAAGCCTGCTGGCGGCGATCCGCGCGGCGCGGGAACCGAGCGCGCGGCTGCCAGGCTACCACACTTTCATGCACATCTTGACCAGCGGCGTCTCGGTGGGGCTGGGGATTTCGGCGGGCATGGAGGCGCCCAGCGCGCTGACGGGCTCCGCGATCGGCTATGGTCTCGCGCATCGGCTGCGGCTGCCGAGGGAGACGGTGACGCTGCTGCTGAGTTCTGGGGCGGCGGCGGGCATCGCGGCGATCTTCGGCGCGCCGCTGGCGGGGACGCTGTTCGCGTGCGAGGTGCTGCTGCCGAGCGTGAGCGCGGTGCTGCTGGTGCCGATTCTGCTGGCGGCGGCGAGCGGCATGCTCGTCAACCACTACTTTGCGGTGGCGGGGCACTTTCCGACGATCGCGTACAGCTGGCAGTTGCGGAACATCTGGCTGTATGCGGTGGCGGGGGTGTGCTGCGGGCTGGTCTCGTGGGGGGTGATCCAGGTGAACAGCATGTTCGTGCGGCTGGCCAGCGGAAAACTGCGCAATCCGTGGCTGCGCGCGGCGCTGGGGGGCATTGTGCTCTACGGCGTCTTCCTGGCGATGCCTGTGCTGGGCGGGCAGGGCTACAACTTCATCACCCACCTCCTGAACCGCGCCCCCGAGATGCTGCCGACGGGCGGGCTGCCGCTGAAGGAGGACTTCGGAACCATGCTGCTGTTTTTCCTGGCGCTGACGGCGCTGAAGCCCGTGGTGTCGATGGTCTCGCTGACGGCGGGGGGGGACGGCGGCATGTTCGGGCCGTCGCTGACGACGGGGGCGTTCCTGGGCTACGCCTTCCACCTGGTCCTGCTGAAACTGAACATCACGGGCTTTCCCGCGATCAACTGCATCGCGGCGGGGATGGCGGGGATGCTGGCGGGGGTGATGCACGCGCCGATGACGGGGCTCTTCCTGATCGCGGAGATGCTGGGCGGGTATCCGCTGCTGGTGCCGCTGATGGTGGTGGCGGCGCTCTCCGCCTTCATCAGCCGCGTCGGCGCCCGCAAGAACCTCTACTTCGCGGCGGCTAACGCGGGGGTGACCGCGACCTCCGCGACCGTGGTGACGGAGGCGGCCGCCGACTTCCAGGAACTGGAGGCGATGTCGGTGGCCGAGTTCGTCGACCGCCATTACTTCGTCGTGAACCACACCGACACCTTCGCGACGCTGCTCAAACTCGTCGTCAACAGCCGCCAGGTGCTCTTCCCCGTGGTCGACGCCAACGGCAAGCTCAAGGGGGTCATCGACGAACTGCACATCCGCCCGTTCCTCCTGCGCCATGCGGAACTCGATTCGCTGATCGCGGAGGACTTCATGGAGCCAGTGCGGGCGTCGATCGACGACACCGCGAAACTGGGCGAGGCGTGGCGGATCTTCGACGAGAAGCGCATCAGCTACCTGCCCGTGCTCCACAACGGACGCTTCGAGGGGATGCTGTCGCGCAGCGTGCTGCTGGACAGCAGCCGCCGTTATCTGCATATCCGCGAATGGATTGACCAGCAATAGAAAAAACCATGACTGACATCACCAACGAACAACTCAAGGCCGATGTGCTCATCGAGGCCCTGCCCTATTTCCAGCAGTTCCACGGCTCCACCGTCCTGGTGAAGTTCGGCGGCAGCGCGATGGAGGATCCCGTGCGGATGCACGACGTGCTGCGGGACGTGGCCTTCATGCAGGTCGCGGGGATGCGCCCGATCATCGTGCACGGCGGCGGCAAGGCCATCAGCGCGGAGTTGGCGAAGCAGAATGTCGAGGTCAAGTTCATCAACGGGCTGCGCTATACGGACGGGGCGACGATCCAGGTCGTGGACCGCGTGCTCCACCAGGACATCAACGCGGGGCTGGTCTCGTATCTGCGCGAACAGTGCGGGACGGACGCGGTGGCGGTCTCGGGCAAGAACGTGCTGCGCTGCGAGCGCATCACCACGAAAGTGGCGGGCAGCGACGCGCCAGTCGACCTGGGCTTCGTCGGGAAGGTGGTCAATGTCGACACGCCGCAGCTGGACTGGATTCTGGCGCGGCGGCAGATCCCCGTGATCACGCCGCTGGCGACCGACCTCAAGGGCGACACCTACAATATCAACGCCGACATGGCGGCGTGCGAGATCGCGCGCGAGATGAAGGTGCGCAAGCTGGTCTTCCTCTCCGACGTGCCTGGCGTGCTGCGGGACGCCAAGGATCCCGACTCGCTGATTTCCAGCATCCGCTGCGGCGAGATCCCGAAACTGGCGGAGGAGGGTGTCATCTCAGGCGGGATGCTGCCGAAGCTCAACAGCGCCTGCGAGGCGATCGAGGCGGGCGTCGGGCAGGTGCACCTGATCGACGGGCGCCTCAAGCATTCCCTGCTGCTGGAGATCTTCACCCACGCTGGCGTGGGCACGCAGATCCTGCCATAGGCGGGCCGCGGCAATCGCCGCCCCGTATGGGGAATGGGGCGTTGCGGGAAGTCCACGGACAAGCGGCGGCGCTACTTGGCCAGGTAGTTGCAAATGCCTGCGGCCGCCCTGCGTCCTTCGCCCATTGCGAGGATGACCGTCGCGGCGCCCAGGACAATGTCCCCGCCGGCGAACACGCCTGGGATCGAGGTCATGTTGGTCTGGGGGTTGACGACGATATTGCCGCGCCTGTCGACTTCCAGGCCTTCCGTCGTCGCGGGGATGAGCGGATTTGAGGCATTGCCGACCGCGACCACGACGGTATCGACATCCAAGGTGAATTCGCTGCCTGCAATCGGCACGGGGGCGCGGCGGCCAGACGCGTCTGGTTCGCCCAGTTCATATTTCAGGCATTCAATGCCAACCACCTTGGAATCCGCGTCGCCCAGGATGCGTTTGGCATTCTGCAGCATCAGGAATTCAACGCCTTCTTCACGCGCATGGTGCACCTCTTCCTTCCGGGCGGGCATTTCCGCCTCGCTGCGACGGTAGATGAGATAGACCTTTTCCGCCCCGAGGCGCAATGCCATGCGGCTTGCATCCATGGCCACATTGCCGCCGCCCAGGACCGCGACCTTCTTGCCGTGCCAATATGGCGTGTCTGCATCCTTCTCAAGATATGCCTTCATGAGGTTTGCACGGGTGAGATATTCATTGGCGCTGAATACGCCAATCAGATTCTCGCCTTCGATCTCCATGAATTTGGGCAGACCTGCGCCAGTGCCCACGAACACCGCGTCAAATCCATCCTTGTCCATCAAATCCGACAGCTTGCGCGTTCTGCCAACGCAGTAATTCGTCTCGATGCGGACGCCCATCGCCTTCAGCCCTTCGATCTCATATTGCACAATGGATTTGGGCAGGCGGAATTCGGGGATGCCGTACACGAGCACTCCGCCGCATTTATGGAAGGCCTCGAACATGGTCACAGAATGGCCTGCCTTGGCGCAGTCTGCCGCGCAGGTGATGGAGGCGGGACCCGACCCGATCACGGCAACGCGCCTGCCTGTGGGGGGTGCGCAGGTGACTGGCTCGTCGAGACCATTCTCGCGCGCATAATCTGCGCAGAAGCGTTCCACCCGGCCGATGCCCACTGCCTTGTCGGCATCCTTCAGGAGCTTGCCCATGGTGCAGAATTTCTGGCATTGCTTTTCCTGGGGGCAGACGCGGCCGCATACCGCGGGCAGCAGCGAGGTCTTCTTGATGATCGACAAGGCACCCTGGAAGTCGCCTGCCGCGGCCCTGGCCAGGAAACCTGGGATGTTGATCGCCACCGGGCATCCCTGCACACATGGCCTGCCAGGGCAATGGATGCAGCGTGCCGCCTCGTTTCGAGCCATTTCCGCAGTGAAGCCCAATGCCACTTCGTTCATATTGTGGGCGCGCACATCAGGTTTCTGTTCAGGCATTGGCTGAACGGGGAGCGCCATTTTTTCCTTCGGGGTCATTTGTCCATCCCTTTGTAAAGATTGCAGACGTGTTCGCGGGCTGCGGCCTCGATAGGCTTGAAAGCGGACATGCGTTTCATCATCAGGTCCCAGTCCACCTGGTGGCCATCGAATTCAGGACCATCCACGCACACGAATCTGGTTTTGCCGCCCACGGAAATTCTGCACCCGCCGCACATGCCTGTGCCATCGATCATGATCGTATTGAGGGATACCGTTGTCTTGATCTTGAACGGCGCCGTGGTCAGCGAGCAGAACTTCATCATAATGGGAGGGCCAATGGCAATGACCTCGTCGATATTGCCTGCCTGGCAGATCTCCTTCAGGGGGTCCGTGACCAGGCCTTTGCGGCCCGAACTGCCATCATCGGTGACAAGAATGAGGTTGTCGCCTGCAATGGCGCGCATTTCCTCCTCCATGACGAACAGGGACTTGTTGCGTGCGCCCATGATGATAGTCACCTGGTTGCCTGCTTCCTTCAGCGCCTTGGCGATGGGGTAGAGCGGGGCCAGCCCCACGCCGCCGCCGACGCATGCCACGCGCCCCGCAGGCTCGCCATTTGCCCCGCGAATGGAAGTCGGCCTGCCAAGCGGCCCAAGCACGGCGGCGATGCAGTCGCCTTCTTTGAGCCTGGCCAGTTTCATGGTGGTAGCGCCGACCGTCTGGAAAATCAGTGAAATGGAACCAGTCTTCGGATCTGCGTCCGCAATGGTCAACGGAATGCGTTCCCCCATCGCCTCGTCAACCATAAGAATGATGAACTGCCCCGCGCGGCGTTCCCGTGCAATCAAGGGCGCCTCCACCTCGATCCGAAATACATTGTCAGACAACTGCCGTTTCTGTAGTATTTTGTTCATCAATGCTCCAATAGGTAGGATTCAGCGAGGTGGCTTCAAGACTCGGCGGCGTGGGAAAAGCCAGCTGGCGCAGGTCGGGAGTTGTCGGCCAGGACAAGGCGCCCGACATGCCCGCGCCGCCTGAAACGTACTATAGCATCCAAGCCGCTGGCCGCCTGTCCAGGCAGGGGATTTGGCAGATTCCCCATGGGGAGGTGGCTGCCCTCTGTCATGCAGGCAAGCCGACATGACGACGGGATGGGCCCGCCTGACCTCGGACTTGGAGAGTTTTGGGTTTAGGCTTTAGGCATTGGGCTCTGGTAACTGTTCAGGAGGAGTAGTGCTGTTGCAGAATCTGTCGCCGCTACGCGGTTCCTCTCTTTTTTCTCCAGGCACTTTTTGGTTTTTTGGCTTTTGGGCTAAAAAGCGTATCTCAATGCTTGACAATGCCGAAACGGCATCATATTATACGAAGTTCCTTTCAACCAAGAGGAGAGCAGAGAAATGAGTGTTGAGAAGGTTTATGTGAACAGCGCCTGGGCCGACAAGGAAAACGGAACCCAAGTGACGACGAAGGATGGAAGCGCCGTCATCGGCACGGATGCCTTCGCCACTGGCGACGACGCGGTCGTCGCCTTTGGAGGAGGCAACGCGGGCGTTTCGCGGGAGTTGGTGTTCCTAAGCGAAGGAAGCCTGAGTTCCCTGGAGGGCTTCAGCGGCCTCACGCTGGACCCGAACTACTGTGTCACCTGCTCCTGCGCGGTGCCGCAGCAGGTCTCCATCCGCATTGACGGCAGCGGCTTCGCGGCTCCCACCAAGAGGGTTCTCTGCGCCGAAGACGGCTTTGATGACTATTATTCGACGGTCACGGTTGACGGCGGTTTCGGCCATAGGTTCCTGGACGATGGCAAAACACTCCTCATCACTTCGCCCCTGATTGTCGACACCTTCGTGGACACCGCTTGGACGATGGACGACGTCCTTGGCAAATTTGTCGGCGATTTTTTACTAGAATGGGGTAAAAATGCGTTCGCTTCCATGACGGCAGCCGCTGCGGCAGTTGGCGAAAACGGCATCGTCTACCTTGTGAGCGGTTATGTTGCCGATGTGGTCAACCTGACTGGTTCCGGCACCAATGACGTCTGGATCGGCGGGAGTAATTCTGGCATCGGCGGGAGTTATTCTGACATCTGGATGAGCGGGCTCATTGGCAATGGTGGGACCCTCACTGTGGCCAATCCGCCTGGCACAATTGTTGACGGCGGCATCTCAGGATTCTCCCAGGTGGACATACTTGGCAATTGCAATCTGACAGTCCAGGGGGCGCTGACACTGCCTCAAAACGGCACTCTGAACTTTGACGTGACAGGCGTGAAACCCAATGCGAAGGTCATGCTTTCCATCGTGCCGCAGTTTGACGGCGAGGCGAATCTTACGGTCACGGTCTCCGCGGAGCAGGAGTTTGGAACCTACGCGCTGATGGGCGGCGCTTCCGAGTTCGATGAAAGCATCTCCGTGGTCGGCGAGGACAAGAGTGTGCTCTGCACGCTGACCGTCGGGCAGACGGCGCAGGCGAAGATGGTCGCCTACGAACTGACTATGAACGACTCCACGCTGTCGTTGACGGTCAGCGAGGGCAATGCGACGCCGGAGGAGTTCGCCCGGCGGGAGTTCGAGGGGGGGATCGGGGGCGACCAGGACCTCCAGGACGACTTTGCGCTGGATGTGGCGTTGCCGGGCTGGTTCATGCTGTCAGGGGAGTTCGGCGGGCTGAACTGCTCGGTGGACATCCTGAAAGGCAAGAAGAAAGTGGCGTCGGGGGTGGTCAAGAAGGGGGCGCTGACCTTCAACAAGGGGAAGGCGGTGCTTTTGGACGCGGGGGACTACACGGTGGTCGTCAAGAGTTCCGACATGGGAAAGACGGCCTCGGCTTACTCGTTTGCGCTGGAGGGCCAGAAGGTCTTCGCGCAGGGCGACAACTCGGACGACTGGGGGGACATGAAGACGAAGGGCGCGGAAGGCGCAGTCGGGGACGCGGGGACGCTGATGGCGGAGACGGCCGTGTCGGACTGGGTCGGCTTCGGGGACGCGGTGGACTACAAGGCGTTCACGCTTGGGAGCGGGGCGTCGGTGGTCTTCGATGTGGCGTCGTCGGACGCGGTGAAGGTGACGGTCTGGTCGCTGCAGGAGAAGGCCGGCAAGTCCGGAACGACCTACAGCCTGAAGTCCGTCGGGAACGTGGCGGCGAAGCTGGACAAGGCGACGGGCGGGTATGCCGCCTCGACGAAGGCGCTGCTGCTGGAGGGGGGGACGTACTACCTGTCGGTGGAGTCGACGAACGCGGCG
>JAEEXV010000417.1 GCA_016287975.1 Lentisphaeria bacterium | reverse complement strand
GCGGCGCCGCCCGCGCCGAGATAGAGCTGCCGCGGAGGCTGGGCGGCGAGGCCGAGGCCGTGGCGGAGGGCCTGCTCGACGCCATAGCCGTCGGTGGAATAGCCGAGGAGGCGTCCGCCCTGGTTCACGACGGTGTTGACGCTATGGGCGGCGCGTGCTTCGGGGCCTGCGACTTCGTCGAGCAGGGGGATGATGTCGTGCTTGTAGGGGACGGTGATGTTCCAGCCGCGGTAGCCCTCGGCGCGGAAGCGCGCGACGGTCTCGGGGAGGGTGCCTGGTGCGACCTCGACGCGCTCGTAGGAGGCGTCGATGCCTGCGGCGGCGAAGCCCGCCAGCTGCATGCCTGGGGAGCGGGAGTGCTGGACGGGGAAGCCGATGACGGCGAACTTCAGCGTGGGCATGGCGGGCGGCTACTTCTGGAGCAGGATTGCGCGGATGGAGTCGATCTCCTTCTGGGTGACGCCGATGCCGAGCATATAGTTCTCGACCTGCTTCTGGTAGGAGAGCCCCTTGCCGTTTTCGGGGGAGAAGGCGGCGACGCGGGCGAGCCAGGCGCGGAAGTAACTCATCTTGCGCGAGCGCGGCAGGCGGGCCAGCGAGGTCAGTTCGTAGTCGAGGAAGAGATCCTCGTCGGCGACGCCGATCAGCGCGCTGATGAGGAAGCAGACTTCGCCAGTGCGGTCGGCGCCGCCCGAGCAGTGGACGTAGATCGGATAGTTGCGGCGGTCGGCGAAGACGCGGATGGTGTCGCGGAAGAGGGCGTTCATCTCAGGCGTGAAGGGTTTGTAGGCGTTGACCGCGTAGTGGAGCCACTGGACGGAGGGATCGATCTGGCTGGCCTTGAACCTGGCGATGACATTCGGATAGCGCAGGTCGAGGTCGGTGCGGATTTTCAGGCCCTTGACCAGGACTTCCTGGTTGGCGGGGGTCATGTCGGCGAGGGAAAGCACCTTCCAGCCAGTCATCTCGGTGCCGCGGTAGACCAGCCCCTGGCGCACGCGCGCGCCGCCCATGGCGGGATAGCCGCCGATGTCACGGACGTTCATCGGCATCGCGTTGCGGTCGGGCAGGTTGATCAGGCGCGGCGTCCAGGCGGTGCGGAAACGCCCTGAGATCCTGGCGCCCTTGGCGTCGGAGAGCGTCCATTTGTACGGGGTCCCGACATGGAGGTTGAAGACGGAGAAGGCGGGGCCGTTGCCGCAGAGGATGTAGCCTGGGGCGTCCCCGCTCTCGGCGACGATGTCCAGGGTGTAGGGGGCGGTGCCGCCATCCCAGGCGAAGCGGACGGGTTCGGGATGGCACTGGAGTTCATAGGGGCCGTAGCCCGTCTTGTCGCGCTTGGTGGCGGCGGTGGTGGCGACGGCCTCGCGCCAGTTCGGCTTCATCAGCGAGACCTCGGCGCCGTCGGCGGGGGCGCTTGTGACTTTCAGCGGGGCGGCGGCGAGGAACGCGGCGAGGCAGAGCAGGGTGAAAGTGATGCGTTGCAGCATGGATGGCACTCCTTTTGGCGACAGGGAAGGTTGGAATCGGCAGGCGGTTGCGTCAGGATGGAATATAATCCGCATTGCAAGTGCGAAAAACCGACGGGGCGGATTATTTTAATGCAACCAACGGGGGAATCGAGAAAAGGAGACTTGAAGGAATGGAGATCAGCATCTGGGATCATGCGAGGTATGTGAAGGATCGGGCGAACCCGTATCCAGAAATGGCGGCGATGCTGCGGCGTTTCGCGGGGGCGGGGATCTCGCGCACCGACATCTACCTGCCCGAGGTGCCTGATCTCGGTGCGTACTGCACGGCGGCGGCCGAGGCGGGCATGACGGTGGAGGCGCGCCTGCATCCAGAGCACGCGATGGAAAAGCCTCCGATGCGGGTGCTGACGGAGGCGCAGTTGCAGGCGATGCAGGAGCGCCAGGGCCTCGTCCTGAAGGCGCCATGCCCCTGCCATCCCGAGTTCGAACGGCAGCTGGCGGCGGCGGCCGAACGGGTGCTGTCGCAGTATGGCGACCGCCTGATGGGGCTGCAACTGGACTTCATCCGCGGCCCGAATGCGCGCTGCCTGCTCGACTATCCATGCGGCTGCGAGGCGTGCCGCGCCGAGCGCCGTCGCTACTACGGCTTCGAGATGCCGCCCGAGGAGGCGCTGCACGAGCCGTGGTACATCTACAAGGAAACCGCGCGGATGAACGCGCATGTGCGCGCGACGGTGATTGCGGTGGCGGAAGTCACGCACCGCTTCGGGCGGAAGCTCTCGATGGCGGCGCGCTCGAACTACGCGAACTGCGCGGACATCGACGGGGACATGGGGCCGGCGGTGCTGGAGGGGCAGGACTGGGCGGAATGGGCGACCGACGGGCTGCTCGACGAGATCATCCCGATGAACTACAACACGGTCTGCGAATACTTCGTGGACAATCTGCGCGCGCATCTGCGGCTGCTGGCGGGGACGCCGGTCAAGTTCACCTCCGGCCTGGCGCGGGAGAGTTCGATGGGGCTGCTGCCGCCGTCCGAGTTCCGTCGGCGCTTCGAGGCGCTGGCGGAGGCGGGCGTGGAATCCGCGTTCATCTTCAACAAGAGCAACACCTACTCCGATGACTACCTGTCGGTCATTCGGGAGTATGCCATTGGAAACAAATAGGAGACGACATCGATGTTCATTGACATCCACGGCCACTGCATCCAGGAGAAGAGCTGCCCGAACCCCAACAACGGGCGCCAGTACATTTCCACGCCAGACATTCTGGTGAAGCGCTATGACGAGGTGGGGATCGAGAAGGCGGTGATCCTGCCGCTGGTCAATCCCGAGAACTGCTACATCACCCAGTCGAACGAGGAGCCGTGGCGCATCCTGGCGCAGTATCCAGGCCGCTTCATCCCCTTCTGCAACCTCGACCCCCGCACGATGTACAACAACTTCCGCGCGCCGCTCGACAAGCTTCTGGCCTACTACCGCGAGAAGGGCTGCAAGGGCATCGGCGAGGTCTGCGCGAACCTGCCCATTTTGGATCCCCGCATGCAGAACCTGTTCGCGGCGGCGGAGGCGAACGGCCTGCCGCTGACCTTCCACCTGGCGCCCTATCTGGGCAACCTCTACGGGATGATCGACGACCAGGGGCTCCCGCAGCTGGAAGTCTCGCTCAAGCGCTTCCCGAAACTGAAGTTCTTCGGGCATTCGCAGACCTTCTGGGCGGAGATGGGCGCCAATCCCACCATCATCGACCGCAACGGCTACCCCAAGGGCAGGATCGAGAAGGAGGGCCGCCTCCCGCAGTTGATGCGTGAATACCCGAACCTCTACGGCGACCTCTCCGCAGGCTCGGGCTGGAACGCCCTCAACCGCGACCGCGAGCACGCCGCCAGGTTCCTGGAGGAGTTCCAGGACCGCCTCTTCTTCGGCACCGACATCTGCTGCCCTGACTTCCTCGACACCCCGCTGGTCGACCTGCTCCTCGACATGCGCGCCAAGGGCGAGATTTCCGAGACCGTCTTCCAGAAGGTCGCCCGCGAGAACGCCATCCGCGTGCTCGGGCTGGAAGGCTGAGCGCGGCGACTGCCGCAGACGGGGGCCTCCGCCAGGCTCGGGGCCCCCGTCTCCCCCGTTTTCCCCCGAACGGCCATTCGGGGGCGGATTTCAGAGACTATATTAGGGCGTTTCGCAACTGTATGTAGGAGTTTTTCCCATGCCGAAAGAAAATGAAAATGAGAATCCGCTGCGCGACTTTACGGTGAAGGCGCAGCAGGTGGTGTCGCTGGCGCAGAAGCTTGCGCGCGAGGCGGGGCAGGGGCATGTCGGCGCAGAGCATCTGCTGCTGGGCATCCTGGGACTGAAGCAGGGCATCGTGCACCTCTATCTGGAACAGCGCGGCGTCAATCCCGACGACCTTGCGAAGGAGATTCGGGCGGCGCAGGGCGACGCGCTGGAACTGACCTCCGCCGAAGGGGATCTGCCCTTTTCGGCGCGCGCCAGGAAGATTCTGTCGATCGCGAAACTGGAGGCCAATGTCCTGGGCTTCCCCTTTGTCGGGGTGGACGGGCTGATGCTGGCGATCCTCAAGGACGGCGGCGGCCTGGCAGGCGAGGTGATGACGAAGCATGAACTCACCTACGACGACTTCCTCAAATGGCTGCGGTCGCACCTGGACAACCGCTATCTGCCAGAGGATGCGGATCTGGACCAGCAGGCGGGCAACGCCGACGCCGACGCCGAAGGCCCCGCGCCAGAACCCGTGGATGCGGGCGGCGCGCCCGCGAACGCCGCCACGCCCGCGACGCCAGGCGGGCGGGACAAGCTCGCGGCACTGCACGCCTTCGGGCGGGATCTGACCGCGATGGCCCGCAACGGCAAACTGGACCCCGTGATCGGGCGCAAGCAGGAGATCGAACGCGTCGTCCAGATCCTCTGCCGCCGCACCAAGAACAACCCCGTGCTGATCGGCGAGGCGGGCGTCGGCAAGACGGCGATCGTCGAAGGGCTGGCGCAGGCCATTGTGGCGGGCGACGTCCCCGAGCTGCTGGCGGATCGGCTGGTCGTCGCGCTGGATCTGACGCTGCTGGTGGCGGGCACCAAATACCGCGGGCAGTTCGAGGAGCGCATGAAGGCGGTGATGGAGGAGATCCGCCAGGCGGGGAACATCATACTCTTCCTCGATGAACTGCACACCATTGTCGGCGCAGGCAGCGCGGAGGGGACGATGGACGCATCGAACATCCTGAAGCCCGCGCTGTCGCGCGGCGAGATCCAGTGCGTCGGCGCGACGACGATGAACGAATACCGCAAGAGCATCGAGAAGGACGCCGCGCTGGAGCGCCGTTTCCAGTCGGTGCTGGTCAATCCGCCGACGCAGGAGGACACCATCCAGATTCTGGAGGGGCTGAAGTCCCGCTACGAGAGCCACCACCACGTGACGTACACGGAGGAGGCGATCCGCACCGCAGTGGCGCTTTCGGAGCGCTACATACCAGCGCGCTACTTCCCCGACAAGGCGATCGACGTGCTGGACGAGGCGGGGGCGCGCGCGCATATTCGGCAGTCGGGGCGGCGTCCCGACGTGAGCGACTACGACCGCCAGATCGCGGAGGTCGAGGCGAAGAAACTCGACGCCGCCGTGCGGCAGGACTTCGAGGAGGCTGCGGGGTTCCGCGACCGCGAGAAGAGCCTGCGGGAGGAGAAGGAGGCGGTGCTGGAGAAGTGGCGGCAGGAGCAGGAGGGGAGCAACATGGTGCTGGAGCCCGAGGACATCCGCGCGGTGGTCGCGGCGATGACGGGCATCCCCGTCGCGCGCATGGCGGAGAAGGAGGCCGAGCGGCTGCTGAACATGGAACGGCAGTTGACGCAGACGCTGGTCGGGCAGGACGAGGCGATCCGCGTCATTTCGCGGGCGCTGCGGCGGTCTCGTGCGGACCTCAAGGATCCGCGGCGCCCGATCGGCAGTTTCCTCTTCCTGGGGCCGACGGGCGTGGGCAAGACCTACCTGGCCAAGACGCTCGCCCAGTTCATGTTCGGCGACATCGACGCCTTGATCCGCATCGACATGTCCGAATACATGGAGAAGTTCAACGTCTCGCGGCTGGTGGGGTCGCCGCCTGGCTATGTCGGGCATGACGAGGGCGGGCAGCTGACCGAGAAGGTGCGCCGCCGCCCCTACAGCGTCGTGCTCTTCGACGAACTGGAGAAGGCCCATCCCGATGTCACCAGCATCCTGCTTCAGATTCTGGAGGAGGGGCAGTTGACGGACAGCCTGGGTCGCACTGTCTCCTTCCGCAACACGATTGTGGTGATGACCTCGAACGCGGGCGCCTCGACCTACGGCAAGATGCCCGCGCTGGGCTTCGCGGGCGCGGGCGGCGCCGACTACGACGCGGCCCGCGCGGCGGACCGCATCATGGAGGCCGCCAAGAAACTCTTCCGCCCGGAATTCCTGAACCGCCTGGACAACATCGTGGTCTTCCGCCCGCTGGGCAAGGCGGAGATCGGGCGCATCATCGACCTGCATCTGGAGGAGATCTCCAAGCGTCTCCAGACCCGCAAATGCACGCTGGAACTCGACGGGGCGGCGCACGACTTCCTCGTCGAAAAGGCCTACAATCCCGAGTTCGGCGCGCGCGAGGTGCGCCGCGTCCTCGAGCAGCAGATCGAGGATCCGATGGCGGACGAACTGCTGCGCTTCGGCGCCGAGCGCGAGGCCGCATGCGTCATCCGAGGCGCGATGGCGCCAGAGGGCGGTCGGATCACCTTCACCGTCGAGGAGAACGGCGCATAGCGATGGCGTGGCAGTTCACCATCCGCAACGCCTCCGAGGAGACGGTGGAGGAGTGCTTCGCGCGCGGAGCGCGCTGCGAGGCGCCATCGCTGCCGTTCATTCTGGATGACAAGGAATGCCCCGCCTTGCCCGCTGGCCTCCGCCTCCGCTTCGAGGATGCGGGCGGCGAGGCGGTCGTCGTCCCTGAAGGCGCCGCTGTCGTGGTGGACGGAATGGAACTGGGGGAGGGCGTGTCGCAGTTGCTGCACCACGGTTCGCGGATCGTCGCGGGGGGCGTGGCGGTGCAGTGCTACCGAGTCTACGGCCGTCCAGGGGTGTCCCTGGGGGCGAACGCGGTCGGCTGGCTGGGGCGGCTGGGCGTGGCCGCCGTCCTGGCGGTGGAATTGTTCGCGTTCATCGGCATGCCCCTGTGGATCCGTCGCGGCGAGCGCTGGCAGCGCCAGGTGGAGCTCCAGGAGATCCTCTGGCAGACGGACGGGGTGCGCAGGCGTCTGGACGCGCTGAAAGTCCATGATGCGCTGCTGGGCGCGTGGCGGGACGCGATGAGCCGCGAGTTCGACGGGCGGGCGCGCTACCTGCGTCGGCATGGCGGGGCCATGTCCAGCGCGGAGCGCAAGGCGATGCTGGAGAACCTGAAGGCGGTGTCGGGGACGCTGGAGCGGATGGAGGCGAGGGGGGACGAGCCTTTGGAGCGTGAGACGCGGATTCAACTGGAGGCGCCAGTGCGGGGCATTTTGGAGGAATAGGGTTGGAGGTCAACGCATGAACAAGACGATGAAGGAGATTGTGGAGGGGTTCCAGGGGCTGAAAGTTGTGGTGCTGGGCGACCTGATGCTGGATCGCTACACGTGGGGGCGCGCGACGCGCATCTCCCAGGAGGCGCCAGTGCCCGTGGTGCTCGTCGAGCGCCAGGACTGCGTGCCTGGCGGCGCCGCCAACGTGGTGCGCAACGTGCTGTCGCTTCGTGGCGCGGCGGTGCCAGTCGGCCTGGTCGGCGAGGATGAGGACGGTCGGAAACTGATGGAGATTCTGGTGCAGGCGGGCGCGCTGCCAGGGGCGGTGTTGCCAGTCCCAGGGGGTGTCACCACGGTCAAGACCAGGATTCTGGCGGGGTCGCAGCAGGTGGTTCGGGTGGACCGCGAGGTGCCCGCGCAGGTCATGCCAGATCTGCGTGAGAAGTTGCTGGGTCGTCTGGATGCGATCCTGTCGGCGGGGGACTGCCAGGCGCTGATCCTGGAGGACTATGCGAAAGGCGTCTTCAGCGGGGACTTCATGGAGGAGGCCGTGGACCTGGCGGCCAGGCATGGCGTCTTCACCTCGCTCGACCCCCATCCTGCGGATTCGTTCAATGTGCGCGGCATCCGCCTCATGACGCCGAACCGCAGCGAGGCCTTCGCGATGGCGGGCATGCCGCAGACCAGGCCCGCGGCGGATCCGCTGGCCGACAAGGCGCTGCTGGCGGTGGGCGAACGGCTTCAGTCGCTGTGGCAGCCAGAACTGCTGCTGATCACGCTGGGCGCGGAAGGGATGATTCTCTTCGAGCGCGACAAGGAACGGCCGCTGCACATTCCGACGCAGGCGCGGCAGGTCTTCGACGTCTCGGGGGCGGGGGACACGGTGATGGCGACGATGACGCTGGCGCTGCTGGCGGGGGCTCCGCCTGAGATGGCGGCGCGCATCGCGAACTACGCGGCAGGCATTGTCGTGGGCTATGTCGGCACGCGCGCGATCGAGGCGGATGCGCTGCTGAATCGGGTGCAGGAGTGCAAGGAGTAGGGCCGTGTCCATGTTCAAGCAGATGATTCTCCAGCCGCGCCGCGAGGCGCCGCTGGAACGGCACCACCCCTGGATCCTCTCGGGGGCGGTGGAGCGTGTGGACGGGGCGCCCGAGGCGGGCGAGACCGTCGAGGTGCGCGCGGCGGACATGACGTGGCTCGCACGCGCGGCGTGGTCGCCTGATTCGCAGATCCGCGCGCGCGTCTGGACCTTCGACCCCAATGAACGCGTGGAGCCAGATTTCTTCGCGCGCCGCATCGCGGCGGCCCGCGCGTACCGCGACCGCCTTGGCCTGGCACGGCATGAGGCCTTCCGACTGGTGCACGGCGAGGCGGACGGCCTGCCCGCGCTGGTCGTGGACAAGTACGGCCCGTATCTCTGCTGCCAGTTCCTGGGCTGCGGCCCCGAGGCCTGGAAGCCAGTCATCGTCGAGGCGCTGCGTCGGCAAATCCCTGGGCTGCGCGGCATACTCGAACGCTCGGACGTGGATGCGCGTCGCCGTGAGGGGCTTTCCCCCGCCGAGGGCGTGCTGTGGGGCGAGCCGCCACCCGAGGACTTCTGCGTGACCGAGAACGGCATCCGCTTCCGCCTGGATCTGCCTGGCGGCCACAAGACAGGCTTCTACCTTGACCAGCGCGACAACCGCCTCGCCGTGGACGCCCTCTCCGCCGATGCCGACGTGCTGGACTGCTGCTGCTACTCCGGCGCCTTCGGCCTGCGGGCGGCGAAGGCGGGCGCGAAATCGGTGCTTTTCCTGGACGGCGCGGAGTCGGCGCTGGATCTGGCGCGCGCGAATGCGGCGCTGAACGGCCTGGAGGGGGACGGGCGCCTGGAGTTCCTGCGCGCGGACATGTTCACGCAGTTGCGAAAGTTTCGGGACGAACGGCGCTCCTTCGACCTCATCGTGCTCGACCCGCCGAAGTTCGCGGCGACGCGCGGGCAGCTGCTGAAGGCGGCGAACGGCTACAAGGACATCAACTTGCTGGCGGCGAAGCTGCTGCGCCCCAACGGGAGCCTGCTGACCTTCTCCTGCTCGGCGGCGATGACGCCCGAGTTCTTCCGCACGATTGTGGCGGAGGCGCTGACCGACGCGAGGCGCACGGCCCGCGTGGTGCGGAGTTTCACGCAGGCGCCCGACCATCCGACCAGCCTGTCCTTCCCCGAAGGGCACTATCTCACGGGGCTGCAAATCATCTGCGAATAACCCCTGCTCAGGCGATGGATTTCGGTTTGTCACAAGGCCATGGTATCGGATTTGGGCAGGTGCAGGGCACTGCCCAGATCCAGACGCAGACGCTGGCGCCGCTTCAGATCCAGCGTCTGAACCTCCTGCAGTATGACAGTCTGGAACTGGCGCAGCAAGTCAAGGAGGTGCTGCTGCAGAATCCCGTGCTGATCGAGGAGCGCCCCGCGCATACCGTCTCCATGGAAGACGTGACGCCCCCTGCGGACGGCGGCAGGCGGGAGCGCGAGTTCGACGGGGATGCGCGCGAGTTCCACGACGAGATGCTGCGGCGGACCACGGAGGAGCCTACCAATCCCGAGAGCGGCCCGGGCACCTCGCTGCAGCGCGCGCGGGACTTGGACGCCGAGGAGCGCCGTCGGCATTACCTGGATTCGTTCAGCCCGCAGAAGGGTCTGCGGGAGCAGTTGGAGGAACAGGCCGACGCAGAGTACCGCCTCCGCCCCAAATTGGCGGAACTCTGCAAATTGTTCTGCGGGGCGGTGGATTCCCGCGGCTATCTGCCCTCGGACGAGGAACTGCGGGAGGAATTCCCCGATCTGACGCCGAAGCAGCTGGCGCGTGGAGTGCAGGCGGTCCAGGCGCTGGAGCCTGCGGGCATCGGCGCGCGCAATCTGCGCGAATGCCTGCTGCTGCAGTTGCGCCGCCAGGGGCTCTACGGCAGCCTTGACTGGGACATTGTGGACAAGCACCTGGAGGAACTGGCGCGCAACAAGATTCCGCAGATTGCGGCGGCGATCGACGCCGAGGTGGATGAAGTGCAGGAGGCGAGGGAGCGCATCCGCCAGCTGAATCCCAATCCAGGCTGGACGCTTTATTTCGAGCCCTCCCCGACCATCGATCCCGATGTCTATGTCGACCTGGAGGATGGCGCCTGGTCGATTCGCGCCAATCGGGAGAGCGTGCCATTGCTGAAGTTGGATCCGCAGTATGTCGCGATGTGCCACGACAAGGCGCAGAGCAAGGAAACGCGGCAGTGGCTGCGGGGGAAGGTCGCCGAGGCCAGCAACCTGATCGAGGGCATCGACGAACGCCTGAGCACGATTGTGAAGGTGGCGACGAAGCTGGTCGAACTCCAGCCCGAGTATTTCCAGAGCGGCCGCAAAAGCGACCTGCGGCCGCTGAAGCAGGCGGACATGGCCGCCGCGCTGAACTATTCCGCCCCTACCATCAGCCGCGCCCTCGCCAACAAATACATCTCCACGCCCTGGGGCGTGCGCCCGTTCAGTTTCTTCTTCCCAGGCGGCGTGAAGGCGGCGCAGGGCGAGGAGGAAGTCACGAGCATTCGGATTCGGGAGCGCCTCCGCGCCATCGTCGATGCCGAAGACAAGAAAAAGCCCCTCTCCGACGAGGCGATCGCGGCAAGACTCCGCGAGGAGGGTCTGAATGTCGCGCGGCGCACCATCGCGAAATACCGCGCTCTGGATCAAATCCCAGGCACCGCCCAGCGCAAAATCCACGGCTGAGGCGGGGCAGGGCGGAGGCACCGCCTGGCTATTGCAGGTGTTTCCTCACGGTGTTTCGGGCGCAACCAAGCGCCTTAGAGGCCTTGACGAGGTTGTTGTCGTATTTTTCGCAGACACGGCGGACATGGCGGCGGATGGCCTCCTTCAGGTTGTCGGGGGCTTCCTCCTTCGCCTCCGATTGCAGCGGCGCATTCATTTCCCGATGCTGCCGAATCAGTTCGCGGTAGTCGGTGATGCCCAAGACGTATGCGCGTTCGAGCAGATTGTTCAGTTCGCGGACATTGCCAGGGAAGTCGTAGTCCATCAGCGCCTCAATCTGTTCGGTAGTCAGTCGGCCGCCCATGCCGTTGCGCTCGCGGAAGGAGAACGCGATGAGCGGGATGTCCTCCTTGTGCTCCCGCAGCGGCGGGATTCGGAGTTGCACGACGCAAAGACGGTAGTAGAGGTCGGCGCGGAACTTGCCGTCGCGGACCATGGCGGGCAGGTCGCGGTTGGTGGCGGAGACGACGCGCACATCGACCTCGACTTCCCGTCCGTTTGGGCCGAGGCGGTGGAAGCGCCCGCCTTCCAGCACGCGGAGCAGGATGCCCTGCGCCTCCAGCGGCAGTTCGCCGATTTCATCGAGGAACAGGGTGCCGCCATTGGCGCGCTCGAAGACGCCCGCCTCATCCTTTTGCGCGCCAGTGAACGCGCCTTTTTCATATCCCAGGAAATGGCTCGCCAGCAGGCTGGGCATGACGCTGGCGCAGTTGAAGGCGATGAGAGGCTCATCGTCCTCGCCGCGGCTCGACTTGAAATGGAGTTGCTGGACAACGGTCTCCTTGCCAGTGCCTGTCTCGCCAAGCAGCAGCACTCTGGCGTGGTCGTATGGCGCGATGCGGTTGATTTCCTCCTGCAGGCTTTTGATGACTTCGCTATTCCCGACCAGTTCCCTGCTGCCGTAGCGTCGGTAATGGTTGATCATGCGCTGGTCGCGTTCCGACCACTTGTGTTCTGGATCCACCGCCGCAATATGGCGGATGACGCGGGGAAAGGCCTCCTCGTCCTGGTAATTCCGATAGAAAAACTGCGCCGCCTGAATGAACTCGGCATATTTTTTGCCGAGGGAGCTGTTCTCGTCCAGATTGCAGGAGAGATCCGAACCATCGAGGCGGTAATGCTCGATTACGGCATTGGAGAGGACTCCCGTGGGGCTGATATGGCTTTGAAGCAGGGCGCGGACCTCCTCGCCAACCGACGCGGGGAAGGGAAATCCGCTGAGCCACAGGACATTCACCTTTTTTTCCTTCAGCTGCGACAGGGCCGTGGCCAGCCGCTCGGGATCCCCCTGCAGCGACACGCCCAGGATGGCGATTTCCGAATAGCCCGACACATTTTCCAGGTATTCGGGCAGCCTGCGCTTGCTCATGCCCAGGATGTCCGCAGTGCCATAGTGCCGCAGGGCCAGCGCCGCCGCGACGGCATAGTCAAAGTGCTTCCATCCCGTCAGAATCAATGTCTTTGCCATGGGTGACGTTTTCCGTTATATTTTGGTGGATGCTATGTTTCCCAAGAGGATCGGTAACAGCCCCTCATAATGCAGACATGCCAGAACCAGTGGGTTGGGCGCGATTGACGAAGCGGACGTAGCCACGGCGTCCCGCCGTGGCAGGCGGGTGAGCCACACAGGGTTTGCAATGGGGCGGCGAAATCGTTCGCTGCGTCGCTCGCCGGGGGGACCACGGCGGGACGCCGTGGCTACCATTTCCGGGGCTTTGACTGGGCAATCGCCTACCTTCTTGGGGAACAGCGC
>JAEEXV010000045.1 GCA_016287975.1 Lentisphaeria bacterium | reverse complement strand
GCCGACAACCGCCACCGCTACCTCCCCATCACCTACTGCAACTACCCCAACTATGAAGGCACCGGCAAAGTCTGCTGCCGCCACGGCAGCGCCGACTACATGACCGGCAAGGCCAACATGGTCATGGTGGACGGGCATGTCGCCTCCCTTGGCTACGTCGAGTTCCACAACCCCAACGGCGGCAACTGGCCCTCCAAGCATCCCTATCTCTGCGGCCCCGACACCAAGTCGTGGCAGATGAGTTTCTAATTCACTAGGGGCACGGCGATGTCTTGCAAGGGGATGATGGCGGCGTTGCTGCTGTGCGGTGTCGGGCTGGCGGCCCGCGAACTGGTGCTGAACGGCGGGTTCCAAGTCGGCGACGGCGAGAAGTTCCCGCTGTACTGGATGTTCCTGCACGACGGCGGCGGCCGCGTGGACTACTTCCGCGACGGCGGCCCCGACGGCGCGCCCTTCGTGCGGCTCTCCTCGGCCGACTTCGACGTGCATCTGCAGCAGACCAATCTGCGCCTGGCGCCAGGCGGGCGCTACAGACTCGCCGCGTGGATTCGCACGAAAGGCGTGGCGAACAAGAAGTCGGGCCTCGTGGTGGGCAGCGGCACCTTCCCCGAACGGAAGGACAACACGCTGGCGGCATTTCCCGCCGACCAGCCTGGGTGGCGCCACTACGAGCGGGAGATCACCATCCCCGAGAAGGTGGACCCGCTCTACACCTACTATGTCGTCGATGTCGTCCTGGAGCAGGGCGGCGGGCAGTTGGATGTCGCGGGAATCTCGCTCACGCCGCTGACCGAGAACGCACGGCGGGATTCGCGCACACAGATGGAGAGCATGGCGCCCGCGCTGGTGCCGCTGGGCGGGCTCTACCATATCCCCGCCGACGCGCCCTCGCTGGAGTTCTTCTGGGTCGGCGCCTTTCCAGGCGATCCCGCCGACGCCGAATGCGAGTTCGCTTTCAGCGCGGACGGCGGCGCCGTCAAGGCACCCTTTTCGCGGAAGCGCTTCCGGGTGGACTTTGCGGGCGCGCTGCAGTCGCGCCAGGAGCAGACGATGCGCGTGCGCATTGTCTCGCGCCGTTCTGGCGGCGTGCTCTATGAGGAGAGTTATCCCGTGCGGCTGGTTGAGATCCCGAAAGCGCAGCCAGGCGAACGGCAGTTGAACAACCTGGTGCGGGAACTGTGCCGAAGGCCGCTGGCGGCGGGGGAGGGCGTGGCCGTCGCGCATCGGCGGCAGGGCTTCCTGCTGATCCACTTCACGCCCGACAAGGCAGGCGCGGCGTTCACGGTCCTGCTGGACGGCAAGCCGCTCTTCGACGAGAAGGCGCCGCAGTCGGAGACCATCCGCGCGCTGGAGCCTGGGCGCTACGCCATCGCGGTCGAACGGGCGAAGGGCACGCTGACGGTGCGGGAGATTCCAGAGGTACTGAACTTCCAGTTGTGGGGGCCGCGCATGTCGGGGAACGGTCTCTATGACTGGACATTCGGGAAGAAGCACGTCCTTCCTGGCATCACGACGCTGAACATCGGGCCGATCGGCGAGAAGGAGTTCGCGGAACTGGAGGCGATGGGGCGGATCTACCTGGAGAACTACGGTCTGCAGAACTGGTCTAAAGTGAATGTCCCCGAGGATTTCCTGCAGCGGATGGAGACCGACCGCGTGATGAAGAATCCGCTGAACCACGGCACCACCCTCGACGAAAACGAATGCTGGTACCCCACGATGCTTGATGCCGCCGCCTACGCGCTGTGGCGCTTCCGCAACCCGCATGACAAGGTGCTGGTGACCTACCAGACGGGGCCTGTGACCCCCGCCTTCCTCAACACCATCTCTGCCTCCGCGAACGTCTCCAAGGGGCGCGGCTGGCTCGCCTTCGAGAACTACCCGCGCGGCCAGAAGAACGAGGCGGACCTCAAGAACATGCTCGACATGACCGCGCTCAAATGGGACATCTTCCGCGCCGCCGCGCCAGGCCTTTTCGGCAAGGCGGGGCTGGTCTGGGGCAACTTCTCGTGCCCGCCTGGCATCTCCATCGCGCACGACCCAGGCGTCGATTTCAAGGTGGTGCTCGACGAGGAAATGCGGCTCCTGGCCACGCATCCCTCCTTCGAGGGAATGGCAAAGATCGGCTGGTGGGGCAGCTACGCCGCCGACGAGGAGATTGCGCGCTGGTCGTTCCGCCTGATGCGCCACTACGCCTTCGAGGGGAAACGCGAACCCCTTGGCGCGAAATACGGCTTCAAAATGCGCCCTGGACTTCTCCAGAACGGCGACTTCACGCAGGGCCTCGCGCACTGGCAGGCGACGGGTGACGTCGCCGCGGATTCCTACCCCGGCTACGGCTACAGCAGCCTCATGCTCCACGGCTCCAAGGGCCCAAGAGGCGCGGGCGACGCCTTCGCGCTCTTCCGCCGCACCGCCGTCCCCGCGACCCTCACGCAGAGCGCGAGCGGCCTCGTCCCAGGCAGAAAATACCTCTTCTACTGCTTCGTCGGCGACTACGACGACCTCCTCCAGGGCCGCCAGGACGCCCGCAGGCTGCCGCTGGACGTCAAGGTGCAGGGCGCCCGCATCCTCGACCACACGCACTACATCGGCGACAACACCAAGGTGCGCGCGGGCGGCATCCGCATCAACATCCACAAGATCCTCTTCACCGCCGAACGCCCCGCCGCCACCATCCGCTTCGACAACGCCGACGCTCCTGCAGGCTCCCAGCTCATGCTGAACTTCGTCTCGCTGCGGCCATACTACGAAGTGGAGACGGGGTGGTAGCGGAAATTGAGCCAAACGCATGTTTCGGGGCCCCCAGCCCCATCTTTCAAGACCCCAGACCCCAGACTTCAGACCCATCTTTCAGGACCCGAGACCCCAGACCCCAGACCCCAGACCCATCTTTCGGAGACCCCAGACTTCAGACCCCAGACCCATCTTTCGGGGACCCCAGACTTCAGACTTTAGACCCATCGGAGACCCCAGACATCAGACCCAAGCGTTCTGTGCCGGCCCATGTTTGGGCCGGGAAATGACCCTTTTCACCAGGATTCGCCATGCGTTGCATTCTTCTTTCCCTGCTGTTTGCGGGCGCGCTGATCGGCGCGCCGTTTCGGAATCTGATCTTGAACGCCGATTTCGCGGCAGGGAAGGGCGAGTTTCCGCTCTACTGGATGTCCCGTTCCCATTCGGACGGGCTCGTGGAGTCGTTCACGGAGGGCGGCCCGGACAACGCGCCGTTCATCCGCATTCGCGCGACGCGCGGGATGATGTCGGTGCGCCAGAACTATCTGCAACTGGCGCCAGGGGAGAAGTACATCCTCTCGGGCTGGTTCCGTTCGCGCGGGGTGACGGGGCGGATGAGCGGGGTGAAGGTCGACCCGAGCCAACTGGCGGACATCATGACGGTGCCGCCAACCCAGGCGGAATGGAAATACCAGGAGAAGACGATTGTCTTCAAGGGGAATTTGAACCGCTGCGAAGTCGTCGTCCAGGTCGATGACGCGGGCGGGGAACTCGACGTCGCCCGCGTGAGCCTGCGGGCGACGACGGAGGCGGGCGACCGTGGCGCCAAGACGCAGCGCGAACGCATGGCGCCCTCGCTGGTGCCGCTGGGGCTGCTGCGCTTCATTCCCGTCGAGGCCCCCGAACTTGCGTTCTTCTGGGTCGGGGAGTTCCCAGGCGACCCGAAGCGCCTGAACTGCGTCTTCACGGTGAAGGGCGCCCCTGGCAAGGTCGAGGCGCCCTTCCTGGAGGAGCGGATGACCGTGCCGCTGAAGCGCTTCGCGGGACTCGCGGGCGAGCGCGAACTCCAGGTCGCCGTGGCCGAGGTCGGCACTGGGCGCGTCGTGCATCGCCAGACCTACGGCATCCGCTTCGTGAAGACGCCGAAGCAGGCAGGCCACCGCCTCAACAACCTCGTCACCGTGCTGCATGAGGGCGCGCTCGCGCCAGGGCAGACGATGGAGGTGGTCAATCCACGGCTAGGCTGGATTCTCTTCCGCTTCCAGGACGGATCGGGACGGCCCGCCACGCTGACGCTGGACGGCAAGCCGCTGATGGCGCCAGATCTCCCCGTGCATCATGTCGTGCGCCATCTGGAGCCAGGCGTCTACCGCCTCGCGAACGTCGGCGCCGCCGCGAAGGGGGACGTCCGTCTGATCCCCGACATCCACATGTTCCCGCTGGGGAGCATCCGCATCCACGGCAACGGCGTCTATGACTGGGAGTTCGCGAAGCAGGTGATGCTGCCCGCGCTGACCACCATCAACGTCGGCGGCGTCACGAAGGAGAACCAGGCCGAGGTGCGCCGCCTGGGCCTGCGCTATCTCTCCAACTTCGGCGTTCTCAATCCGCAGAAGCCCAACGATTCCGACGACCTGCTGCGCCGCCTGGAGACCTTCGCGGACCTCAAGGATCCCCTGTATGACGGGACCACGCTCGACGAGGTGGAGTACTGGGACGCGCCCGCCGTCAGCCCGTATGTGCAGGCGCTGAAGCGCTTCCGCAATCCTGGCGGCAGGATCCTGGAATCGTGGGTGATCGGCCCGCCAAGCCCGTCGTACTGCGACTACATCTCGACCGCCGCGAATGTCTCGGGCGGCCGCGGACGGCTGCTCTTCGAGGTCTACAACCGCGGACAGCACACGGAGCCCGAGGCCGCGCGCTACCTCCAGCAGATTGGGCAGCACACGGGACTCTACAGGCAGATCGCGCCCGCGCTCTTCGGAAGCCTCTCCATCATCCTGGGCAACTTCTCCTCCGCGCCGCTGATCTCCCTCGACCAGATCCCCTCGGTGGACTACCGCTACTACCTCGACATGCAGATGCACCTCCTGGCGACCGACCCGCGCTGCGACGGCCTCGCGGGCGTCGGCTTCTGGGGCACGCAGAACTGCGACGAGGAGATCCTGCGCTGGTGCTTCGCGCTTCTGAAGCACTACGCCGTCGAAGGCAACACCACGATGCTCTCCGCCCGATACGGCTACACCTTCCACAACACGCTGCTGAAGAACGGCGACTTCGAGCAGGGGCTGGAGGGCTGGCAGGCAAATGCGCTGGTCGCCCCCGCCTCGCACAAGGGCTACGGAAACAAGTGCGAGATGCGCTACGGGACCATCTATCCAATCGGCGACACCTTCGCCGTCCTCAGCCGCACCGCGACGGAGGCGGGCGAGGTGCGCCAGCGCCTGACAGGCCTCGTCCCTGGCGCGAAGTATTCGGTCTTCTACATGGTCGCGGACTACGACGACATCCTCAAGGGCGTCAACAATCCTCGCCGACATCCCCTGGAACTGGCCGTCCTCGGCGCGGAACCCTGCCGCCAGTCGTACTACGTGGACGACCGCAACCGCCCCGCCCTCAAGGCCCGCGTGAACTCCTGCAAGGTCGTCTTCATCCCCGAATCGACCGAGGCGGAACTCGTCTTCTCGGTCAGGCATGCCGAGCCTGGCACCCGCGTCGCCCTGAACTACATCACCGTGCGCAGGTATTTCGAAGATTGATGGGAGGATTTTCAGGGATTTCAGGGATATTAAGGGATTTCAGGGATAGATGGAAAGGGATAAAAGGGATAGGAAGGGGCATCCCTATCCCTTTTATCCCTTAAATCCCTTTGATCCCTTAAATCCCTTAAATCCCTTTGATCCCATAAATCCCTTGTCTCTTGTCCCTTAAATCCCTTTTTGCCATGAATCCCAAAGAACTCTGGATCTGGACCGAACTGCTGGCCTTCGACTGCACCGCGACGGACTACGGCGTGGGCGCGTATCTCGCGCGGGTCGGGCGCGCGCCGACTGGCATCTCGCTGCTGCTTTCCTCGATCGACTTCTTCCTGCAGCACCCCGGGATGGAGCGCGAATGCCCGCTGCCGCCAGATGTCTGCTCGCGCTTCGGGCACGCGGGAAACGAGGAACGCCGCCGCCAGGCGTGGACGAACTACGCGCTGCGCGGGCTGGTGCACGAACTGCATCGGCACGGCGTCAAGGTCTTCGGGGGCTTCTTCATCGTCAGCCTGCAGAGCCGCTTCCACCGCGAGACCGTCGCCGACCACCCCGAACTGCGGATGGCGGACCGCGTCTATGGCCTCGACAACGCCGTCTCGCTGCTGGCGCGCCTGGCGGACGGCACGCTCTTCGAGGATCTGCTGATCCCCGCGATTGTCCGCGCCTGCGCGGACTACGGCCTTGACGGCTGGCACGGCGCGGACGGGCAGGGGCCAGGCTGGAACCTCACCCACTCCGACACCTCCGACAGTTTCTTCTACCAGTTCGCGGAGGCGCTGCCTGCGGGCAGCATCCCCGCGGAACTGATGGCGCCTGCCGACGCCTCGAAGGAACTGCTCGACCGCCGCCTGGACTTCGTTTGGGGGCGTTTCCACCACGAGTGGGCGGCCTTCACCTCGCGCCGCTGGGTGCAGCTGTGGGCCAAGGCGACTGCGGCGCTGCATGCAGCGGGCAGGGAGGTGATGATCAACTCGCCCTTCGCCAAATCGCTCTTCGAGGGCATCTACTACTTCGGGCTGGACTACCGCGACCTCGGTCCGCTGCACATCGACTATCTGCTGACCGAATCGGTCGTGACCAGCTGCGCCCTCATCTACGGGGGATATGAGCGCGTCTTCGACTTCGCCGCGATGATCGCGGAGATGCGCGCGGCGCTGCCAGGGATGAAGGTGATCGTGATGCCAGGGGTCAAGGATGTCGTCGAGAGCTACGATTCGCTGCGGCACGCCCCCATGCGCCTGGAGCGCGACATCTTCGCGACCGTCAGCCAGTCCTGCTTCGACGGCACCCGCGCGCGCCGCGCGGCGGACGGCTGCCTCGTGTGCCTCGGCGACGGCATCTCGCCCGAGGAGTGGCGCTCGCTCACCCGCGTCGTCGACCAGTGCTTCGCCTTCGACATCGCCGAGGCTGGCGACGCGGGCTGGCTCGTCGCCCCCGAACTCTTCGACGCGATGCAGGAGGACTACGACCGCCACGGCACCTGGCCGCCGTACCAGGTGCCCGCGCAGCTCTGCGAGAGCGAGGGGCTGGACCTCTCCTGCGCGGTGCCCGCGCGGCATCTCGCGCAGTGGCGGCGTCCGCTGGTGGTGCCGCACTTCGACTTGCTGTCCGCGGGACTGCAGCGCGCGGTGCTGGCGCGGCGGGAGCCGACGGCGCTCTTCGGCAACCTGCTGGCGTTCCCCGCGCTGCCCGAGGGCGCGTGGGTCGTCTGCAGGACGCCGATCGACCCTGGCTGCGCGCTGGTCTGCGTGCTTCTGAACGGGGGCGCCGCCGAGGCGCCGCGGGAGATCCCCAACCCCGCGCGGCGGGAGGGGGAGTTCCCGTGGAACCGTCCCTATTTCCGCTTCATCGCGACGCGCGTCCCGCGCATGGACATCCCCGTGGAGTTCTGGCACGCGGCAGGCGCCGCGCTGCGCCGTGCGTTCGGGCTGTCGGCGGAGGCCCCCGAGGGCTTCCGCCGCATGACGGCGCGGGACGAAGAGGGCGCCGAGCAGCTCGCCCTCCTCTCCGTCCAGGACACCTACGTCAAGGCGAAAGTGCTGCTGCCGCCAGAGACCGCCGTCGAGAAGATCAGCGCCTTCCCGTATGCGCCCGTGCAGGTCACGGCGGACGGGCTGCTCGCGCTGGAAGGCCATCTGCAGCCACTGCACCTGCCCCCGCAGGGCCTGGTGCTCACCCGTATCTCCCACCCCCAAGCCAAAGGAGCCAACCGATGAAAACCCTCTCTGCCGTCCTGCTGTTTGCCGCCGCCCTGTCGTTTGCCGAAGCCCCGAAGGCGCCCGCGCCCGGCGCGCCGCCCGCCCCGAAGGTGGTGATGCGCCTGGACCGCTCCGTGGACTGGCGGAAGCCCGCCCTCTTCACGGCGGTTGACGACGGTGCGCTGCGCGTCTCCGTGTCCGCGAAACTGCCCGCGAAGAGCGCCTTTCCCGTGCGCGCGTCGAAGCGCTACCGCTGCACGCTGAAGCTGCGGCGCGCGCCGGGCAGCGGCCCATCGGCCTTCTACCTGATCTTTGATGCGACGATGGATGACGGACGCCCCATCCGCATGGTCAATGTTACCGCGATCCGCCGCACGCAGGCGACGGTGGTCTCCGCCGTCGCCAAGGGCGCGACGACCCTGACCGTCAGGCCCGCCCTGGAGCGCACCTGGTCCGCCACATACGGCGGTTGCGTCTGCTTCCACGCCAGGGAGGACTTCAGCGACCTGCCGAACTACGCCGTCTCGCCGAAGATGAAGTCGGTCGCCCAGAATCCCGACGGCACCGTGCTCGTCACCCTCGGCGGCCCCCTGGGCTTCGACGTGCCTGCGGGCACCCCCGCGCGGATCCACGCGACGGGTTCCAACCTCTATGTCATCCAGGTCCCGCAGGTGCCAGTCGAATGGACTGAATACAGCGGCGAAGTGCAGGGCATCCTCACCGTCCCCGACTGGACCAACAAGAGTTTCCCGTTGAAGACCGCCTGGGCGGCGCCCGCCATACTCGCCAATTGGGGCGCCAAGGGCACCGCCATCGAGATCAAGGATCTCCGCATCGAGGAACTGTAGCGGGGCGAAGCTTTCGCGGCGTCGCTTGAACACGAGGGGGCGGGGCATTATCTTATCGAACCGCCCCAAATGCCTGCGGGGCGGTCGTGCATTGTTCAAGGGCGGTCAAATGGAATGAAATCATGGCGAACGGAATGATGGACATGGGCGGCAATGGCCCGACGCGGCATCTGTATCGGATGGGGGCGGACGGGGCGTTCCCGACGTGGGGGCGGGTGCCGCTGGAGACGCGGCGGCTGGCGGCGGCCGCGGTGCGCTCGTGGTGGCGCCCCGAGGACTTCACGGCGGAGCTGCGGCTGGCGTGGTCGGAGACGGCGCTGGAAGTGGAGTTCTGGGTGCGCTCGCGGCGTCCGCTGAACGACGCGCCCGTGGAGAAGTTGTGGAGCCAGGATTGCCTGGAACTGTTTCTGGACGGAGGCGCGAACGCCCCCGAGTTCGGGGAGCGGGCGCTGCACCTGACGGTGGCGCCTGGCGGCAAGGCGGGGCGGCATCTCGCGATTCAGCCGCGTCCGCTGCCTCAGGGGACGGAGATGCGGATCTGGTGTCGGGAGGGCGCGGGCTGGGGCGGGAGGATACATCTGCCGTGGAGCGTGCTGGGCGGCTTCGCGGCGCGCCCTGGGGCGGTGCTGGGACTGGGGGCATACGTCTCCGACCACTCCGCGAATATGGCGCGCGCGCCGTTTGTGCGGTGCCGTCGGCTGAACCTGGGGCCTGAGATGATGGGGACGGATCCTCGGCTGGCGCCGCGCTGGACGCTTGCGGAGGACTTCGAGGCGGGGGCGGGGAACGACCTGACGCCGCATCTCGCGTGGGACATGCCGCCGCTCTTCTTCGGGGAGGGCTGCCGTCTGGAGGCTCCCGCGGAGTTCGCGCTGCGCGGCGTGGGGGAGGCGGAGTGCGTGCGCAAGGGGAAGGCGTGGGAACTGGAGGCCGCGCGGTTTCCAGAAGGGCCGCACGAGGCGCAGTTGGAGGTGCTTTCGGCGTCTGGGGCGGTGCTGGGGCGTCTGCGCTGCCCGTTCACGCGCTTCGAGGCGGGGCGCCTGGAGCGGGTGCGTGAGGCGGCGCGGGTGACGGCGGCGAGCGCGCGTCCCGCATGGGGGCTGTCGGCGGTCGCGGAGCAGATTCGGCGGTCGATGGAACTGGAGGACGGCGCGGATGTGGCGGCGCTGCTGGAGGAGGCGGAGGCGCGGATGGCGCTGCTGCGCGGCGAGGATTTGCCGGCGCCGGCGGGGTCGATGCTGCGGTTGCTGGAACTCGGGCGGGACGCGGGGGCGCAGGTGAGCGTCGAATATCCGCGCCGCCATCCATCTGGCGTCTGGCAGGGGGATGCGGTGGTCAAGGTCTTCTGCGGGCCAGTGCCGCTGGCGGTCGCCGAATGCAGGCAGGAGACGCCTACGGGAGAAACGACGTTCCAATGGATTCCAGCGATCTACACGCGCGACTGGCTGCCGACCGAGAACCCGCCGCCTGGCGAACGGCGGTGCACGTGGACGACGCCAGGCCGAAACGACCTGGTCGTCAGGCGCGCGAACGGAGTGGTCGCGCGGGTGCGCTGCATCGCGGCCGCCGCGGCGGAGACGCTGGGACGGGCGATCGCGGAGAATCGCCCGCTGGACGCGGCGGCGTGCCAGGCGTGCGCGGAGGCCGTCGCGGCGGAGCTGGAACGACGGGGAATCGCGCCGCTGCCCCTGCCAGGCGGGCTGAAACTGTGGGCGGGGGATGTGCACTGCCACACCATTCTCTCCGACGGGCTGGCGACGCCCTTCGGGCTGGTTTCGGCGGCGCGTTATGGCGCGATGGACTTCGTGGTGGTCTGCGACCACGAGACTATTCGGGGCGGCCTTGCCGCGCAGGAGGAACTCGCGCGCCGGGGCATTTCGTTCCCCGTGATCGCTGGCGAGGAGAACTCGCTGCCCGACGGGCACTTCTGCAGTTATCCGCTGACGCGGGAGATCCACTGGGGGACGCCGCTGGCTCAGATCATCGAGACGGCGCACGCGCAGGGCGCCATCGTCCAATACAATCACCCCGCGACCTTCAGCAACCGACGCGATCTGCAGGCGGGCGGCATTGCGGGGACGGGGCTGGACGCTTGGGAGCACGAACTGCCGCCATACGCGGCAAACTGGCCCGCGCCGCCGCCCCTGACTGGCTCCTCCGACTGCCACGACACCTGCTTCCCGCTGGAGCGCACGCTGGCCCTGATGCCACGCCCCGACGGCGCCGAACTGGCGGCTGCCATACGCCGCAACCGCTGCGCCATCCTGGCGGCATCGCAGGAGGCATTCTGCCATTCGACCAGCCGCGATCTGCCGCGCCACCTCGCATACGCGCTGCGCCATCCCGAAGAGGGCTTCGGGGCCATGGCGCGGAACCCCCAATGACCGCGCGCCGATTTGGCGCATCCTCCGCCCCCCGCGCCATTTGCGCCGCCTGGCCCGCCGGCTTTTCGCCGGCGGCACACGACCGCCTGCCATTCCACCCCGCGCATTCACCGCCCCCCCGCGCCATTTGCGCCGCCTGGCCCGCCGGCTTTCGCCGGCGGCACACAACCGCCTGCCATTCCACCCCGCGCGAATTCGGCGGATTCCCCGCCCCCGCGGCAATCCGCCGCCTGGCCCGCCGGCTTTTCGCCGGCGGCACACGACCGCCTACCATTCCATCTCGCGCCGATTCGGGGCGCCCCATATCGCGCAGGCTCCGCCATTCGCTCGGCGTGTGCCAGCGGGCTTGCCCGCTGGTAAGCCCCGATCACCCGCGCTGATTGGCGCACCTATCGCCCGCGCGGCAATCCGCCGCCTGGCCCGCCGGCTTTTCGCCGGCGGCACACGACCGCCTACCATTCCATCTCGCGCCGATTCGGGGCGCCCCATATCGCGCAGGCTCCGCCATTCGCTCGGCGTGTGCCAG
>JAEEXV010000416.1 GCA_016287975.1 Lentisphaeria bacterium | reverse complement strand
TTCAGTGTAGTGCTTGGCGCGCAGATACATGTGCGCAGTGATGCGGAGGGCCATGTCGAAGGCCTCCTCGGATTCATGCATTTCCTTGCCGAGCATGAATTTGATCATGTCGTTCATGCCGAGCATGCCGATGATGTAGGTGCATTTGTCGAGTTCGATGTAGGGGCGTCCGTCGCAGGAGATCTTGCCGACCTGCCAGAGGGGGCGTCCAGGCTCGGACATCATCAGGGCGATCATCTTCTTTTTCTGGAGGTGCGCCTGGATCACGAGATCCATCATCTTGTCGATTTCGGCGACGACGGCGTCATAGCCCTTGTCTCCTGCGCGGGAGGCGCGGAAGGCGCACTGTGGCAGGTTGATGGTGACGTTCTGGAATCCGCAGAAGCGGAGGCACTCCGGGTGGCGGAGCATGCGGTTGTCGGTGATGGTGGTGCGGAGCCGGCAGCAGGCGGAGAGGGTGACCTCGTCGCGGTCGAAGATGAAGTAGGTGGAGCCGTTGCGGCTGGCGAGTTCGCAGGCCTCCTGGAAGATCTTGTACTGCTCGGGATCCTCGAAGGTCTCCTGGGAGACGTGGAAGTCGCACTTCGGGAAGGCGAAGATGCGGCCGGTGCGGTCGCCCTCGCCCCAGACCTGCAGCAGCGCCGAGGTGAAGCGGCGCGCCTCGGCGGCGTATTCGCTGTAGGTGACGATGTGCTCGCCGCGCCTGGCCAGTTCGGCCTCGACGTCGGCGTCGTAGTGGAGGCCGTGGCGGGTGTCGTAGTGTTCACGCAGGACGAGGCGCTCCTCGCCGCTGGGATCCTTAACGAAGAGATCCATGAGGCGGTTGCCGTTGGCGTCGGTGTCCTCGCGGAGTTTTTCGATGAGCGGGTGGATTTCGCCCTTCGCGTCCTTGAGCTGGTACTTTCCGCCCGGGCCGACGGCGGGGACGGTCATCATGTACTTGGGGATTCCAGTGTGGATGTTGAAGTCGAGGAAGAGGGTCTGGCCGCCGCGGGAGAAGGCGTTCTGGGAGCCGTTGAAGATGAGTTCCTGGGCGATCTGCTTGACCTGTCGGTCGGTCATGCCGACGAGGAATGGCGCGTAGAAGATGTTGATGTATGCGATGCCGAGGGCGCCTGCGTAGTTGGTCTGCATGGAGGCCAGGTAGGTGTTGAGGTGTCCCGTGAGGACGCTGGCGGAGCGTGCGGGGTTGGATTCGTTGGAGAGGTTGGAGAGTCCGCGCAGGCCGTATTTCTTGATGTATTCGATGGAGTGGCTGGAGCAGTAGACGCGGTGCGGATAATCGAGGTCGTGCAGGTGCAGGGCGCCGGAGTTGTGGGCGGCCTTGACCTCCTCGGAGAAGATGGCGTCGAGGCCCCACTGCTTGAGGACGTAGCCCGCGATGGAGAGGTTGACGGCCTCGGGGTTGTTGTTGACGATGTTGCTGTTGTCGTTCGACTTGGCGTTCATCAGGGTCTCGACGAACTCGCGCGGGACGGCGTAGATGGAGAGGTCGCGGAGGCGCCCTGCGTAGCCGCGCTCCTCGAGGACGTTGTTGACCATCTCGCGGATCAGCAGCGTGTTGACCGTCTTCATGTTGCTGGAGATGATGTCGTTCTCGACCTCCTTGGCGACGGCGACGGCGTCGGCGACCTCCATGTTCAGTTTGGTGGTCAGCTTGTGGACGATCTTGGAGCGGTCCCAGCCGCCGAGTTCGGAGGTGGCCATGGACTGGACGAGGAGCAGGCTCTGGTCGGTGACGTCGCCGCGGTTGCCCTTGGCGCCCTTGTCGCGCACCTGGATGGCGTCGCGGGCGCGCTCGCGGATCTTGCGGTAGCGCTTGTAGGCGGCGACGGTCTCGGGGTGCTTGTGCTCGGCGAGGATGATCTCGACGAGGTCCTGGACGTCCTCGATGGCGGGGATGCGCTCGCCTGAGGGCGAGGAGGGCTGGACATAGTATTCGCACAGGGGATTGTCGAGTTGCTCGACGACATCCTTGGCGACGGACTCGGCCATCGCCTTCGTGAAGGCCTTGCCCTCGGCCGCCACGCCGGCCTTGTAGACCGCGTTGGCGATTTTGCTCATGTTGAAGGGGACGACCAGACCATCGCGTTTCCTGAAGCTTCGGAACGACTCGGGGGAACTTGCAGCGACCATTGTTGTGTGTATCCTGTTTGCGGTGAATGGCGCGCCGTGTGAAAAGGCCTGTCGGGGGGGGCGCGCCGAGTTGCGGTAGGGGCGGGAAAAAGGTGCGAGACACACTATATATGCGATTTGCTTTTCTGCCACTCACAATATCTTGTGTTTTGTACTTTTTTCCTGGCCTTTTCTGTCAAAGTCGCGCGACCCCCTTGATAGACCCGTCTGATTTCCAGCGAATAATACCATGCCGCATGGAAAAAAGGCGGAGCAAAACTTTTTTTGGGGGGGCGTGGGCGCTCGCCGTCTCGCGGCTCGCTTCCCCTGGTTCCTTCTGGCCGCCGCTGCGCGTCTCCGGGACATTTTCCTGGCTTCCGTGGGTTCCGCTCTCGCCTCCAGCGCTCGCTCCACCCACAGCTGTGCTCTGGGCGCCGCTGCGCGGCTTGCTTCCCCCAGTGCCTTTTGGCCGTCGTTGCGCGGCTACTCTTCTGAACAGTGACGTGGCAAGCCTAAATCATAGGTGGCTCCAATGTTCTTCAAGGCTGGTCAATACCGCTAACAGGGAAGCATGGGCGGGGGACGGTGGCAACTCGTCAACACGCTTGCGCAATCTCTGGAAGGCAGCCGCTATTTGGTCATCTGTTGCATCCTGATGGAAAATATTGAAAAATTCAATCCAATGAATGGCCTTGATTCCGCAGACGGGTTGGACGAGTATAAGGGCAAGATACTCATCCATGATTCCTGTACGGGCGATGCGTCCGAAATTCCCGCCTTTGTCAGAATGTGGCGTGTCGGTCGTTTCATCGGACTTTTTGGGGTATGGAGAGACGTTTTTGGGAATGTCAATGCGGTTGTCGCCTTTGTCGCCTTTGGTTGATTGCCAATGGTAGTTGCGGTGACGTGCTGCGAATTTCGCGCTTTCGATGAATGGAGTGAAGATGATTGGGTGGCCGGAGATGACGCTGGACAGTACCCATGGGACGACCATGATTAGATCTGCATCTGCACAGGCCTTCTCCGTCTGGGTGAATCGTAGGCTTGGTTCCCTCTCCTTGGCCAGTAAGTACCATCCTTTCAACTCAATCCCGATGATGGGAGGCGCAGATTCATTCGCGAGGTCTTTCAGGATGACATCCGGGAAGGATTGTGGCTGCCGGATGAAGGTGTATGTGGAATAGGAGCCATTTTTGTCCCATACCGAGCGGATTTGATTGAGCGTGGCGACGACTTGCGTCTCAATGGTTGCGCCCAAGGCCGCATTCAGCGTGAATACGTCCGTTGCATTAACGCCTTCAATGAAAGTGTCGCTATGAAAATAAGCAGGCAGGGAGCGGAGCGCAGCCTTTACTCCGGACCACAATGTCTTGTGCGGCCAGGAATCATCGGGTTCAACTGGTGGCAGGGCGGTGGAATTTAAGGAGTGCTGTTTCATGGGTCATTCTTTCATGAGCGAGTTGGAAGAACTTGGGGTTGATTTCGGCGGCGAAGGCGCGGCGTCCGAGTTGAATGGCTGCAATGGAGGCAGAGCAAAGTCCGCCGAAAGGCTCCCAGATGGAATCACCTGGGTCTGTGGATGCTTGAATGCAACGCCGAAGCAATGACAAAGGCTTTTGGTTCATGTGTATTGCGGCGGCGCCATTTTTCAGACGTTCGTTGCCGCGGATGGGAAGCTCATGCCAGACATTGGTGATCCCGAGTTCGCAGTGGAATTTTGCGCGCATATCTTCCCATTCAGGAATGGAGAATGGCTGTCCATTGGCTTTGGCGAAATAGGGGCGCCCTTCTGGCCGGCCATGTTGATTTGCATAAGTTGCAATCGAGGTGAAAGCCTCTGCCGGGGGAAAATACCAAAGATGGTCTTGGGAGAAGTATTTGCGCGTTGCGGCGTCTTTGACATTGCAGGCGACATTGGTTTCGCGGAAAGGGAGGCCGGTGCGTTTCCATTCGGCTCGAAGCCAATCTCGGATCGGGAGCATGGCGTCGCCGGAGAGGAGGCGGTTTTTCCTGACATATTGAACGCAGACTTCGGTTACGACGGGGAATTTTCGGATTGTGCGGCTATTGACGTTTCCGGCGACATGTGCGAGGCCCTTGTCCCAAATATGGCAATTGCGGAATTCCCATCCGCAATCTTCGATCATTCGGTGGCAGTATGCCCACCCCTGTTCAGAGTTCCAAAACCAGAGTGTGCAGTTGGTTCGTGCCGCCGCATGCCATGCGCGCAGATGTGGTTCGTACCATTCTGCGAGCGCATTTGGAGAAGGCGGGTCGCCGGGGAAACTGGCAAGTCCATAGGGGCCGTCTGAAATGATGGCGGTAGGTGGTTCCCACTGGTTTAGGAAAGACAGGGAATCGCCGAGATCCAGCCGCATGTTTCCGTCCACATTGAAGTTGGATAGAAGTGCTTCCGCAGTTGGGGGATTGGAACATTCCGGCCAAAGCAGGAGTTGTTGTGGTTTCAGGAGGGCGGGATGGGTGTCTGCAGTCAGAACACTGTATCCGAACGAGTGTGCGGCAGCATTGAATACAGCCGGTGTCTCCCTCACCATGGCAGGCAAATCTTGCAAAGATTGGACAAGACCCGCGTTGGCAGTGAGAAAATGTTCCCAGTCTTCGTGGGACCAAGGCTCATAGGATGCGTCTATGCGTTTTATATTTTTGGGGAGGGGGCGTTTCACAGTTGAGCCAAATATGGTTGAGGCAATTGCAAAATTGGGGGTAGCAAGGGCACTCGCCTTTGCAGGACAGCGCAAACAAGGATGAGGACGGCCTTGCTACCCCGCGTTTAGCAACTGGTCACGCTGTTTCAGCAGGAGACGTCGAATCGGCGCATGTTGACGAGGGAGGTGGTGATGCCCTGCTTGGGCACGCCGATGGAGCACTCGTATTCGAGGGTGACCCAGCTGTCGTAACCGGCGTCCTTGAGGACGCGGAAGCATGCCTCCATGTCGATGACGCCCTCGCCAGTGGGGACGGCGACGGCGGTGTTGTTGATGATCACGTAGTCCTTGACGTGGACCATGGCGGTGTAGGGGGCGATGGCCGTGACGCCGTCGAGGGGGAGCTGCTGGGAGGGGGTGCGTCCGACGACCCAGTAGTTGCCGATGTCGCAGTTGGCGCGGAGCCACGGGGAGTTGACGGTGTTGATGTAGAAGAGCTGCTGGGTGGAGTTGCGGCAGAGGGCGCCGTGGTCCTCGATGGCCATGACGACCTGGTTCTTGGCGGCGCGCTCGGCGCATTTGGCGAGGGCCTCGGCGATGCGTCCGCTGTAGGTGTCCCAGTCGAGGTCGTAGCCGCCGCCGAAGACGCGCAGGACCTTGCAGCCGAAGTAGGCGGCTTCGTCGAGGGCCTGGTTGACCTTGTCGATCTCCGCCTGGAACTTCTCCTCGCTCTCCGCGGCGGCGTTGCCGAAGTTGTTTCCGACGATGTAGTTCGCGATCTCGATGCCCTCGGCGTCGGCGACCTTCTGCGCTTCCTTGAACTCCTCCTGGCGGTTCTCGCCCCAGTAGTAGCCCAGGTCGATGCCGTCGAAGCCGACGCCGGCGGCGGCGCGGACGATGCGCGGGACAGTGCGGGTTTCCTCGGGCACCATCAGGTGGGCGCCGTAGACAGTGATTCCCATTTTCATAGGATGCTTTTTCTCCAAAAACGGTGGGGTGGGGTGTCGGCTCAAGTGAGCCGGGCGATGGACTTAATCTATTGCAGGATTGCGGGTTTGCGCGGGGGGTGGGAAAGGAAGGGATTTAAGGGATATTAAGGGATTTAAGGGATGTGATGGTGAAAGGGGCGGCGGCGGAGACTGGTGAAGAGGGGTGGGGCAGGCGGCGGAGACTGGTGAAGAGGGGTGGGTCAGGCGGCGGAGACTGGTGAAGAGGGGTGGGTCAGGTGGCGGGGATGGTGCGGGCGAGGGTGGCGTTGGTGGTGAGGTCGCGGAAGGCGATGGTCCAGTGGCCAGGCGGGGTGTTGATGGCGGGGAGGACGGGGATGTCGCAGACGCCATGGTTGGCGAGGTAGTAGCCGCTGTAGTCGTCGCGGGTGCCGTCGGGGGCGGTGATGGTGACTTCGACGGGCTGGAGGCCATCGCCGAAGCCAGTGTGGAAGTGGAGGACGGTCTCTTCGCCGCGGACGAGGGTGTTCGGGGCGTCGAGGGTGGGGGCCTTGGGCGGCTCCTGGTAGAATGCGAGGATGGCGCCCGAGGCGGCGGGGACGGTGAGGTCGAGGGCGTAGCCGTTTCCCATGCGGCGAACGGGGACGCGGCGATGCGTGGTCAGTTCGTAGACGGCGGGTTCGAAGCCAGGGTCGGGGAAGGTGATGGTCGCGGATTCGGGCAGGCCCTTTTCAAGCATGGAGCGCCATTGGGCGACCCGTTCGCCCCAGGTGCGGTGGTCGTTGACGACGAAGAGGTAGCGGACGCCGCCAGCCTCGCGCGCATGGAGCAGGAGACGGGATGAATCGCAGTCGAAGTCGCGGGCGGGGGCGACGGGGGCGAGGCGCCGCCGCGTTTCGGCGGCATAGCCCTCCATGATGCGCTGGTCCTCGTCGGCGGGGATGCCCTGGAGCTGGACGGCGGCGCTGCCCGCGGAGTGGTCGTCCTTGACGGAGAAGTCCTGCTTCTTGGTGTTGGCGTTGGCGTTGACGCGTCGGCGGTAGGTGAAGTCGAAGTCGAGGCGCGCGGCGAGAGGGAGGTCGGCGCGGAGATACTGGTCGGCGACGAGGCGGCCGCCGCGCGCGGCGAAGCCGCGGAGTTTTCCGCATACGGTCTGGGTGAGGGTGTCGCAGTGCGGGAGGACGAGCATGTCGTAGCGATCCAGGGCGTCCTGCTCGACATCCTCCTCGAAGAGCACGTCGGCCTCGTAGTGCGCCATGGCGAGGACGGTGTAGAGGCCGTAGATGCGGTAGTTGGGGTAGTGGGTGTGGGGGCGCGGGGAGACGGCGTAGACGGAGGAGGCGAGGGAGTCGAGGATGGCGATGCGGCGCCTCGTGGCGGCGGTGCCGCGGGCGAAGTCGCCGAAGGGGGCGAGGAGGTCACGGGTGATGCGGGCCATGGCGTCCTCGGTCGCGGGGGAGTAGATGAACGGGTCGCCGTTGCGGAGGAAGGGCTCGATGGGGCTGCCGATGTAGGTGCCGATGGCGCGGGGGCCGCGGGAGAAGTTGATCCAGACGCACTCGCAGAAGCGGTCGGGTTCCATGCGGAGGGTCTGCTCGCGGGCGAAGCGGTTGGCGCCGCAGGGGACAAGGGTGCCTGCGTAGTTCCAGAGGGTGATGGTGGGGATGACCGCCTGGTCGGCGGGTTTCGCCTCGTTGACGAGGGTTTCGGTAAAGAGGGTGGACTTGGGGTCGGGGTTGGTGTAGGTCCAGGAACTGACGGCGCCCATGCCGTCGAAGCGCCCGTGGACGGTCGCGAGGCGGAAGGGATCGGAGATGGTCATGAGGTCGGGGCGCAGGGCGCGCGCGGCCGCCGCCATGAGGCGGTTGTTGGGGACGAAGCCGTCGCCCTCCTTGAAGTAGTAGCGCGTGTAGCAGTAGTCGGGATCGTCGTCGCGGATGACGCCAGGCTCGGCGAAGTCGCCGTCGCGGCGTGGCTCGGTGTAGAGGCAGTCCTGGCGCGTGATGCGGGAGAGCGGGAAGCCGAGGCGCTGCTCGTGGCGCCGCGCGGAGGGCGGATTGAGGGCGAGCTGCAGGCGGTCCTCGATTTCCGTGTTCATGAAGAGGGTGCTGCACGAGGGAAAGTCGCGGAAGGCGTCGACGACGGCCTCGACTTGGCGCTGGTTGCGGTGCTGGACGGCGGGGTGGCTGTGGTCGGCGAGTTTCGGGTGGGGCTTGCCGTCCCAGCCGATGAGGCGCCCTTCCTCGGGGATGTCGCGATCCATGAAGAAGGAACTGCCGAGTCCGTTCTCGAAGCGGAAGCCGAGTTCGATGCCGCGCATCATGGCGTATTCGATGAGGCGCGCGGCGCGCTCCTGATGGGCGAGCGCCCAGTCGCTGCGCATTTGCGCCCAGCGATAGCCGAGGTGCGCGAGGAGGTCGAGTTCCTCTTGCGCGGGCGCCCAGCCCGCCGACAGGGCGTTGTCGTGGACCGTCGCGGGCCAGTGCCACAACGGCATCCCCGAATCCGCGCGGCGCGGCGGCGCGACGGCGAGCGCGAAGGCGGCGGCGGAGAGGACGCGGGCACCCTGCGTGAGGGTGGCGGTGAGGGCGTAGTCGCCGCTTTTGAATGGCGCGGTGTCGATCTCGTATGCGAGCCCCTCCTTGACGGTGCCCAGGACAGGGAGTTCCGTCTCCGCATGCCAGAGGCCGCCGCCGAAGTCCAGGCGCAGCGTGCAGCCTGGTTCGTTGACGGGATGGAAGTTCATGAGGTCGAAGCGCAGGGCGGCCTTCTCGCCGCGGTACCAGGCGCGGCGCTTCGCGGTGTAGGAGATAGCGATGGCGGTGTACATGACGGGGAAAGTGGAATGGGATCGCTGGCTCAGACGAGTGGAGCGAGTGCTGGGACCGAAGAAAGGTGCGTTTTGGGGGACGCACTCTGACGGTGGGCGACGACGGTTCGCTTATGACGGAAAATGCCTGATTTTCGGAAGAAGTCGGGGTCATCCTGGAGCAGTCCGAGCAGACGGCGTGCGGCTCCGTCGGGATGGCTGCGGCCACCTTCCCAGGACTCAATGGTTTTTTGGGTGACGCCGAGGCATTCGGCAAAAGTGCGCTGGGGCATCTTCGCCGCGTGGCGGAGTGCGCGGATTTCCGCTGGTGTGAAGTCGGGGACACGGCGTATGTGCATCGTGTCCACGATACATCCGCGGGCATCGCCATTTGCCAGACGGCGGACGTCCTCCAATGCTTCTGCGAATCTTCCCATGGCTCAGTTCTCCAGTTCCAGGGTCTCCACCAGCGTTTTCAACTCATTGCGTTCTTCCGCAGTGATGTTCTCCTGCTCGGATTTTGCGAACACGTCCACGAAGTAAAGGCGCTGGCTGACCTCGAAGTCCACGTAGATCACCCGCGCGGAGCCGCTCTTTCCCCTGTGCGGGAAGGAAAAACGCATTTTGCGGGCGCCACCCGTTCCCCGCAGAACGGCTCCGACTTTCGGGTTGGCGACCAATTCTTTTTCAAGTCGGATCATGTCGTCTTCGGTAAACCCGATTCGGAACCATTTCACCAGAAAGGACGGCAGGGCGATGAACTCCCGCGACATCGCATTGTCAGTTGGTGTCGCCATGCCATAAATATACCCTATTTTTTAGGGATTGCACAAGAGCGCTTCTTTACTGGTGTAAGGTGGTGAAGTGATTGCAGTGCAGTGAGTTTTGTAGATTATTTTCGCGCGGCACAAAAAAAGCCAGCGGAAGATGGCCCGCTGGCTTCATCGCGGTTGCTTTTTTACGGCAGGTTTTCCTTGACGGTGTTGCGGAGTGGCCCGACGATGTAGGTCTTCATGGGGTAGGGGTAGGTGCGGGCGTTGGAGGACCATGAGGGGACGCGGTAGATGTCGCGGACGGTGCGGTGGGTTTCGGTGGCGACGTGGCCGTCGAGGCAGGCTATGTTAATTTTGTTCATGTGGATGGGATAGGGGCGGCTGTAGGAGCCGTTGAAGTCCAGGGACAGCATCTTGAAGATGCCGCTGCCGGTGCCGACGCTTCCGGCGTCGAGGAACATGGCAATTCTGGAGGCACCGTAACTGACGATTTCATTGTGTCCGACGTTCATGACACGAGGATATGAGGTATAGGTGGCGCCGTAGGAGTACCACGAGGAGCGCAGGTCTGGGAAGGCCTTCCATTGGGTTGGGCAGGCATAGGTTTTGCCTCTCAGGTATTTGTATTCAGTCAGAATGGTCGTCCATGCCCAGCCGGAAGTGCTGGGGGGCTCGCCTGTGCCGGTAGCGGTGATCTTATTGGCGTTGTGGTTGATGAAAAAGGCACCGAAGTCCTGCTGGTAGAGCAGTTGCGAGAGCATGTTCTGCTTGAGGTTGGATACGCAGGTTACGGCGGTTGCCTTGTCTCTTGCCTTGGAGAGGGCGGGCAGGAGCATGGAGGCCAGAATCGCGATGATCGCGATGACGACCAGGAGTTCAATTAGGGTGAATGACTTGCGCATGGTGTGTTCTCCAAGGGGTGGGTTATTTGCGGCGGACGCGGTAGACGGAGACGCCCCAGGGGCCGAGTTCGGCTTCGAGGTCGCCTTCGGGGGCGGAGGTCTCATGGGACTTGTCGTCGAGGAGGTCCTTGGCGACGGTCTCGGTCCCGTAGGGGAGTCCTGAGACGATGGCCTTGACGGGGGTCGCGGTGTCGTTGACGAGGACGATGTAGCGCTCGTGGTTGTAGGCGATGTTGGCGAAGTTGACGGACGGGTATTCCTTCTTGATCTTGTCCTTGACGAGGGTGGTGGTCTGGGGGCCCTCGACGACGGCGAGTTCCAGGTCGTCCATGCGCTGTCCGAAGAGGAAGACCTGCCCGAGGCCGAGCGGGCCGGTCAGCTGCCTGCAGACCTTGAGGTATTCGTCGAGGTATGCCTGGCGGGCGGTGAAGTTGGGGCGCTTGGAGGCGGAGAAGACGACGACGCCCTTGGCGCCGCTTGCGAGGGCGGTGTAGACGTCGTGCCTGACCCAGGCGGGGATGAGGGGGATGTCGGCGGGCTCGGGCTGCTTGAACATGCTGGGGAGGCAGATGGCGGGGATCTGGGGCTTTCCTGCGAGTTTGGCGCCCTCGACCTGCTGCTCGGTGGACCAGCGCGCCCAGACGCGTTGCTTCTTCATCCCGTAGTAGGTGACATACATGCCCTTGAAGGAGAGGTCCTGGAAGGGGAGGAGTTTGGCCATGGACTGGGCGCCGCGGTGGCCTGGCTCGTACATGACGACGGGGCGCTTCAGGGGGTCGTTGGCGCGGATGGTCTCGGCCATGATGCGGAGGATGTCGACCTCGTATTTCTTCCAGAAGCGGAGTTCCTCGGCGCCGATGTCCCACCACGCGATCTCCTTGTGGCCCGCGACGGCCTTGACCTTGGCGGCGACGGCGGCGCGGAGCTTCTCCTCGGGCAGGGGGTTCTTGGCGTTCAGCGCCCAGATGTACTTGCGGTCCATGGGCACGCCGTCGATGTCGACGCGCACGGTGTAGATGATCTTGACGTTGTTCGCCTTGGCGACCTCGAACGACATGTCGTTGAGTTCATACTGGGGGCCGATCATGGTGACGCCGCCCTTGATGATCTCCATCTGGTCCTTGAGGCGGACGTCGGGCGGGAGCAGGTCGCCGCGCTTGGTCTCGGCGCCGCCGCCCGTGGAGTAGAACGAGAACGGGAAGAGCCTGCCCTGCGGATAGACGAGGTCGGCGGGCAGTTTGACGTCGGCGGGGACGGGGCCCGCGCCGAAGAACTTCTTCGCGTCGGGGGTCTGGGCGGCGAGGGCGGCGGTGCAGGCCAGCAGGAGGAACGACAGGAACTTTTTCATGGGTGCGTTGGGATGGTGTTACGGTGCTTCGAGACGATAGAGGAGCACGCCGAGGGGCGGCAGGACGGCCTCCCAGGAGCCCTCGACATTGTCGCGGACGACGCGGTTGGTGGCGGCGTCCCTGAGGCGGACTTTGAGGCCCTTGGGGAGGCCTTCGACGCGGAGGGCGACGGCCTCGGTGGCGGAGTTGACGAGGAAATAGTAGCGGCCAGTGCGGTGCTCCATCTCCAGCGCCTTGACGGGCGGGAACTTCAGGGTGTTCTTGGAGAGTTTGAGCTCGACTTCGCGGGGCCCGTCCGTCTGCACGTGCTTCAGGGTGGAGGCGGGTCGTCCGAAGAGGAAGACCTGTCCGAGGGGGCCTGCGAGTTCCCTGGCGGCGCGGTCGTAGGCCTCCAGATAGGTGTCGCGGGCGTCGGCGGAGAACTTGGGGCGTTTGGAGAAGGCGAAGATGGCGACGCCCTTGCAGCCGCAGAGGAGTCCAGTGTAGACGTCGTGTCGGACCCATGCGGGGATATCGTCGAGGCGTCCTTCAGGGGGTTCCTGGAACATCTCGGGGACGCAGATGGGGAAAGCCTTGGAGTTGGTCTCGGCAATGGCCCTGGCCTGGTTTTCGCAGGAGTATCTGGCCCAGACGCGCTGGTCGCGGTGGCCGCTGTAGTTGACATACATGCCCTTGCCGAGGATGTCGAGGATGGGGGTGTAGTGCTTGAGGCTTTCGGCGCCGTAGTGGTTGGGGTTGTACATCCAGACGGGGCGCTTCAGGGGGTCGAGCTCCTGGATGATGCGCTTGGCCTCGCGGAGGAGGCGCATCTCGTTGCTTTTCCAGTGGCGCAGCTCCTCGGGCTGGAAATACCACCACGCGATGCAGTCGGAGTATTCGGCGAGGGCGGTCTTGACCTGCGCCTCCAGGTCGGCGCAGACGGCCTTCCAGTCGACCTTGGCGCCCTTGCCGCTCAGGGTGTGGATGGAGGCGGGCTTGCCGTCCTGGTGCGCGGTGACGGGATAGGCGACGGGGAACCTGGCCTCCTTGGCCGCCTTGACATAGTGCTGGATGCTCCTGCTGCCGTAGACCCACATCCCCAGCGAACAGTGCTGCGCGCGCATCTCGGCGACGTCATGGCCCGAGAAGGCGGTGAAGGGGAAGATGCGGCCCAGGGGATAGACGCGGTCGGCGGGGAGGTCCGCGCCCGCGTCGTAGTCGGGATGCAGATAATCCGCCGCGAGGAGCGTCAGCGCGGCGCCCAGGAGAATGCTAAGCCAAATGCGCATTGGATGACAAGTGGAGTGGGGATGAAAGTATCACTGCCTTATTATAAGCGCATTTTGCGAAAACACAAGCCGCGGCGGCAAAATGGGGGGCGGCTCGGGGATGTATGGCGGCGGTGGTCAGGCGGGGAAGTAGAGGCCGCTGTTGAGGTTGACGACTTCGCCGGTCATGGCGCCGCAGCAGAGGGTGTTGACGGCGACCTCGGCGACCTCCTCTGCGGTGGCGGCGCGGTGGATGGGGTATTTCCGGAGTTTGGCGTCGATGGTTTCCTGGGAGAGGCGCCGATGGATGTTTTCGGTGATGACCATGCCCGGGGCCATGGTGTTGACGGTGATGCCCCAGTCGCCGAGTTCGGCGGCGAGGCAGCGGGTGAGCGCGTGGAGGCCCGCCTTGGAGACGGAGTACGGGAGGAGGGGGCCCGCCATGCCGAGATAGGCCTGGACGCTGGACATGTTGAGGATGCGCCCCCAGCGGCGCGCCTTCATGCCGGGAATGACGGCGAGGGCGGCGAGGTAGGCGCCGACGAGGTTGGTCTCGAGGAGCGTCTGGAACCAGGCGCCGTCGGAGACGCCGTCGGGGCGGGCGTAGGGATCGCGGCGGGCGTTGTTGACGAGGATGTCGATGGGGCGGGGGGCGACTTTCGCCGCCAGTTCCGCCTCGTCGGTGACGCTGCAGATGAGGACCTCCGCCTCCCCGCCGTCCTGCCGGATGGCCTGGCAGACGGCCTCGGCCTTGTCGGGGGAGTGGGCGCAGTTGACGAGGACGCGCGCGCCGCGGCGGGCGAGTTCCTGGGCGATGACGGCGCCGATGCCTTGGGCGGAGCCGGTCACGAGGGCGAGTTTGCCTTGGATGTCGTCCATGGTCACATGTTCTCCAGATGCTGTTTGGCGAGGGCGGCGATGGCGCCGTAGTCGGCGGCGGCGACCAGGTCGGGGCGGAGGATGGAGGCGCCCGCCGCGACGGCGAGCGCGCCAGTGGCGAGCATCGCGCGGATGGTGGCGGGGTTGACGCCGCCAGTCAGGAGGAAGGGGATGTGGGAGAGGGGGCTCATCACATTGCGGACGTACGCCTCCTCGCCAGGCTGCACGGGGAAGATCTTGACCGCGTCGGCGCCCAGGTCGTAGGCGTTGGCGATCTCGCAGGGCGTGAAGGCGCCTGGGAAGGCGAGCAGGCCGCGGGCGTGAGCGCGCTCGATGACGGCGGCCTTCGTGTTGGGCGCGACGCAGTATTCCGCGCCCGCGTCGGCCGCCGCCTCCGCCATCTCCGGCGTCAGGACGGTGCCGCAGCCAGTGTGCAGGGCGGGGAAGGCGCTGCGGACGAGGCGTACCTTCTCGGCGGTGTCCGCCAGCGTCTCGGGATCGGACGGGTCGAAGGTGACTTCAAGAAACGTGACGCCTGCCTGGACGAGCGCCTCGGCGCAGGGGACGACTTTGTCGCGGGGCACGCGCCGCGCGATGGCGATGAAACGCGCGCGCCTGAGTTCATTCAAGACATTCATGGTGCGGGATTCCGTGAGAAGGGGAGAGCCGTCCATGCCGGCTCGTAATTGCACAGGTAGAAAAGTTTTGGGATATGCGATGTTCACCAAGAGGGGCGGTAACAGCCCCTCATAATGCAGACACGCCAGAAGCGTGTGGGAGAGGAGCGATTCCCGCAAAGATGCGCGGCATGCCTGTGTAAGGCAGCCCCCGCAAGGGGGCGTCGGAGCATAGCCAGGGGTGGAGCGAGCCGCGAAGCGGCGAGCGGAACCCCTGGAAGGGCGCCGAAGACAGGCTGGCGCCCGGAACGGGATGCCATTGCC
>JAEEXV010000415.1 GCA_016287975.1 Lentisphaeria bacterium | reverse complement strand
TGAACCGGAAGTCGCGGTTGTGGTTGGGAATCCAATTCCCTTCGGCGTCATAGAAGGTGACGAACAGCGTGCAGGCCTGTCCGGCTTCGGCGGTGCGGTATTGGAGGGAGAACTGCATGGGACCGTCGGGCAGGGGGAGGCGCTGGGTGCTGTGGAGGCAGTTTCCATTTTCCTGGTCGTCCACGAGTTTAAGGGCGACCTCGCCGTCGGCGGGGTTTTCGCTGTCCAGCATGCCGCTTCCCTGCCATGCGATGCCCTGGCTGGCGTTGCGGATTTCGTAGCTCCAGTGGTCGAGCGGAGCGGGGTCGTAGGGGCTGAGGTGGTGGTCGGCGAGCGCCTGGAGGTACTGGTCAACAATCTGGCGGTTCTGCGCATCGTCGGCGGGCTTGTGGTAGAGCCTGGGTTCGGCGGGGTTGAAGCCGAATGCGGTCTCCAGCGTCATGCGGTCCGGCAGAGTGAAGCCGAAGACCTCGACCTCCAGCGGGACGGTGGCGGACCAGCCGGATGCGTCCTGCACCGTGATGGTTCCGCGGTAGGTTCCGGCGGGCGTGTCGGCGGGGACCTTCACGCGAATCCAGAAGGGCTGGTTCTGGCTGGCGGGGAGGTCGAGCGGCGCGTCGATGGGGGGCAGGGCGTCTGGCACAAATCCCTGGTAGCCATAGCCATCGGTGGGTTCTTCGACAAAATGGTAGTACTCGCGGAGGATTTCCACGCAGTCGGTGGGGAGGGTGGCGTCGGCGGGACCGGCCAGCGGTGAGGCGGCGAGAGTCACGCCTGCCAGGTCGCGGTCGGGCCGGAGGACGAGCTGGGTGGCCTCCGTCTCGTTGGCGGCGGCCTGGATGCGCAGGGCGGAGTCGCGGGCGATCGGCGCAAGGCGCTCGCGGGAGACGTGCCAGCCTGCGTCGGCGCTCCAGAGGACCGCCGTGTCGTCCTCACGAAGCGCGGCGCCGTAGTCGAGGCGCTGGATTTCGTGGATTTTGGCATCGATGGTGTAGGCGGCGGCGGAGTCTCCGCCCAACGCAAGGCGAATCTGCCAGTCTCCCGCGTCGGGGAGATTCACTGGAATGGCGATGGTGGCGCTTTGACGGGCGGGGAGGGCGAGTTCATCGCCTTGCCAGCCAGACGCACGGGCGTCCTGCGGATCGATGACGGTGGCAGGACGAAGGCGAAGCGACTGATTGCTCAAGTTGCTTACTTGCAAAGTGATGGTGTGATTTCCTGGCAGCAGGTCCGTGACGGGGAGGAATTGCACCGACAGGCGGTCGTCCTCCGTTTCGGCGATTGCGAAGTGAGTCTTGCCGAGGACGGCTGACGCAGGGGGATCGTCCACCTGCGTGGTATAGCAGACGCGATTGACCTGAAGATAGGTGGGGCCTTCGGCGTGGAACCGGAAGTAGATGGTGTCGGCGGGAAAGAAATTTATGGGGAGGGTGACGTTGATGGCGCCGACATCGTCAAGGGTGTCAAGAGTTGTCCAGAATTGTCCATCTGGCGAGGCCTCGACCACCACTTTGCCGCTGGAATGGTAATTGACGAAGAGTTCCAGAGTGGCACCGGCAAGCTGACGGCGGCCGGGGACGGTGATTGCGTAGGTCACGCAGGCGTCGGGCTTTTCGAGGCAGAATCGCGAGGTGTTGTAGCGGATGTTGTCGAGTCGCGGAAGCAGCCGCGTGGTCGCAGGGCCGTCCGCCTGGAAGGATTGCGTGAAGGTGTAGGTATTGCCGTCGATGCGTTCGCCGGTTCCGAGTGTCAGCCCGTCTCCGCAGTCACGGAAGAAGGGAATGGCGTGGCGGAGTTGCCAGTTTTTGAATTCGGCGCGTCCGCCGAGCTTCCAGGCACCGAGGCGGATTCGCATGCGGTCGGGCTCCAGGGCGGATGGGAGGAACAGCGTCTCGTGCTGCCAGCTGTCGCCGGAGCGCTTGGTATCCACCGAATAGTTGACCAACCCAGGGGTGACATTGCCGTCGGCATTCTCCGGCGTGACGAGCAGGTAGAAGTCCAGCCGGTAGATGTCGCCTGGAACGAGGGGGAGGGCGGGACTGAGCCAGTCGGTTTCCTCCTGCTGACGATTGACTTCGACATAGAGGTTCCCGTCGTCGGTGACTCCGCCGGTGCCGGCACCTTGGAATTTCCAGCCGGGTGGCGGCTCGACGGCGAAGAGTGTCAGGGCCAGGAAAATTGTGGTAAAGGAGGTTTTTTTCATGATCGGGGGGAGGGGCTCAGGACTCGGAGTTGGGGGGGGGGGGGGTTAAGCCAATTTGCACTCTTTGGGGGCGGTGAGCGCGGTGATTTTGGGCTGGCCGTTTTTGTCCAGCCGCCATTCCACATGGATGGGTCCGTAGGGCGTGGGGACCTCGCCTTCGGCGTGGGTGAGTTCCGCGGGGTCGGGGTTCACGCGGAACTTGGTGAAGCCAGGGGCGGCGGGTGTCACGCCGAGGACGCCGGCGCGGAAGTAGTAGCTGGGGAGGCTGCTCCAGCCGTGGCAGAGCGAGCCCGCGTAGGCGAAGTCGTTGCCGGCTTCGGCGGTCTCCCAGAGGGTGGTGGCGCCGTTGAAGACGGCGGGCAGGAAGGTCGCCCGCAGTCGCGGCATGATTTCGGCGCGGCACTCGGGCGAGAGGTTCTGCATGGCATGTACCCAGTAGGGGAGGGTGCTGTAGGTGGAAAGGAGGGTGCCGGGGGCCTTCATCGCCTTGAGGACGCGGGCGATTTTGCTCTTCGGAACCACGTGGTTGAAGAGCGCGAGGGCCTGGATGTGCTCGTGGGTGTATTCGCACTGCTCGTTGGTGCGGTAGCAGCCTTTTTGCGCGTCCCAGAAGAATTTGTCGATGGTCTTGGCGAGCTGGTCGGCGCATTTTGCGAAGTCGCATGGCGCATCGAAGTGGAAGGCGTCGTTGAGCTTGGCGGCGTTGCGGAGCGCCTCGACGAGGTAGAGGTTGTAGGCCGCATGATATTTGGCCGTGGTGCGCACGCGGCTGTCGGCGAGACCGGGGACCCATTCGCAGAAGTTCCAGGTGTTTTCGTGTTTGTCGGGCGCATAGAGCGTTCCGGCCGGAGTCTGGATGGTTTGCGCCAAGATGTTCTCCAGCAAGTCGTTGATGATTGGCACGAAGGCGTCGCACTGCGGGTTGCCGGAGTGGAGGTAGAGTTCCCAGACCTCGTCAATCCAGGCGAGAGTGAAGATGGGGATGTTGCGGATGCAGGTGCCGGGCGAGATCATCTTGAGGAG
>JAEEXV010000414.1 GCA_016287975.1 Lentisphaeria bacterium | reverse complement strand
TGCCGACGGGGGCGCCGTTCCCCTCGGGCGCCGAGCGCCTTGCGGACGGCTTCTCGGTGCGGCGGCTGGTCGTCGCGCGCGATCCCCGCAGCCGCGAGGACGGGGCGGCGCTGCGGCAGCGCCTTCTGGCCTTGGGCGGGTCCGTCGAGGTGCTGTCGCCTGACGCGGGGCGGGTATGGCGCGGCGAACTGCCAGGGGGATGGCGGCTGCATTTCCAGAAGGGGGAGGGAGGGCGTTTCCGAGGGGAGGTGGCGCCGTCCGCGGGGATGGCGGAGATCGCCTTCGAACTGCTTGACACGGGGGAGACGGTGTTTTCGCGGGGCGGGGCGGTCTTGCTGGCGCTGCCGCCGACCAGTCGGCCTGGCTGCCAGGCGCTGGGGCTGCCGCGGGGCGGCGAGGTGAAGAATGACGCGGCGCGGGTCAAGTCGCGGGAGGCGGGTTATATTGTGTGCGATTTCGGGGGGAACGGAGGGGGCTTCTGCCAATAAAGCGGGGGTTTTTGCGTTTCTTTGACGAGGGCGGGGGACGGTGGATGGCGCAGCCCTGGGAGGCCGAACCGCGGGATTTCAGTTTCATGCCGCTTTACAAGTTCAAAGTCAGTGATCGAGCGGGAAAGGTCAGCGAACTGCTGGTCGAGGGGGATTCGCAGGCCGACGCGACGCGGCGCGTGCAGCGCCGCGGCATGATGCCGCTGGCCTTCCTGGGGGAGGGGAACAGCGGCCGCGGCTTCATGAAGAAGAAGGTGGACGTCTACGACTTCACCGACCGCCTGGTGCCGCTGCTGGAGGCCAACATCCCGCTGGAGCGCGCGCTGGCGATCCTGGGGGACGAGCGGGACAACCCCGCGCTGCAGCAGTTGATCGGGGAGTTGCGGCGCGGGCTGCACGAGGGGCGCAAGCTCTCGGCGCTGATCCGCGACCAGGGGAGCCTCTTCCCAGGCGTCTATGCGGGCATCGTGGAGGCGGGCGAGGAATCGGGCGCGCTGCCGCAGGTGATGGGGCAGCTGCGGGGCTTCCTGACCGCCTCGGCGGAACTCAAGAGCTTCATCATCTCCAGTTCCATCTATCCCGCCTTCATCGCCTTCTCGGGCATCGTGATGCTCACGCTGGTGCTGGGCGTCATCGTCCCGAAGTTCGGCGCCGCGCTGGCGGGGGCGGGCATCGACTCCTCCTCGACCGCGCTGCTGATGAGCATGTCCTCGGCGATCCGCAACTACTGGTGGACGGCGCTGGTGCTGGTGGCGGCGGTCGTCTGGCTGGTGGTGCAGGCGCGCCGTCCCGACGGCGCGGTGCGCCGCTGGTGGGACCGCACCGCGCTGAAACTGCCAATCCTGGGGCGGCTGGTGCTCTACGGCAACCTCGCGCGCTTTGCGCGCACCATGGCGATCCTGATGCATTCGGGGGTGCACCTCCTGAACACCGTCGCGATGGCGACGCGCGTCATCCAGAACACCTGCATGCGGAAGTCGCTGGACGAGGTGTGCGGGGAGCTGCGCCAAGGGCAGAAGATCTCCGAGGCGCTGGGCAAGAGCCGCTACATCCCCGGCATGATGCTGCGGATGATCTCGGTCGGCGAGGAGACGGGCAACGTCGAGGGGATGCTGGACCGCGTCGCGGACCGCTACGAGACGGATCTGCGCAAGAACATCAAGCGGCTGCTGTCGCTCTTCGAGCCAGTCATCATCATCGCGCTCGGCATGGGCATCGGACTCATCGTCATGCTGATGTTCACCGCGATCATGGACATGCAGCACGCCGCGGGGTGAGCCCGAATCATTCGGAAGCCCAGGGAGCTGATTTTGCACTTTTCACCTGTAGCCAAAAACACAAAGGAGATTCGCACGATGGAGCAGAGACGCATGGAACGCCGTATGCGCAGGATGGCGCGGCGTAGTTTCACCCTGATTGAAATCATGATCGTGGTGGTGATCATCGGCCTTTTGGCGGCGCTGGTCGGCCCGAAGATCCTGGGGTCGCTGGACAAGTCGAAGGTCTCCACGACGAAGGCGCAGCTGGTCAACCTGAAGGACGCGGTGCAGCGCTACTACATGGACTGCAGCGAGTATCCGAACAGCCTGCAGGATCTTCTGACCAACCCAGGGCACCAGAAGTGGGGCGGGCCGTATCTGGACGCCAAGAACCTGCCGCAGGACGGCTGGGGGCACGACTTCATCTACACCTGCCCAGGCACCGACGGGATGGACTTCGACATCGTCAGCTACGGCGCGGACAACGCCAGCGGCGGCGAGGACAAGAACGCCGACATCTCCTGCTGGAACTGACGATGCGCCCGCGGCACCGCCATCCGTATACCTTCATCGAGATGCTGGTGGTCTGCGGCATCGTGGTGCTGGTGTCGGCGCTGGTGGTGCCGCGCATCCGCACGACCTCGAAGCGGCTGACGGTGGAGAACGCGCTGTCGAAACTGCGCGCGGCCTTCACGGAGACGGCGACGCGCGCGCGGGCGGGCGGCAAGGCGCTGGCGCTGGTGCTGCTGGAGGACGAGAAGCGCTTCGAGGTGCGGGAGTACACCAACGAACTGGACCGCTCCTGGCATCCACCGCGCACGGCGCGGCAGGAGGAGGACGGGGAGGAGGAGGCGCCGCGCCGCGGCGTGCTCTCGGGCGAGAGTTCCTACGAGGTGCCCGCGGATGTCGAGTGGACGGAGCTGCCCTCGGTCGAGGGGGACGAGGACGGCATCGTCTTCGCCTTTTTCCCCGACGGCGAGGCGGCGGGGCCGCCTTTGGAGTTCACCGTCGCGGACCGTCATTTCCGGCTGGTGGTGGACAGCGTGCTGGGGCGCGTGACGATTCTGGATCTGGACTGAGGGAGAAGTCGATGATTGCGCAGTTGACTGGAGAACTGGTGGAAAGCACCCTGGGCACGGCGGTCGTGGATGTGAACGGCGTGGGCTACGAGGCGCAGATCCCGCTTTCGACCGCCGAGCATCTGCCGCAGCCCCATTCCCGCGTGACCTTGTTCACCTATCTTGCGGTGCGGGAGGACGCGCTGACCCTCTACGGCTTCCTGACGCGCGCGGAGAAGCAGCTCTTCGAACTGGTGCTGGAGAATGTCAAGGGCTTCGGGCCGAAACTGGCGCTCAATGTGATTTCCTCGATGTCCGTCTCGGCCTTCTGCGCGGCGGTCGCCAACCAGGATCTGAAACTGCTCTCGAAGATCAGCGGCGTCGGCAAGAAGAGCGCCGCGCAGTTGCTGCTCGACCTGAAAGGCAAGCTG
>JAEEXV010000413.1 GCA_016287975.1 Lentisphaeria bacterium | reverse complement strand
GGGGTGCGGGGGGCGAAGCAAAGCCCATTGGCCAGCCGGGCAAGCCCCGCGGCACACGCCGCCCATACATCGGGGCCCGCGCACATTGCCGCGCCCCCGATGAGCGCGGAGCGGGGGGGGGCCGGGGGGCGGAGCAAAGCCCATTGCCCCGCCCGCGTACATTGGCCCGCCGGCTTTTCGCCGGCGGCACACAACCGCTGAACAATCCCCCCGCTCCCGATGAGCGCGGAGCGGGGGGGGCCGGGGGGTGGAGCAAAGCCCATTGCCCCGCCGGGCAAAAGCCCGGCGGCACACGCCGCCCATACATCGGGGGCCGCGCACATTGCCCCGCCTCCGATGAGCGCGGAGCGCGCCACCTCTGCCTGAGTCGCGGCGTGCTATTGCCAGAATCCCGTTTCGGCGCCAGTGTGATAGGCATCGAAGAAAATGGGCTGCCACTGGGCATTGCGGGGGCACCATCCGCCCTGGCTGTTGCGGCGGATGGCCTTCCCTACGGCGCGCCCGTCAAGATATCCGACATTGGCCTTGCCAGGATGGTTTCCCGTAAGAGCCGACCAGTTGTAGTCGGTAAAGCCGTCGTGGACGTCGGCATAGATGGCGCTGTTTGGATTGTCGCGCCCGATGATGGCGCGTCCGCCATGCTTGCTGTGGAACTGGTCGTCCATGGCGGCGTCGTTCTGGGCCCACATCAGAATGTAGCTGTTGCGCCCGTCGGGGCCATTGGTGAAGTTCTTGGAGTCCGACGGGCACCGCAGATGCGCGCGTCGGAGCGTGGTGATGGCATCGTCGGAGGCGTCCTTCAGGCCGCTGCCGCCGCCAAGATAGCCGCCGTCGAAGAGCTTGCCGTCGGTTCCGTTGACGGGATTCTGTTTCCAGGAGCCGATGTACGTGTTGGAATTGCAGAAGAATCCGGCGAGATGCGGGGCGGCGATCCAGTCCTTGTTGTCGTTGGCGTAGATGGTGTGTGCAAGCATCAGCTGCTTGAGTTTGCTGATGCAGTTGATGTCGCGCGCCTTCTCGCGGGCCTTGCTGAGGGCGGGCAACAGCATCGATGCCAGGACGGCGATGATGGCGATGACAACGAGGAGCTCGATGAGCGTGAAGAGCCGGGTGTGTTGCTGTTTTTCCATGGTGGAGGTTCCTTCTGTTTTGTGGGACAAGTCGCGAAGTCTGGTTCAGGCTTCACGGATTCAAGTGGCACTGGAAGTGATGAGCACGTGCTCCCCAGCCTCCAGCAGGCAGGACGGCGTTTGGCCAGGGAGGTGGAGTTCGGCGGCCGCGCCCTTGGGGACGACGACATTCACTTCGATGGCGCCGTCGTGCCGACGATGCCAGTGGCAGGACCAGCGGCCTGCGGGGGTGTCGCCCGACCAGCCGAAGGTGCGGAGGGACTTCGGGAACTGCGGCGCCAGCCGGACTTTCCGGAAGCCCGGCAGCAGGATCTGGAATCCCGCCAGGAAGCGCCATGCCCACCCAGCGGCATCGCCGAACATGGGATGGTTCTGGGACTGGCGTCCATCCCAGGTTTCCCATAGGGTGGTGGCACCCTGGCGGAGCATCCATTGCCAGCCAGGAAAGCCAGGTTGCACGAAAAGTCCGAAGGCCTCGTCGACATGGCCGTATGCCGCGAGGGCGCGCGGGACGGCCTTGGCGCCGACGATACCGAAATAGGCTTTGCAGCCATGGGCGCGGACTTGCCGGGCCAGGCGTTCTGCCATCGCGGCATTGCCCAGACCGCATTCAAGCAGGCATCCGAGCTCCGTGGCGGTCGCGGGCCGGAGCGCGGACAGACGGCGGCGGAGCGCCTTCGCCGCCTCGGCAAATGCCGCGGCGTCGCGGGAATGGCCGAGATGCCGCGCGATGCCGGCCATCAGGAGCAGATTCCGGTGGCGATAGGCGTTGCCGACCAGGACGGGGCTGCTTTCGGGAAGGCCCGGCGGCGGGTTCCAGTCGCCAGGACCGAGGCGCAGCAGTCCCCCGACCGCGAGAGACGACTGGAACTCCAAATATCGGCGGAGGTTCCGATAGTGGCGTTTCAGCGGCGTGTCGTCGCCGCTGAATTGCCAGCACAGATGAACCAGCAGCAAGGCGGCGCTGTCCCAGACGGGCCCGAAATCCCAGTGCCAGCCGTGGCCGCCGCCAGGGACCATTCCAGGCAACTGGCCGTTGGGGCGCTGGTAGTCGAAGATGGTGTCGATGAACTCTTCATAGTTGGCGGTGGCGTCGAACCACGCCAGAAGGCTGTCGGCGGCCAGATGCGCGTCGGCGGTCCAGCCGTTTTTCTCGCGGTGGGGACAGTCGGTGGGGTATCCGACGAAGTTGGTCTCCAGAGTGCGTTTGACGACTGCCAGCAACTGGGAGAATCTGCGGGAGGCGCATAGAAACGCACCTGTTCCAGAAAAGCCGCTCCGCAGGGGGATGGCCTGGAGTTTCCGGATTTCGACGCCGGGGCCGGCCGTCGCCTGGATGTAGCGGAATCCATGCCAGCTGAAGTCGGACTGGAAGACTTCGCCGTGCGGCGCCCCGGCCAGAAGATAGCGGTCGGTCTGGCACTCGTCCTTCTTCACGTACCAGTTGATGTTCTCTTGCGACAGCCTCCCTGCGTTGTCAAGGAGTTCCCCGTATCTGAGGGTGACTTCGCCTCCGGCGGGCCCCTGGAGCGCCATCCTCGCAGTGCCCGTCAGATTGCAGCCGAAGTCATAGAGCAGCGTGTCCGGGGCGAGTCGGCGGACTTCCTGGGGATCGCGGGGGCGGAAGGCCAGAACTGGCGGCGCGGCGGAGCGTGCCAGCCGTCCGCCTGGAGGCTGCACAACGCGGACGAACCGCCAATTTTCGGGATGCGCGAGGCGGGCGTCATGGACCTCCCCCGTCCGCGGGGAGTCCGACAGAACGGGGCCTCTCGCACAGAGCCAGTTTTCATCGGTGGCAAGCAAGGTCAAGTGCCCGCAGAAGAGACGCATGGCGGCCTTGGGGACGCTGCGGTAACTGGCCATCTCGTTGCCGTTGACATCCGTGAAGCCGCCCGCATACCATCCGCCCCCAAGTCGGATTTCACAGCGGTTCCGGCCTTTCCTCAGGAAGCGGGCCACCTCGATTTCCCGGTACCAGGTACGGACGTCATAGCGCGAGGGGGTGGGGGCCAGGCGGGCGTCGTCGGCCCGCCGACCGTTCAGGAAGAGCAGATGGAAGCCCAGCCCGGAGATGCGGCAGAGCGCCTTCGCCGGGACCTCCGCCAGCGTGAAGTCGCGGCGAAACCATGGGAGCCCCTGGACTTCGGGAGGGGCGGCTATCCATTTGACGCGCGGATCGTTCATGCTTTCACTGGACAATGGAGGTGCGCCCGTCAATGACGAAGCGGACCGTGAAACGGCACGGCGCCTTCCCGTCCCAGCGTCGTTCCTCAGGAGGGACTTCGGCGCGCGTCAGATAGGTGAAGTAGCGCCGCCTGGCGTTGTTCCAGGCAGCGGCGGGGCCAGCGATGCCGATGCGGAGACCGTCGACCGCAAGCGCCAGGCCGTCGGAGGAGGAAAAGGAAAGGGGGGCTTTCGCATCGGCGGCATAGAAGGGTTCGACGGGGCCGCCCTTCCGCTGGAAGTGGGTGAATGGCGTGCGTTCCCAGGCGAGGACTCCGAGATTGACGATGCAGGGAGGGAGCTCCGCGCCGGGGTCGCGGGTCAGTTCGCCTTCCAGGAGCATTTCCGGGGAATGGCGGAGGATGGTATAGCGGTAGCGCGCGGTGACTCCCGCGAAGGTTTTGCGACCAAGGCAGAAACGCCCCTTGCACTCGAAGACGAGCCGCTCCTCTGTCCGCTCCAGAATGGCCGTCTCCGCATAGCAGTCATGGCGGAGATAGTGGATGGCGGTGTCGGGAGCGGCCGCTGCCTTGATCCAGTCGAGCAGGAAATGGCGTGGGAATTTTCGCCGGCCGTCTGGCGCGTTGAACCAGACGGGGGACATGCTTCCCGGGAAGAGCGTGCACTGGTAGTAGTCGGTGATGACGACGGTCCAGCCAGTCTCTTCCTGGAAGCGGGTGAAGGGCGGCTCCTGGGCGGCGGCGGCCAGGCAGAGCAGCAGCGGAAGCAGCAAGGCGCGTTTCATGGCTTGGCGTCTCCTTGGGAAAGGTGCCAGCAACGGAAGTTGCAGAACGACGCCCCCCTCAACTGGATGAAGACCCGGTGCCTCCCCGTCACCTTCCGCTCAAGCGGGGCGGTCCGGAATTCGTAGGTGTTCCAGTCGCGGGTCGAGAAGGATCCGTCGAAGCCGAAGGAGGCGAAGCGGTTTTCGGGGCGGATGTCGTCGATGAAGAATTCGACGCAGCCGCTGCCGCAGCCAGGCGGCGCGGCGAAGGAAGCCTTCAGGACGGGCAGCCCCCCGTTGCCGAAATCCACCTCGCCAGCAGAGACGAAGGCATCCCGGATGTAGTCGAGCTGGTTCTTTTCGCGGTTGATGCGGCCGCCGATGGCGGCAGGGAGGTCGGCGGCCTGATGGGGAACGACGGCCGCCCCCGCATCGGCGCTCGCCATGCTCCGAGGCTCGACGACGAAGGGATCCGGGACGGCGGGGCTTTTGCGGATTTCCGCGAAGGCCGCCTCGGCATTCCGGGCGAGGGTGTCTTCCGGCGTCCCGTCGGGCTGGGCGAGAACCAGCAGCGAGGAGCGTGGCGCCAGAGTGAAGTCAAGGGACAGTTCCTGGCCGCACGGGCAGAGTTCCACGGCCGCGTGGTCCGAATGGAAGAGGCGCACGGTGTTTTGGGCAGCCGGCAGGGAATAGCGCAGGGTATTGGCCTGGACGGATGACGTGTGGTTGACCAGCACGATGGCGACGTCGTCGCCATCGTGCCAGGCGCTGGAGACGACATCTGGAGAGGAGACTCTGCCAGTTCCGCGGACGCCCCAGCGCATTGTCCGCGTCCCCCACGCCCGGGCGAAGCGCGGGGGACGCGCCATCGCCCCTTCGTTGAAAAACGGCAGCAGCGCCTTCCGCAGCCAGAGCAGCTGGCGTAGAAAGACCCGGTAATCGTGGCGCAGCGGCGAGACGACGAGCCCAGATTCCAGCCAGCCGATCTGTTCGCTGTTCACGAGCATGGAAGCCGCCTTGACGAAGATGGCGTCCGGCTCCTCGCAGTCCGGTTCGCGCCCGGTGAACTGGGTGCGCCCCGCATAGACCATCGGATAGAGGGGCACCTGGTTGTCGTACATCCAGCGCCACGGCAGCATCCCGTCCATGATTCCGACGCAGTGTTCTGCGTTGTCCTCGGTGACGAGGATCTTCTCTGCGCCCTGGCGCTTCCAGGCCGCGCGCAGGCGGGTGAAGATCCGGCGCCACCCGTCCCGGTAGTAGGCGTCGGGATCGCGGGGGGCATGGCCATGGGAGACGCTTTCGCAAAGCAGCGGCAGCGCGGCGCCGATCTGGTCGCAGTAGATTCCGTCGAAGCCCTGGTCGGTGATGAGTTTCAGGGTGGCGTGGGTGAGTTCCTGCACGGCGGGCGCGCTCGGGCAGACGATGGAGCAGAGTACGTCCCCGTAGCGTTCGGTGTACTCTCTGCCGTCGCGGATGACCGTGTTGCGCCGCCCCTGCGTGCTGTAGAGGAAGTCCTCGTCGCGCCGGTCCTGGTGCGCCCAGAGGCGCGGGTCTGTGTACGGGTAGAGATGCAGCCCCAGCCCGTGGACCGTCTCCGCGTAGGCGATGTCCATTGGATTGAGGCGGTAAAGCGGGCTGTAGTGGTTGAAGGCGTAGCTGCTGGAGTAGTGGATGGCGTAGGGCATCCCGAAATAGTCGCGCATGGGCCGGTGGAGTTCTATGTCGTCCACGGTCAGTTTGCGGATGACGAGGCAGTTTTCGCGGAACCACTTCGGCGTGTCGGTGTTGGGAAGGCCCTCCCGCCACCAGAGCGCCTTCATGGCGGCGAGGTCGCGGCGGTAGAGCCGCCCGACATCGTACCAGTCGCCGCGGAATAGTTCCAGCACGGCCGGCGCACCAGGCGAGAAACGGCGCCTGTCGCCAGAAGCCCGACACGGCACAAACCAGCCGACGCGTACATCGACACGCCGACTTCCCGCCATGAATGCCAGTTGCTTCTGGCGCGCGCGTGGATCCAGCACGGTCCAGTACAGGCCGCCTCCGGCGTCATAGTACGCGCCCAGCTGCATGGAGGCCGTGCCATGCGGATAGGTGTCCTCGTAGGAGACGCCGTCACGGGAGGCGTCGGGGTGCTCGACGCCGGACATGACGGGGACGAGGAGCCGATCCCCGCCGGCGAAGGGGCGGAGGCGCACGGCGGGCTGGTTCAGCATTTCGAAGGAATACGGAGAGTCCCCCGCGTCCAGGGAGACCTCGTAGCGCAGTTGATCGCGGGAGAAACAGTAGCGCGCCGTGGCGGTCGCGCCCTCTGCAAAGGTGCTCTGGATGGTGAAGTGCCACGCGTCGCCCTGGCGGAGGGGCGGGGCGACAAGGCGTGAGGCGCTTTCAGAGCCGATGGGGGAAAGATGCCGGCTCTTCCCGTCAAGTACGGCCTCAACCGTGAACATCGGGGAGTCGTGCGCCAGCAGTTCACGACCGGCCTTGCGGTCGAACCAGGAGAGGACGCGGCACTGTCCGGGAAGCGCGAGAAGGGTCAGCGTGGAGTCGGTGCCGGGCAGTTCCAGGATGGCCTCCTTCCGCTCCAGAAGGGCGCGCAGCCGCGCCTCGTCCATCCCCGCCCGGATGAGATTCTCGACGGCCCCACGCCTGGGGGATGTGGCGGGAAGTGATTCCAGAAGCGCCTGCAGCCCGGGACCAGGCGACGCCGCGCTCCCGCGCTTCAGCAGCGGCTCCGCCAGGGCAAGTTCCTCGATTTCGGAATCGTTGAGCACGCGATTGCAGATCCGGTATTCCGCCGCCTCCCCTTTGGAGCGCCAGACGGCCCCCAGCGAACTGGCGGAGCCGCATTCCAGCGGGAAGGGACTCTCGGGGAACGAAAGCCCCACGAGGCGCTTCCTGCCGCAGGGGACGCCGTCCACATAGAAGCGGACTTCGATCCAGTCCTCCCCCTGCGACGGCACCCGATGGCGCCAGGTCGTCATGGCGACCTGGTGGAAGGATTCGCGCCCGGGCGTTTCATCGAAGACGTCGCTGGTGACATAGCCCCCGCGCCAGGCCCCGTTGACGTGGACGTTGAAATAGAGCCGATTGTCAAGACGGCAGAAAAGAAACTGCCGGGATTTGTAGAAATAGGAGGAAAAGAGCCGCTTCTCCTTGGGGTCGCGCACGGCGGTGTTGCGGACGGTCGCGATCAGCGTGCAGCCCTTCTCCGGGGAGAATCCGCAACTGCCCTCCAAGACGCCCCCGGCGCTCCTGCCGTCCATGGCGAGGGCGCCTGCTGCGGTCGCGCCGTAGTTTCCGTAGAGCAGCAGCCGGGGGCCTGCGCCGCCTCGGGGCGGCATCGCGAAGGGGCTCCCGCTCCAGGAATGCGGTTTTGGAATGGCGACCGAATCCATCCGGAAGACCAGCTCCGCCGGCAGCGCCGGACTCCCGGGCGCCGGCGGCGGGCCTCCAGGATGGCCTTTCATGTAGTCCAGAATCCCCTGCGCCAGAAGCCGCCGCCCCGCAGGCGCCAGTCGAATCCCGCCGGGCAGCCACAGCGTGCGCAGGTCGCCATTCCGGCGGAAGACGGCATCCATGTCCAGGAAATCGACGCCGCAGGCACGGGCGGCCTCCTGCAACGTCCGGTTGAAGGCTGTCTCCTTGTCCCTGTCTCCCAGGCGCCAGACATCCCGTACGCCGTTTCGAAGGGCTGCGGCGGCGCGGCTCTTCTGCATTGCGTCATCGCAGGGTACCGGCGTCATCAGGAGAATGCGGGCGCGCGGCCAGACGCGCCGCATCGTGGACAGGAGGCGTGCAAGGCATTCCTTCTGCGTCTCGGGAGGGACGAGGGCGGTGCGGAAGCCGTCAAGGCTCCGCGCGGCGGTGTCGCGCCGCCCCAGCTGGATCACCACCCACTCCGGACGCGAGCCAAGAAGCGGCCAATAGCGGGTCCAGTCGGCCACTGGCTGCTGGTTGAGGCGCGCCTCCAGGGATACAAGGGAATCCCCCTCCACGGCATAGGTCTCCACGGCAAGCCCGTCTGCCCGCCCCTCTTCCCATCCAGCCCGGAGGCAGGCCGCCACCTCCTCCCCAAGGCCATCCTTCCACACTTCATCCCCGATGCAGACCATCCGAACCGCCCCGGACAATGCCGGCACGGCCCAGACTAGAAGCATCACGGCCAGAAACCAGACCAGACGGTTGAACCCATTTTGACTTTGACGCGGCGGATCTTGCATGACGAAGAGAACTGTCCATTCCATTCCATGACGGGCAACTGACAAGACGACGGACGCGAAAACGCATCAGGTCCTGCCATCATCCCGAAAAATATAATTTCCCGTTTGCCGCAAACACGCCAAATCCTCCCTTTTTCATGGAAGAAAGTTATCACGATGTCCTACTAAAAACTGGATAATACATTAATAAAACAGTGGATTCAACTGGAAAATTTGACTTCTTGTATTATGATAAGGGATTGTCGGCCGCCAGGTCGGGGTGGCGGTGGTTCCGGTGCTATGAAACGGGGGGAGGAAGGAGGCAATTTCCAATGCTCAGCAAGACCGCCCGTTTGCAGGAGTACGTGGTGCAGGAAATCACGTCGGGACACCTCCCGCCGGGGCACCTGATCATGTCGCGGCATCAACTGGCGCAGAAGTTTCAGTGTTCCCGGACGGTGGTGGAGCGCGCCATCGGCGCCTTGGTCAAGGCGGGGTATCTGACCTCGCGGCAGGGTAGCGGGACCTATGTGGCGGAAGCGGAGCCGCAGCGCAAGCTCCGGCTGCTGCGGCTGGTGTCGAATCGGTATGCCGCGTCGGTCGACCAGTTCTCCCCCCTGCTTTCCCCAGGGGACGAGGCGGATTTGCCGATTGTCCTCTATTCCAAGGAACGCGCGCAGATGATGCCAGAGGCGCTCGCCTCCCCAGACGGCGCGGTCATCTGGGACGCCCCCGCGCCGGGGTTCCTGTCGATTCTGGAGCATTTGAAGCGGCTTGGGGTGCCGCAACTGCTGCTCAACCGCAGTTACACGGGCTTCGATTCAGTCTGCACGGATGTCAAGGCCAGCATACGGGAAGGGCTGGCATGGCTGCTCATCGAGGCGGGGCGGGACATCGCCTTCGTCTCCTACCAGCCTTCGTCTCTCCGACCGTATCTGGCCGATCGCATCATCGCCTTCTTCGCGGCGGCGATCGAACTGGGGGCGCATATCAGCCCGGACCACTGCATCCTGGAGACGCGGGGCGACCATCTGCGCCAGATCGCCGACATCGCGCTGCGGCTCTTCGGCAATGCGGACAAGTGCCCGCGCGGGCTCTTCGTGATGGACTGCGACCTGGTCTTGCCGCTGGTGGTGGCGGCGCAGAGTTACGGCCTGCAGGCGGGACGCGACTTCAAGTTGCTGACCTTTGACGAAATCCCGGCGCTGAAGGGGTATCGGGGCATCGGCATGATGCGGCAGCGCTTCACCCTCTTCGGAAAGGAGATCCACCGCTGGATCACGCAGGTGGCCGGCGCGGAGAAAAAACCCTTCGAGGCGCTGATCAAGACCGAACTCCTCACCGTCCAGTGAGGAGGCCCGCCGCCTTCAGCGCCTCTTGCTCCCAGCGGGAGGCGTCGGGCTGGCGGAAGAAGGCGGTGGAGGCCGCATAGGTCGCCCGATGGCCTTTGGGGAAGCGCTGTTCGCTGTAGTCCGCGAAATAATCCTTGCGATAGACGGGGCGGTCCCAGAGCATCCGCAGCGGCTTTCCATGTCCTTCGCCGCCGAGATCCCTGGTCACCAGCCCATAGCCGCTCTGGCGGTCATAGCAGGCGACGGCTTGGATGTCCGTCCGCTTCAGCGGAAATGCCCCGCGGCCCGCGAAGGTGCCACGGAGGAGCGCACCGTCTGCCTTCACCGCGCAAAAGTCGGTGAATCGCAGTTCCCACGGGTGCATGAAGTGATAGATGATGTTCATGGCCACGTCCGCGTCGCTGGAAATGGCGACGGATTCATCCATGCGCCCGCCGACGATTGCAAGGGTGTAGTCGATGGAGAAATGGCCGACGCGGGAGCGTTTGCGCAGGAGCAGTTCCTGACCAGAGAAGGAATTGCAGTTCATGTAGTCCACGCTGGTCCCGTCGATGAGAATCTGGAGTTTGTCGACCGTCTCGCCATAGCCAGCCTCGGTGTGGCCAGTTCCCGCGAACCCCTTTTCCCCCTTGACGAAGAAGACCGTGCCGTAGTGGTAGCCGCGCTGGTCGACACCCATAGGCTGTCCCTGGAACTCGACGCGGTTCATGTAATAGCGCTTGGCGGCGTCCAAACGGATCTTGATGTCGCCGATGGCGATATCAATGGAGCGGGGCGGCTCCAGCGCCAGCCCCAGAGCGGCCAGGCAGAGTGCGAGCACAACCAAGTGCGTTTTCATGGATGCTTCTCCTTTGCAATGTGAATGGCATGGCCGCGGGATTCCAGGCTCGATGCCTTGCCAGACCTCTATTCCCGAAGACGCCCGAATATAATCACCGCTTCACCGCCAGTCGGCCATGTATGCGAAAAAGTTGTGTGGATGTCTCATAAGCGTCTCAGCCAGCCAAATCGCATTGTGCAAGAATGCAGGCAAAAAATTTGTATTCTTGTATTTCAAAGGAACGATGCATCCGCAGCCACTGGCTTTTCGCCGGCGGCACACAACGGCCGAACAATCCACCCCGCTCCCGATGGGCGCGGAGCGGGGGGTGCGGGGGGCGGAGCAAAGCCCATTGCCCCGCCGGGCAAGCCCGGCGGCACACGCCGCCCATACATCGGGGCCCGCGCATATTGCCCCGCCCCCGATGGGCGCGGAGCGGGGGGTGCGGGGGGCGGAGCGAAGCGAAGCCCCCCGTCGTTTGCATGGCTGGCTGAAGGCGCCAGCCCGCATATTTGCCCCGCCCCGCAAAGCCAGCCCGCCCGTGAAGCGCCCATTGGCCCGCCGGCTTTTCGCCGGCGGCACACAACGGCCGAACGCAAGGCACCCCGCCCATATCCAGGATGCCAGCGCACATTGCCCCGCCGGCAGCGATTTCGCCTCACACGGGCTTCACAATCACATATTTCATGCGGGGGCCAGCCTCGGGGGCCTCGATGGATTCGGTGGTGACCTCGGGGTCGCCCTTGAGGGCGGTGTGGATGATGCGGCGCTCGGCGGGCAGATACGGCCCCAGGCGCTTCTCCTGCTTCCAGTGGCGGACCTCCTTGGCCGCGTCGAGGGCGAGATGCTCGAAGCGCTCGGCCTCCTCGCTGTCGAGATGCGCGCCGCCAGCGCGGTGCTCGCCCGCGGTATGGCCGGTGGAATAGCCGTCGATCTCGACGGACACCCACGGCGCCTTCTCGTCCTGGCGCTTGAGGATGCGGTTCAGCAGCAGTTCGAGGGCTTCGAGAACCTGCCCCTTGCGCCCGATGAGGCGTCCCGCGTCGTCCATCTTGAGATTGAGGGTGAGGGCGCCGTTTTCGGCCTCCACGGGTTCGATGGTGGCGTCATAGCCGAGGGATTGGATCATGCTGGCCAGCGCGGTCTGGGCGGCCTCTTGGAGTTCCTGTGCTGTCATGTTTACCTGCCTTTCTGTTCCGACTGTGGATTCACGGGGAAAGCGGTCTTGCTATTTGGCCGTCGGGGCGGGGAGCGGGTCCGACTTCTCCCATTGGCGGAAGAAGTACATCTGGACGATGGAGAAGAGCTGGTTGACGGTCATGTAGAGGGTCAGCCCCGCCGGCATGTTGTAGAAGAAGACGATGAAGACCAGTGACATGATGTTCATCATGCGGGCCTGCTGGGGATCTGGCATCGGCGTCAGGCGCTGCTGGAGGTACATGGTCACGCCGGTCAGCAGCGCGAGGGGGTGGATGGGGAGGTTGAAGATGCGGTCGGGCATCGAGAGGTCGGCCACCCACAGGAAGGATGCGTTGCGGATCTCGAAGGCGGCGCGGAAGGTGTTGTACATCGCGAAGAAGACGGGGATCTGCACCAGCATCGGCAGGCAGCCGCCGAACTGCGAGACATTGTTCTCCTTGAAGAGCTTCTGCTGCTCGTAGTACATGTGCTGCGGGTCGTCCTTGTATTTCTCGCGCAGCGCCTTGAGCTGCGGCTGGAGGGCGCTCATCGCCTTCATCGAGCGGCTGGACTTCCACGCCAGCGGCATGAAGATCAGCTTCACGACCAGCGTCACCAGGATGATGCCGATGCCGTAGGCCCAGCCTGCGCCGCCGAAGATGCGCGCGACCAGGTTCAGGCTCTCCAGGAGCAGCCGCCCCAGCCAGCCCATCCAGCGGAAGTGCCAGAAGAAGAAGTAGTCCATGCCCATGATGGAGTCGATGCCGTTGTCCATCTTCTGCAGGCGCTGGAGACGCTTGGGCCCCGCGTAGGCGTGGACGACCACCTCGGTCTCCTCCTTGGGGCCGAGCTTGAGTTCGGGCAGGAAGGCGGCCGCGTGGAAGAGCAGCTGCGCGTCGGTCGCGTCGGGGTTCGGGCAGTTCGCGACCACTCCCGCGAAGCCGTTCTGGCGCCTGCCGCCGACCTCGACATCCAGGAGCGCGAAGACGAAATAGCGCGAATCCACCGCGACCCACGCGGCGGGCGTCGAGGCCAGCTTCTCGATGCGCTTGGCGTCCATCTTCTTGCGCAGGTCCTTCATCGAGAGCAGTTCGGCGGAGCGGCTGCCAGGCGCGCCGTAGGCGACCGAGCCCGCGATGCCACCCAGGAAGTTCGAGGTGTTCTGCTCGTCCGAGATGAAGTTCTGCAGTTCGCCGCAGTCGAGGGTGAGGCGGTTGAGCGTCTGCGTCTTGTCGCCGTTGTTTCTGATCTTCAGGACGTAGGTGATTTCATAGTCATGCTCGGGGACGCTGCCTGGCCCGGTTTTCCAGGTCTCGGTGAACTCCAGCGTCGTGTCGGCGTTGACGCGGCGCACCGAGATCTCGCACTCGCCCTGCGTCAGCCCATCCGCCACATTGTAGAGCGTGATGCCGCCCAGCGACAGGAACTGGTTGCCGCGCGTGCGCATCACCAGCGGATTCTTCCGCTCCTCCGCGTTGCGGCTCTGCACCTTGTGCTTCGCCATCTCCACGGCCGCGACGCCGCGGCCGTTCGCGTCGATGGTCGCCGTGAACTCCCCAGGCACCGCCAGTTTCACCGCGCGCTCCAGATCCACCTGCGCGGGCGTCGCGGGCAGCATCGCCTTGGCCGTCTCGGTGCCCGTGGTGGCGGCGGAAGTCCCCGCCTCCGCAGAGGCGACCGCCTGGCTCGCGGCGGCGGGCGCGGAAGCCTGCGGCGGCACGGCGCGGCGCGGCGGATGCTTGTAGTTCCATACAAACACCCCCGCCAGCAGCGCGATGCATGCGGCGGCACCAAGGATCGAGACTAGATCGTATTTCTTCATGGAATCGTTCGCGCCCCTGCGCGGAAACCTACGGCCGCCGACGCGGCGGCGGCACTGGATCCACCAGCGGACCGCGGTAGAAAGGATTGCAGCGCAGAATGCGCCAGATCGTCAACCAGGTACCGCGCCAGAAGCCATGCGTCAGATACGCCTGGCGCGAATACTCCGAACAACTGGGGGTGAAGCGGCAGCAGCGCGGTTTCAGGGGGCTGATGAAGCGCTGGTAGAAGCGCACCAGTCCAGCCAGGCACCGCCCCGCCGCATTAGTTGGCCAACCCAGTCTCGCCATCGTCGGCTTGCGCGCGGCAGACGCCGCGCTTCACCAATACCCGCTCCACCTCCGCCAGGATCTCGGGGCATTTCGCCGACTTCAGCGCCCGCCTCGGGATCAGCAGCACCCAGCAGGGCGAGAGCCGCGGAAATAACGCCCGCCACGTCTCCCGAAACAGGCGCCGCGCGCGGTTGCGGACCACCGCGTGCAGATCAAACCGTCGGGAAATCAGGCATGCCAGCCGTCGCGAGCCCTCGGGCGGATCCGCCAGGACCACGACGACAGTATGGCGCCCCACCTCGCTCTGCCCACGGGACTTCACCAGCTCGATCTGCTCCCGACGGTGCAGACGAGCCTCCGCCCCGAATGGCGACGCCCCCTTGGACGCTCCTTCCGCCATTCCTGGACGGCGGCTACACCGACAGGCGCTTGCGGCCGACCGCGCGGCGATGGGACAGGATCTTGCGCCCGTCCGCCGTCTTCATGCGATGGCGGAAACCATGCGTGCGCTTACGGGACAGGCAGTGCGGCTGATAGGTACGTTTCATGTTGCTCGATTCCTTCTATGTTGCAGGATGGGACAAAAAGTGTGAAATGCGCGTAAAGCGAAACACTTAATATAATCAATCAAACCGCAATTGCAAGCCGCTCCGATCGACATGGGTATGGCGTGAAAATGGAAAAGGTAAACGCACCCCCTTTGTTGCGTTCAATCCTACAAATGGGAGGGAGTGTATTTTCTCC
>JAEEXV010000412.1 GCA_016287975.1 Lentisphaeria bacterium | reverse complement strand
GAATGGTATATCCTGCCGATGACACAGGTGGAAACCACCTACTACTATCCCGAGGCGGTGGTTCAATACCTGGTAGGACGCGAGGGGCAGAGCATCACCCCGGAGGTGCGGGCGCGAAACGTCAAGACCCTGTGGGACATTGCCCTTGGAATCGTCAAAAGGATGGAGGAGCTGTCGCCGACCGCCAAGCCCTCCGGGCTGAAGTTCGCCCAGGAACGCACGCTGCAATTTCTGGCCAATCGCTACCATAAGCAATTATTGCCGACGCAACCTCTCCCTGGAGGATTAAAAAAACAATTGATTCAATTTGATCGCACATTGTCGCAAATCTCCCCGTTCTTTTATGAGCGGGTCGCCGCCAACGCCGTCACGGAACGGCATGTTTTCCAATTGCATTATATCCAGGAATGGCGAAAACGGCATTCCACGTTCACAGTAAAATTCCTATTATTCAAATTCTTCCGATTTTTCAGCCCACGTTTTCATAAAATCAGGAAATTATTGTTTGGGAAGTAATAATGGGATTCGTGCCCGCAACTTTTCCAGCATTGGATAATCGTTCTGCGACAATATAAACGCCATCTGATATTCTATTGACTGCGAGAAATCAGTGAAATTAAAACGAATTCATCAAGGGAGTATGAATTTTCTCCATTCTCTCATCCAGCTCCTGCGCCAATGCAAACGCCGGGTCTTCCAGCGCTTTTATTTTGCGCACCGTGCCGTGGAATGGCGAAAACTGCGCGAGAGCCAGGAGGACATCCATGGAACAGGCGGGGTATTTGTCATCCCGTGCGATCCCTGGAGCCTGACGGGATCCCGTGGCGACGAGGCGATGCTCATCGTATTGCAGCGCCACTTCCCGCAATACCGTTATCATGTCGTCACTTCGACTCCAGAGGCTGCTGAAGCCGCCCGGCGGCATGGTTGGATTCCTGTCAACTGCTGGACTGGCCGCTGGCTCTTTGAAAGCATTTACAACGCCGCCAAGGCAATCCGGCCCACATTTTGCGCGGTTTTAGGCGCCGATGTCATGGACGGCTACTATAGCCCCCGCAGTTCCATCGCCTTTTTTGCGCTGGCTGACATCATGCAGCGTCATGGCATCCCCACTTCGCTCATCGGCTTCAGTTTCAACTCCCATCCCCATCCACGGGTGCTTAAGTGCCTGCGCCATGTCAATGCCGATTTCATATACCGCCTCCGCGACCCGATATCCTTGCAGAGGTTTGAGAAGGCCACAGGCAAGCGTGCACTGCTTACCGCCGATGCCGCCTTCCTCCTGGAGCCAGACACCCACTCAGAACAGTATGAGTTGATCCAGGAGTGGAAACGGCAGAGTGGACAATCTCTGCTCGCCGTCAATCTCCACCCCATGCTGTTCAAGAACGCGACCGCGACGCAGATCGCCGAATCGGTCGAAGCCCTGGCTAACGTCCTTGACGACATTTTGCAAAAGACCGACTGGAATCTCCTTCTACTGCCGCACGATGACCGGCCGCAGGTCACTGACAATATCTGCCTGGAGCCGCTTTACGAAAAGTTGCGCCGAGGCTATGCCAATCGCATCCACTATTGCGCGCAGGTTTTGGATGCCCCCTGCATCAAGGGGGTTGTCTCCCTGGCCGACGCCCTCGTCACCAGCCGAATGCATCTGGGCATCGCGGGGCTGTCCCAGGGGATTCCGACGATGGGGTTCTCGTACCAAGACAAATTTCTGGGCACGCTGGGCCATTTTGGATTGGGGAGCGACTTCATCATCCCGCCCCCGGTGAAGTCCAACTGCCAGCAAATTGTCGGGCGCCTCCGATGGCTGCTGGAACATGCCGCTGAAATCCGCCAGGGACTTCTGCAAAAGCTGCCGTCCGTTCAGGAACTCGCCCGTCGCAACTTTCCGCCTTCGCCATGTTCCCCGTGAGGGTAGTTGACACTGGTTTCATTTAGAGTCCACAGAAAATACACAAGCGTTCCGTCGCGCGGCAGTCCGCATCCTGCAGACAGGCGCGACGTGCTGCGTTCCAGCCATTCCACCGGCAAGACCAAAAACTCCATTTCCGCCGCAAAGACACTCCCATTCCACGCATGAACATAGCACTCATCATCGCTGGCGGAGCCGGGCACCGCATGGGCCAGGACATCCCCAAGCAATTCATCCACGTGTATGACAAGCCCGTGCTGATCTACACCATGCTGGGTTTCCAGAGCCACCCTGAAATCGACGCCATCGAGTTGGTGTGCATCGATGGATGGGAGAGCATGGTCTGGGCTTACGCCCGCCAGTTCGGCATCGACAAGTTGAAGTGGATTGTCCCCGCAGGCGGCACCGCGCAGGAATCCATCCGCAATGGCGTCTTTGCGCTGGAAGGGAAATGCGCGGATGATGACACCGTGGTGGTCCATGACGGCATCCGCCCGATGGTGGACACCGAGGTCCTTTCCGATGTCCTCGCGGTCTGCCGCAGGCACGGCAACGCCGTCACGTCGCTCCCATACAACGAGCAGATCTTCTTGGTCGATGCGGAACAACCAGATTCCACCCAGAAATACATCCCGCGCGAGACGCTGCGTCGCGTCTCCACCCCGCAGGCCTACCGTTTCGACCTGCTGCTCTCCTCCTACCGCAAGGCCTTCGAGGAGGGCATCGGGATTTACGGTTCCTCCTACACCAACACCATGATGAGCGACCTGGGGGTGCGCCTCTACTTCGCCAAGGGCTCCGACAAGAACCTCAAACTGACTACCAAGGATGACCTGGAACTCTTCAAGGCGTTCCTCAAGGCAGAAAAGGACACCTGGCTGAAATGATTGAAACACTGTACAGCCATCCCCTCTACCAGGAGGATCTGTCCTATTTGGCCGGCTTGCCCCTGCCCTGGGAGCAACTGGACGGTGCGACGGTCGTGATTTCCGGCGCGAGCGGGATGCTGGGCAGTCTTCTGGTCGACGCCATCATGACCCGAAATGCCGCCAACAACCTCGGCTGCCGCATCTACGCCCTGGGACGACGCAAGGAAAAACTCGAAGCGCGCTTCTCGCATTGGCGATCCCATTGGGGGACGCTGCTGTCCTTTGTAGAAGTGGACATCAATGTCCCGCTGGATGACGTAGCACTGCCCGAAAAGGCCGCCTATGTCATTCACCTGGCCAGCAATACCCACCCCGTCGCCTACGCCACCGACCCAGTGGGCACGGTTCTGGCGAATGTCTATGGCACCCGAAACCTGCTGGACTTCGCGGTGGCGCGCCAGGCACGGCGCTTCGCTTTCGCCTCGTCCAATGAAATCTACGGGGAGAACCGCGGCGACGTGGAGAAGTTCGATGAATCCTACAGCGGGAACATCGACTGCAACACCCTGCGCGCGGGGTATCCGGAAAGCAAGCGCTGCGGGGAGGCGCTCTGCCAGGCCTATCGCAAGCAGTTCGGGCTTGATGCAGTCGTTCCGCGCTTCACCCGCTCCTACGGTCCCACCTTGCTCCCCACCGACACCAAGGCCCTGTCGCAATTCCTGCGCAACGCCCTGCACGGGGAGGACATTGTCCTGAAATCCGCCGGCGAGCAGTTCTATTCCTACCTGTATGCCACGGATTCCATTGCCGGATTCCTGACCGTGCTGTTGAAAGGCGAGGATGGCTTGGCCTACAACATCGCCGACGAGAAGTCCGACATCCGCCTTAAGGACCTGGCGCGGGAGATCGCCTCCCAAGTCGGGGTGAAAGTCGTTTTCCAGCTTCCCAATGCCACGGAACAGGCGGGGTTCAGCAAGGCCACCAAGGCCCGCCTTGATTCCACCAGGCTGCACGCATTGGGATGGACTGCCAAATACGACCTCCCCAGCGGTATCCGGCGAACTCTGGACATGCTAAAGCATCTCTCCTGAATTGGCAAGGGCTTGATGCGCTTCCTTTCGTTGCTGCAAAATCTAGACCAGACGCGTCCGGCGCTGTATCTCGGCGGCCTGTTCCGGAACTGGCGCGAATGCCTGACGGGACTATGGCATTTCCTGTTCCTGCGATTCTTCCACCGCCCTGGCAAAGGCAAGCAGGCGCTGCTGGTCGAGTTCAACGCCTTCCATGGCGAAACGCTGCCTGGGTTTGCGCACTATTTTCAGGAACTCGGCTATGAGGTGACGGTGTTGACCCGGCATGCCTCCTGGGCGGACAGCCCCTTTGTCCGGATGCCGGTGAAGCCGCGCCACTACTGCCTGACCATCTGGGGGCTCCGCCACTATCTGAAAAGCCGGAAGGCAAGGGATTTTTCCATCATCTTCTACAACTCGCTGTTCCTGTATCTGAAGGAATACCGTTACATCGGGACGGTGCGCGACTTTCTGGGCGGGCACATGGTTTCCGGCCGTGACAACTGGTTTGGCATCGAGCACCACTTCTATCCGCAGGACCGGGAAGCGCTGCAAGCGACGGGGGAGCACTCCCCGCAGCAGGAGGCGTTGCGGAAGCATGCATTTTTGCTGACCTCGGTGAACTTCGGGGCCTATGCCGTCCCCATGCTCAATCCCTGTTATTTTGGCATTGTGCAGGCGAAATGCGCCTTTTCCGCTGGGCCGCGACGGGTATTCATCGCCATCGGCAATGTCTCTCGGAAAACCCGGAACTTCCCCGAACTCTTCCGCCTCATCCGCGAAAACGGCCTGGAGGACGCCCTGGAACTGCGCATCATCGGGAAAGTCGTCGACAGGGATTTGCTAAAAACCCTGCCGCGAAATGCAAACGTCTTGGGTCGAATGACATTTGAGCAGATGTACCAGCAGCTGGAGGAAGCCGATTTCTTCCTTCCCTTGCTCTCTCCAGACACCCAGGCGAACTATCTGGACGGCTGCACCAGCGGCTCCCGGCAGCTGGTCCTCGGTTTCTCCATTCCGCCCATCATCCATCGGGCGTTCGCCCAGTGCTACGGATTCACCAAAGAGAGTTGCCTTCCGTATGAGGATCTCCATGGGCTCCTGGAGGCCATTGGCGCGGCATTGAAGATGAACGACGGGGAATATGCGGCAAAATGCCGGGCGCTGGCAGAAATCCAGAAGATTGTCATGCTTCGCTCCAGAATGAATCTCCAGGACAGGTTGACGGATTCGTGAAAGTGCAGGATTCCTCCGTGGGCTTGTTTCGGAAAGTCATTTCATTGCTTGGCCACTGGCGCTGGGTCGTGACCCATGAGTTCATCCCGGTATGGCAGGCACGTCGGCGGTATCGCAGGACGCTGGCGCGCGTACGGGCCAAAGTTGCCTCCGGGCAGAAACTCAAGGTGGTCTTTCTGGCGGGGGAGATCTCCAAATGGAAGGTCCAGTCCCTGTATGACTGGATGAAGACCAGCGACCTCTTCGCCCCCTCCGTCGCACTGACGCTTCCGGATGATGTGGCAAGCACCCTGAGCCCCGAAGAACGGGAGGAGCGTTTTGCAAATGCCCGCGCGTTCTTCCTCCAGCGGGGAATCACCCCCGTCGAGGCTTTCAACCCCGCCGACGGAAAATACCGAAGCATCCAGTCGCTGGAAGCAGACATCCTTTTCTACTACCAGCCTTGGAGCCTGCCGCCAGAACACTGGCCCCACACCGCCGCGAAGACCTCGCTGGCCTGTTATGTGCCATATTATGTCCCGAACTATGGCGACCTGGGCATGGACGCCCGGCAGCCATTCCACCGCACGCTCTGGGCCTATTTCATCTTGAATGAAGAATGGGCGCAGCTCTTTCGGAATGCCGTGAAGCCGTGGATGACAGCCGCCAGAATCGTGGGACTTGGGCACCCGATGCTGGATGTGTTCCATGACCAGCCTCCCCGTCAGGAGCCACGCCTAGTCATTTACGCGCCGCATTGGTCCATCGACGTCCCTGGCAATGAAAACGCGGAGAACTACGGGACTTTCCACTGGAACGGAAAGGAGATTCTGGCATACGCCCGGCGGCACCGGGAAGTGCGCTGGGTCTTCAAGCCCCATCCCGACCTGCGCAAGGTGCTGCTACGGATCGGCTGGGACAAGAGCGAAGTGGATGCCTACTTCAAGGCGTGGGGGGAATTGGGGGGAATCTGCGAGACCGGCGACTATCCCGCGCTGTTCCTGCAGTCCAGCCTGATGATGACAGACTGCGGTTCGTTCCTGACGGAATATGCCTGCACGGGCAACCCCATCCTGCACTTGATCTCCCCGACTTGCAAGAAAACACCCTTCCCCCAGTCGAAACGGCTCTTCGACTTGTACTACCAGGCGCATGACCTCCAGGAACTCCAGCAGGCGTTGGAATTGCTGGTCGAGCGGGGGGAAGACCCCCGCAAGGAGGTGCGCCAGGCGATGGTGGAGGCCATGCGGTTGCGCGGAAACGACGCCGGCGCCCGCATCGGCGAATGGCTGCAACGGCAACTGAACACATGACGCCGCTTTTCACCATCATCATCCCCGTCTACGGCGTCGAGCCATTCCTGCGAAAATGCCTGGAATCCGTCCAGAACCAGACGTGTCCCGACTATGAGTGCATCTGCGTGGACGACGGCAGCATGGATGGCAGCGCCGCCGTCCTGGACGAGTTCCTGGCGACCTCGGAGCAAGGCTCCCGCTTCTGCGCCATCCACCAATGGAACGGCGGGGGCAGCGTCGCCCGCAACACCGCTCTGGATCTGGCAATCGGCGAATGGCTCCAGTTCCTCGACTCCGATGATTCGCTGAAAGGTGATTTCCTGGAACGTCTCTCCTCCGATATCGCCGCACATCCGGACGCCGACGCCATCGAGCACGCCGCCATCTACTGCTTTGCAGATGGTCGCCAAGTCATCGGGACCTCTTCGGGACGCCTGCCGCCGGAAACCGCGGCAACTGGCGAAGACATTTTGGCGGATCCCTTCGGCCGAAAATACACCTCGCTCGCCCGATGTTCCTGCTACAAGATCTTCCGCCGTGCCGTCATTGCAAAAGCGGACTTGCGGTTTGCCAAGGGAATTCCAGTGGGCGAGGATGAACTCTTCGCCACCCTGTTCTACTCCTATGCGGGAAAAGTGGCGATCTGCCCGAAAACCGCCGGCTATCTGCGGATTTTCCGGGAGGGGTCGGCGTTGCTGTCCCTCACTGCGGGGAAACTCCTGCCGAGAATCCGCGCCAATGAAATCCTCTTTGCCAGATGGAAAGAAAACCCAACCCCAGGAATGACCGTGCACATGGCCGCCTCGCTCGTGATGCTGGCGCATTTGGGCAACAGCGTTTCCAAGGAAATCCGCGCCCAGTGTATTGAGGCGCTCCTCAAGTCCCAGTTCTTCAACCGCACCGGCATCCCCTTCCTCATGCGACATGGCACCTGGAAGGCACGGCTCTTCGGCCTCGCGTTCTGGATCTCACCCACTCCGCTCCAACGGTGGATACTGCAAAAACTTAGATAACGCGCAAACCCATGACTTTTCTCTGGGAATCGGTCCTCTGGATGACTTCACACACTATGATGACGTTGACATGATATATTATTAGAAAGTTCTCCAAACATTTGACCAACTTTCGAGTGTAAACAATGTATATCCATCGTGACAAGTATCTTCAGGAATTGATTGAACGACGCGGGAATGGCTTGATCAAGGTCATCTGCGGATTGCGCAGAAGCGGGAAAAGTTATTTGCTGTTCAAGATATTTTACGAATGGCTGCTGAAAGAAGGCGTTCCGCCAGATCACATTATTTGCCTGTCCCTGGATGCGGATGTCAACCGAGAACTACGGGACGCAGATGCGCTTGGCGCCCATCTCCGTTCCCGTCTGACAAATCATCGTGAGCAATATTATGTTTTCTTGGATGAAATCCAATTCGCCATATCAAGGGAGGAACTCCGCCAACATGATCGTCCAGTGCGCCTTTACGGCATCTTGAATGAGCTGCTTCATTTAGGCAATGTGGAAGTCTATGTCACCGGCAGCAACTCGAAAATGCTTTCCAAGGATGTCCTCACGGAATTTCGCGGCCGTGGCGACCAACTTGAAATGCTCCCGTTGTCTTTTCGCGAGTTTTACCAATACGTCGGCGGGGATCGTGCTGTTGCTTATGAGACTTATGCTCGTTTTGGCGGCATGCCACTCGTTTTAGGGCAAAAAAACGAGCAGGCCAAGGCTAAATATCTATCGGCCCTCTTTGCGGAAGTGATTTTCAAAGATCTCATCGAACGATATGAGTTTAACCACCCACATATCCTTGCGGAACTGACAGATGTCCTTTGCTCTGCAGTCGGTTCCTTGACGAATGTCAGCAAAATCGTCCGGACACTGGTCAGTGTAAAGCAGCAATCGGTCTCTGATGATACAATTGCCGCCTATCTGAATGCACTGACTGAGGCCTTCCTGTTTCGTTGCTCCAAGCGCTACGATATCAAAGGAAAGAAGTACTTTGAGTATCCTTCCAAGTACTACTGTGCCGATCCGGAACTTCGAAACGCCCGCCTGAATTTCCGACAACAGGAGGATTCCCACATCCTGGAAAATATGATATACAATGAACTAATCTACCGTGGTTTTCAGGTGGATGTCGGAGTTGTTCATCTGACCGAAAAGGACAAAATCGGCAAATGGCATCAAAAGGCTACAGAAATCGATTTCGTCATTAACCGCGGAATGAAGCGCTACTATATCCAGTCGGCTCTGCATATCGACGGGGAAGACAAATCCGCCCAGGAAAAACGCCCGCTGCTTGCCGTCCGTGATATGTTCCGGAAGGTCATCATAACCAAAACCATGACCCCTCCGTGGATAGATGACAACGGAATCCTCCGCCTTGGCATCTACGACTTTCTACTGAATGAAGACTGCCTCGATTTCTAAAATTCAAACTACATCGCAAATGAGCGTCCATTCCACGTCCGCAAAGCCCTAGTCCTTGCCTTCCATGAAGAAAATCTCAGTCATCCTTGGCACCCGCCCCGAGGCCATCAAATTGGCGCCGCTCATTCTGGCCTTGCGCCAGTGCCCGGATGTCCACTGCCACGTCTGCTCCACTGGCCAGCACCGCGAAATGCTGGCGCAAGTGCTGGATGTCTTCGGCATCGTCCCTGACGCCGACCTGCAGCTGATGCGCCCCAACCAGACGCTCGCCAGCCTCACCGCCAACGCCATCACCGCCCTGGACGCCTATTTCTCCCGTGAACAGCCAGACATCGCGGTCGTGCAGGGGGACACCACCACGGTCCTGGCAGGCGCGCTCAGCGCGTTCTACCACAAGATCCCAGTTGCGCACGTGGAAGCGGGACTGCGAACTGGAAACCTCTACTCGCCCTGGCCAGAGGAGGCGAATCGGGTGCTGGCGACGCGCCTCGCGCGCTGGCATTTCTGCCCCACCGAGACCAGCCGCCAGAATCTGCTGCGGGAAGGAGTGCCGGCGGAAAACATCCAGGTGACAGGCAACACCGTCATCGACGCGCTGCATTGGGCGCTTCAGTACCTGAAAACCCACCCCGTGGAGATTCCAGGACTGGACACGGAATGGCTGAAGAGCGTTGCGCACGACGGCCGGCGCATTGTGCTCGTCACTGGCCACCGCCGTGAGAACTTCGGCGACGGCTTCCGCAGCATCTGCCAGGCCATTGTTGAATTGGCGCGCAGCTTCCCCGATGCCGAATTCATCTATCCTGTGCACCTGAACCCCAACGTCCAGCAGCCCGTCTCGGAAATCATCGGCGGGGCCGATCGCGCGAACATCCATCTGATCCGACCATTGGAATATCTGCCTTTCATCTCCCTGATGTCGCGGGCATATTTGATCCTCACCGATTCTGGCGGCGTGCAGGAGGAAGCGCCGTCCCTGGGCAAACCTGTCCTCGTGATGCGCGACACCACCGAACGCCCCGAGGCCGTCACCGCAGGGACGGTGAAACTCGTCGGCGCCGACCGCGCCGCCATCACCGCCGCCGTCTCCACCATGCTCACCGACGAGGCGGCCTACTGCAAGATGGCCGCCGCCGTCAACCCATACGGAGACGGCAAGGCAGTGGAACGCATTGTGAAGACACTGCTGAATGCGTAATGACGATGGACTTTGTCATCTTCTCCTATAACTACATCCCGCAGAACAATCCCGAGGCGTTCTGCACTGCCCGCTTCGCCAATGCATTAGCGGAGGCGGGGCATCGCGTCCATGTCGTCACGGTCGCGCATCCGCGCCAGATTCCAGAGGATCTCGAATCGGAACTCGCCCCGTCCGTGAAAGACGTCACCAGGGTGCCGTTGAAGCCGCTTGAGAAGTGCTTTTGGCCGCGCATCCGCTTCCAGACGCCCGAATGGGACGCCCGTGATTATGGCGACTGCATTCGGACCTTGCGCGAGGTGCTTGGGCAATACGATCGGCCCATTCTTGTCTCCAGGATGTGCCCCGCCGCCTCGGGGATTGTCGCCTGGCATTGCCGCAAACAGGCGGCCTTGTGGATCAACCATTTCAGCGACCCCTATCCAAACTATCTGAAAGGCGGCCTGCTGGGAAAAATCGTCAATTGGTTCACCTATCGCTGGACCAGGCGCTTCCTTCGGGATCCTGCCTTCTGCACCGTGACCTGCCCCGATGTGGTGCGCTTCTTCCGAGAACGGGTCATGCCTGTCGACGACAGCCGTTTCACCCTGGTCCCGCATATCGGCGAGCCTTTGATCCAGCCCGCCCCGCAATGGCACTCCCCCTGCCCCGACAAGCCCTACCTCGCCCACGCAGGAAACTGCTATGACGGACGCTATGCCTCCGAACTGGTGCGCGAACTCCTCCTCTGCCAAAAAAACGGCTGCGACCTCGCCTTCGTGCAGGCGGGCGACATCCTTGAAAAAGACGTAAAAATACTTGAGGACGTCGCCATCGACTTCCGCAGAATCACTCTTCATTCCCCCAGAGAGGCCTCCTCCATCTTCCTTGACGCCGCCATCAATCTCGTCATCGACCTCAAGATCGACTACGGCGGATACACCCCCTTCATCCCCTCCAAATTCGTCTATCTCCTGTTCACCGACAAGCCCATCGTCGTCTTCGCCCGCAAGGACAGCTGGATGTTCACTCTGGCCAGCGAATTTCCTGAGGCAGGCATTGCTTTCGCCGACGTAAACACCACTGGCGAACTTGCCACGATCACCCGACGCCTCCTGGCGCAGACCCGCTCCTTCGCCTGCGACCGCCGCAGAATCCGCGCGCGTTTCTCCAAGCAACACTCCGTCCACGAAATGCTGGAACGCTGCCAGGCACTCCTCAACCGTGCTCCCCACCGATAAGGAGATTCGGCGCCTTTCCACCGCATTGGACAGCCATGCCCAGCGTCTCTCCATGAAACGAATCGGCATCATCACCATGCATCGGCCGCTGAACGCCGGCTGCACCTTGCAGGCCTACGCGACCTGCGAAGCCATCCGACAATGCGGCCATCAGCCGGAAATCATCGATTATTTCTACCCCAATCGGCTCCACCACCAGGATTCCCTGAAACAGCGGTTGCTGCACGCCGCCAACTCCTTGTGCGGCTTCCTGTTCACCGGCGCAGAATTCCATCGGCGCCCTCGGCGCTACCAGCAGTTCATCGCGCAGTTCCTTCCCTTGTCCCGGCCATTCCCCACCTGCGAAGAACTCCGCCAGACTCCCCCCCTCTACGACCTTTACTGCACTGGCAGCGACCAGATCTGGAATCCCGCCTTCATCCAACAGGACGATTCCTTCCTGGGCGCCTTCGTCCCCCAAGACGCAAAACTCTTCTCGTATGCCTCCAGTTTCGGCGTCTCCACCCTCACGACTTCCCAACGCGAGTTCTATCGGCGGCAACTCGAACGCTTCTCGGCGCTCTCGACCCGCGAACAGCAAGGCGTCGCCATCCTGAAACACGAATTGGGACTTGACGCGGAACGGGTCCTGGATCCGACTCTGCTGCTCACGGGAAACGACTGGCGCGCGCTTGTCGCCAACCGCTTCCCCGCCCCCGACAGACCGCGGCTGGTCATCTACGGCGGCGACCTCCCCCATGCAAAGATGGACGATCTCGCACGTGCCATCGCCATTCCGCGCGGCTGGGAAATCCTGCGCATCCATGGACGCCCCTGGCAAAAATGGCGCCCTGGCATCCGCCACGTCTTCGATGTCGGTCCTCTCGAATTCCTGCACTATCTGAGCACGGCCGCCTGCATCCTTACCTCGACCTTCCATGGCACGGCATTCGCGCTCAACTTTGGCGTCCCCTTCGTTTCGCTGGTCGAAGCACACTCGCAGGACACGCGAATTGCGAATCTCCTTTCCCTGCTCCACCTGGAATCGCACCTCATGGAATGCCCGTGCCCCCGCCCCCTCCACGAGGCGCCCGCACTCCCCGCCGAATACCAGACCATCCTCCAGCAGGAGCGTTCTGCCTCGCGAGGCTTCCTCGCCCGCGCACTCTCACTCTGACTTCCACCGCTCTTTCGAGCATGCCCGACCACCCGACCCCATCCCAAGAAATCCCCAGGGTACTCTTCCTGACCTCCAACGCCTCCCTGGCGGACGGAATTTCTCGGCATATCCTGAATCTTTGCAAGGGGTTTGCCCATTTCCCACGACCCATCGCCATCGGAGTCTGCATCACGCATGGCCGCGGCGATCTCTCGGTTGAGCTGGAGAATACAGGGGCGCAGGTATTCCATCTGAATGCACCGCATGGCCATGCCCTGCGCATCCTTTCCCGTTTCAAGGCAGTCGTGCGCGAATTCCACCCCACCGTTATCCATTCCCACATCATGTCCCTGTTCGTCCACATCGCGCTCTCCGCCAACTTCAGGGACATTCCCATTATCCGCACCATCCACGGCATCCCTGATCCCCCGGAGCCGATCCGGAATCCACTGCGCCGTCTCGCCAGCAACTGTGTCCGCGCCTTTTCCCATTTTCTGACCAATGTCTGCTTCCCCATCCACGTAAAGCACTACATCTATATCTCCACCCTGGCGAAAACCATCCGCGAGGTCCCTGGCGTCCCTGGCGAAGTCCTCTTCAACCCTCTCATGCTGCCGGCTCACGACTGCAAAGAGGTGCTGCGGCAACGCCCCGCCACCCGAGAACATATCGTCAAACTGCTTCGGGATCAATACCATTTCGACATCCAGCCCCAGGACAAGATCGTCGGCTTTGTCGGACGCATCGACACCGTCAAGGACGTGCCTGGTTTCCTGGAGGTCTGCACCCAAATCCATGCCCAGTCTCCGCACGCCAAATTCATTGTCGTAGGAAGTGGCCCATACGACTGCCTGCGTCTTTGCCCGCTTTCACATCGTCTTGGCAATTCCATTCTCTGGACTGGCTACCGCCTTGACGCGATGAAATTCATCCAGGCATTCGACTTGCTGCTGATGACCTCCTTCCGGGAAGGCGGCCCCATCGTCGTCCTCGAGGCATTCGCCAGCGGGACACTGGTCTGCGCCTTCGACTGCCCCGGCGGCATGCAGGACATCGCCGCCCTGGCAGGCCAATATCCAGAAGGCGTCGGCCGCATCATTTCCCACCACGACTATTCCGAGATGGCAAGACAGGCGCTGGATCTGTTGCAGCAGGATGACTCCCGACTCCATGCCATCCGCGAAAATGCCTACCGTCTCCTCGCCGAAAACTATGCCGACCATATCATCTGCGGCCGTCTCCACGACCTCTACCAGGAACTCAGCCAGCGGCAATCCTGACGAAGACGATGCACATCGCCTTGCTGACCAACATCATCTCCCCGCATCAACTGCCCCTGGCAAAACGCCTGGCTGCACGTGTCGGCGAAGGCAACTACACCTACGTCTACACCGAGCCACTGCATGAGGAACGCCGCCGCATGGGCTGGGAGGACGAACTCCCCCCATGGGCGGTTCTGGCCGATGAAAACCATCCCGCGCTCTGGGAAGCGGACATCCTCTATTCAGAACTCCGCGCCATCGACCTGTTCCAGAAGCGCATTCGCGCGGGCAAGAAGACCTACTATGTCTCGGAACGCTGGTTCAAACCCCCATGGGGCTTCCTCCGCACTCTCTCCCCGCGTTACTTCCAGATGGCGCGGGCTTTCCACCAACTATTCCAATCCCCGCATTTCCACTATCTCCCCCAGGGCATCCATGCCGCCAGGGACATGGCCAGGCTCATGCGTTTTCTGGACGGTGCACCCGCCTCTCTCCTTGCAGCACCTCCCTTGGCCTTCGAATCCCGCCCAGGCGGCGCCATCCTCCCCTTGCCCCAGGCATCTTCCCTGCACGGGCTTGACTCCCATGACCTCGCCTCTACCCAGCGCCGAGGCTTCCTGCAACTACCCCCCACCCTCTGGGGCCAGTCGCACCCGACCGGGCTCTACGCGCAAATGCACCTCTGGGGATACTTTGTCGAACCATCAGACCAGCCCCCTCCCGCCGCCAACTCCGCCGTCCCTCCTCATCGCATCCTCTGGGCTGGTCGAATGCTGGACTGGAAACGGGTCGACACCCTGGTCCACGCCTGTCTGCCCCTGACCGATGTCCACCTGGATCTCTATGGACATGGCCCCGAGGAGGCAAAACTCCGCCGTCTCGCCCGGAACCGGCCCGACATTGCATTCCACGACAATGTCCCGATCCATGAGATGCGCGCCCTCATGCGTGCCCACGACCTCTATGTATTGCCCAGCGACGCCACTGAAGGCTGGGGAGCCGTCGTCAACGAGGCCTTGGCGGAACGCCTTCCCGTCCTCGCCACCGCCGAAAGCGGCGCCGGCGCCACGGTGCTGCCTCCGTCCTGCCTTTTCCCGGCTGGAAATGCAAAGAAACTGCGACGTTTGATTCGCCAGCCGGTCCAGCGGTCGACTGGTGGCTTCTGGGACGCCGATTCCGCCGCCGACGCCTTCCTGAAACTCGCGGAAACCCATTTGACCCAGGCATGAATTTCTGCAAACAGACTCTATTGCGCTGTGCGTCCTGGTTCGGATCCGCCAAAAGCGGCAAGACGCTCTTCTACCACGACGTCCATGGTGAGATCGCCTATACTTCCATGGGTACCCCGTTGGAGCGTTTTCGGAGCCACGTGGAAACCATCTGCGCGGCTGGCCTCGCCATCTCCAGGAATCTACCGGGGACGCGCGAGATTCAAATCACCTTCGACGACGGTTTCCGGGGCATCTGGGACTGCCGCGACTTCTTTCTCCAGAACCATCTCCAGCCGACTGTCTTCCTCGCCGTTTCCCTGATTGGGCAGCCTGGATATCTGGCTTCAACGGAAATCCGCGAACTCCAGGCGCAGGGCTTCCGTTTTGGCTCCCACACCTGGTCCCATCAGGACCTTACCCAGTTCGCGCCGACCGCCCTTCGGCACGAACTCCAGGATTCCAAGGATTTCCTCGAACAGCTGCTTCAAGTCCCTGTCCCGGAACTCTGCTTCCCGATCGGATACTTTTCCGACCGCGTCGTGCAGGAGGCTTGTGAGGCAGGATACCAGTTCCTCTATACCAGCATCCCAGGTTCCTCCGGAAAATCCCCCGCCCCCCCCCTCTATCCCCGGATGCTGGTCCAGTTCCTCACCCCTGCCGAACTGCAGTGGGTCCTGCGCGGCGCACTCGCCTTCTTCGCTCCCCTCTATTGGCGAAAACATCATCGCTGAAAACCTCATGACGCCTCCTGCTCTTCTTCCATACCTAAAGGGACTCTTCTCCCGTGAACATGCCCTCGCCTGGCTGATCGCCCTCGTCGTCGGCAACCAGATCCTCTGGTTCACCCCAGGCCTCTCCTTGGGCTACTATGCTTTCATGCTGCTGATGGCAATGTATCTCCTCGCGCAAGGGGAAATCGCCATGCAGCCCTCGTATTGGCTGCTCGTCAGCATCTGTGCCTTCAGCGTTCTCTTCAATGACATCCCGGACTATTTCCACCCCTGGCTTCGTCTCATCACGTTCATCATTGCCACCGCCCTCGTCTCCCCGCTTTTCCATTCCCCCAAAATGCGCGCGACCCGCCTCGCGTTGTTCGAGGCCCTCATGTTCTTCTTCAGCGCCGTCACGATTCTCTCCATGATCCTCCGCCCAATTGGATTCGTGAAATACCAAGGGCGGTTCTTCTGCGGTCTTGCCGCCCATTCCATGGAACTCGGCGCCATTGCCTCCTTGAGCCTGCTCTATTGCACTTTCCTGTTTTTCCGCTTCCCCCTGCAAAAGCTCTGGCAAAAGCTCGCCATGTGCTCCGCCATCGGACTATGCGCCATGGCCGGCATG
>JAEEXV010000411.1 GCA_016287975.1 Lentisphaeria bacterium | reverse complement strand
GCGGGGGCGTTGGTGGCCGCAGCATCCTGCGCCTGGGCGCGGCGTTCGCGGAGTTTCTCGGTGTAGTACTGGTAGTCGCCGGGCTGGAAGGAGAGGGATCCGTCGTCCTCGAAGGCGAGGATGTGGGTGGCGACGCGGTTGAGGAAGTAGCGGTCGTGGGAGACGACGGCGACGCACCCAGGGAAGTCGCAGAGGGATTCCTCCAGGACGCGCAGGGTGTTGAGGTCGAGGTCGTTGGTGGGTTCGTCGAGCAGCAGGAAGTTGCCGCCGTTCTTGAGGATCTTGGCAAGCACGAGGCGGTTGCGCTCGCCGCCGGAGAGTTCGCCGATGCGGGTGGTGATCTCCTCGTCCTGGAAGAGGAATCGGCGCAGATAGGTCCAGACGGCGACCTTGCGGTTGCCGAAGAGGACATGGTCGCTGCCCTCGGCGATGTCGTCGGCGACCGTGAGGTCGTCGTGGAGGACGACGCGGTGCTGGTCGGCGTAGTTCATGACGGTGCGCTCGCCGATGCGGACCTCGCCCGAGGTGGGCGCTAGATCGCGGTCGAGCAGACGCAGCAGGCTGGTCTTGCCCAGGCCGTTGCGGCCGACGATGCCGAGGCGCATGCCTGCCGTGAAGTCCAGGTTCAGATGCGAGAAGAGCGTCCTGCCCCCGAGGGTGAGCGTGACATCGGTGAGGCGCGCGATGATGTCGCCGAAGCCTGGGGCGGGCGGCAGCAGCAGCTCGACGTCGCGGTCGGGCGGGGGCGGGCCCGCCTCGACGGCGGCGTTGAAGCGCTGGATGCGGGACCAGGACTTGGTGCCGCGGGCCTTGGGGCCGCGACGGATCCAGTCGATTTCGCGGCGGATGAAGGCGAGGCGCTTTTCCTCGCGCTGCTGGGTCTGTTCGGCGCGCTCGGCCTTCTGGCGCAGGAACTCGGTGTAGTTGCCTGGATAACTGTAGAGGACGCCGTGGTCGAGTTCGAGGATGCGGGTGCAGGCCTGGTCGAGGAAATGGCGGTCGTGGGTGATGAGGAGGCAGGTCCCGCGATAGCGCCCGAGATACTCTTCGAGCCACTCGATGGTCTGCGTGTCGAGGTGGTTGGTCGGCTCGTCCAGCAGCAGCAGGTCTGGCAGGTCGATGACGGCGCGGCAGAGGGCGACGCGGCGCTGCTCGCCGCCCGAGAGCGTTGTCGGGAGGCGGTCGAGGGGCGGGACGGCGAGGGCGGTCGCGAGTTCGCGGAGGCGGGTCTCCAGATTCCACCCGTCCCGTGCGGCGATTTCGCGTTCGAGCTGGTCGTGGGCGGTGCCGTGTTCCTGCTCGTAGCGGTGGATGAGGCCGAGGGTGTCGGATGCGCCCGCGAGGATGTTGTCGCGCAGATTGAGGCTGTTGTCGAGACGGATTTCCTGGGCGAGGTAGGCCTGCCGGAGGCCAGGCTGGCGGTCGATGCGCCCCGAGAAGAAGTGTTCCTCGCCCGCGAGGATGCGCAGCAGCGTGGACTTGCCGCTGCCGTTGCGTCCGACGAGTCCGATGCGCTCGCCTTTGCGCAGCAGCACTTCCTGCGCGTCGATCAGCGTTCGGGTGCCGATGGTGGCGGTGAGGTCGGATGCGGTGAGGATGACGGGGGCGGGTGCGTCGGCCATCGTCAGATTTCGTAGATGGTGAGCTGGCAGTCGATGTTGCCGTTCTTGAGGGGGAATTTCGCCGCCGGGGGGAGGTGGATGCCTGAAATGCACTTGGGCGAGCCAGCGAGCACCGCGACGCGGCAGTTCTTCAGCCGCCGAATGGCGGTGCCGAGTTCCTGGTAGAGCGAATTGTCCGCGTCCAGGCGCACGCCGTAGGGCGGGTTGGTGACGACGAGGCGTCGGATGCCGTCCCCGCGCAGTTCGCGCAGGGGGACCTGGCGGAAGGAGATCTTGCCTGCGAGGCCAGCGTTCCTGGCATTGAGGGCGGCGGTTTCGAGCACCTGCGGGTCGAGGTCGCATCCAGTGATGCGGGGCAGGGGGAAGTTGGCCTCGCGGCGGCACTGCCCGCGCAGGCGCTGCATGGCGGCGGCGGCGCCTTCGTCGAAGTTCGCCCAGCGCTCGAAGCCGAAGCGCTCGCGGAAGATGCCAGGGGCGATGTTGGCGGCCCACATGGCGCCCTCGATGAGGAGCGTGCCAGAGCCGCACATGGGGTCGAGCAGCGGCGCGCGTCCGTCCCAGTCGGCGAGGCGCAGGATGGCGGCGGCGAGGGTCTCCTTGATGGGCGCTTCGCCGCCAGAGACGCGGTAGCCGCGCTTGAAGAGAGGTTCGCCAGACATGTCGAGATAGACGGTGCCCTTGCCGCGGCCCCAGTAGAGGAAGGCGCGCACGTCGGGGTTTTCCTTGTCGATGTCGGAGCGGTTGTCGCCGAACTTCTCGCGCTGGCGGTCGACGATGGCGTCCTTGAGGCGGACGGTGACGAAGTCGGGGTTCTGTCCAGTGGATTCGTGTGCGAACGCGGCGCAGGCGAGGGTCTGGCTGGGGGTGAGATAGAGTTCCCAGGGGAGGGCTTTGGCGCCGTTGTAGAGGTCGTCGATGGTTTCGGCGGGGAAGCGCCCGAGGACGAGCATCACGCGCTGTCCGATGCGGGAGTAGAGGCAGACGCGCCATGCGTCGAGCCAGGTTCCCTGGAACGGGATGCCGCCTGAATTGAGGCGTGCGGAGCGGATGCCGAGGTCGCAGATTTCATCTTGCAGCACCGCTTCGGTGCCAGGGGCGGCGGAGACGTAGAATTCCATGATGGGACAAAGAGCGGGGGTTGCGGGGGACGGGACGGCGCGTGGGGATCAGCCGCGGCTGACCTTGAGTTGCTTCTGCTGGGAGACGCGGGGCGAGACGGGGGCGGGATTGCCGCCGGGGCGCCGCTGCTGGACGAGGGTGAGTTCGCGGTCGTAGAGATGCCCGCGCTGGATGAGTTCGCGGATTTTCGCCTCGAGGTCGTTCCAGTTGTCCTCGGTGGGCTCGCCGTCCTGCCATTCCTCGTCCTGCGGGGTGCGGAAACGCCAGCGCAGGTCTCCCGCGAAGAACTCGACGCGGACTTCGCGCCGTCCTCCTGGCCAGGTGCGGTCAATCCATCCGATGGGCTTTCTCATGGCGGTTACTTTTTGGAGGGGATGAACTTGTCGAAATAGACGCGGTCGGCGGGGATGCCGTGCGGGGCGAGCATGGCGACGCAGGCCTCGAGCATTCCAGGGGAGCCGCAGAGATATGCCTCGTGGACGCCTTCGGGGACGAGGCGGTCGAGCACCTCGGTGATGCGCCCGGTCTCGCCGTCCCAGGCGTCGTCGGGTTCGGGGCGGGAGAGGGCGGGGATGAAGCGGAGGCGGGGGATGGAGCGGGTGAAGGCCTCGAGTTCGTCGAGCAGGTAGAGCTGGGCGCGGCAGGTGGCGCCGAAGAAGAGGGTGACGGGCTTGCGGCGTCCGCTGTCCCTGAGCGCGAAGAGGAGGCTTCGGATGGCGGAGAGGCCGCTGCCGCCCGCGACCATGACGGCGGGTTCGTCGTTGTCCTGGAGGCGGAATCGTCCGTTGGGGCCGAAGAGGGTGACTTCGTCGCCGATGGCGGCCTTTTCGAAGATCCACTGGGTGCCGAGGCCCTCGGGATTGCGGCGGATGATGAACTCCATGGAATCGCTGTCGGCGGGGCCTGAGGCGATGGAGAAGCAGCGTCGGAGGATGGTGCCGTCTGGGGCGGGGATTCGCCATTGCATCCAGGCGCCCGCGGGCATGGGGCCGAAGGCGGCGGGCTCGATGGCCTTGACGCGGATCAGGCGGATGTCGGCGGTCAGCGGGACGCTGGCGGCCAGGCGGACGCGGACTTCGCGGGGCGCGGCGGGGGTGGCTTCGGGCATGGTGCGGGCTCCTGGGTGGTGGGGGGAAGGCGGCGGCTACGCCTCTGGCTCGAAGTCGCTCTTGGCGACGCCGCAGTCAGGGCAGGCCCAGTCTTCGGGGAGGTCGGCGAAGGCGGTGCCAGGGGCGATGCCGTGGTCGGGATCGCCCTTGGCGGGGTCGTAGACGTATCCGCACACGGAGCAGACGTATTTCTGGTTCTTGTCGTCGGACATGGCGTGGTTTCTCTTGTTTTGGTGGGTTGAGTCCCCCTCCAGATGCGAATGGCAAACTATAATGCCGAATTGGCGGACGGTTGCAGCCGGGCGGCGAGGCGGCGCCATGCCGCGAGGAGTTTTTCGGCGGCGGCTGGTTCGACGCGGTTGGAGCGCGGGGCGGTCTCGTAGCCGCCGCGCCCGAAGTTCCAGGCGTTGGGGATGTAGCCGCCTGCGAGGTGGTCGCAGCCAGTTCCGTTGGCGAGGGCGCCGACGAGGCAGGTGCGGCCGCCGAAGACGCCCTTGCGGAGTTCCAGCCCGATTTCGGTGAACGGCTCGCTGGGGAGGGAGGCGATGACGGCGTCGTCCCCGAGGGCGAAGCCCGTCAGGAAGAACCTGCGCGTCTCGTGGTCTTCGTTGAGTTTCAGCAGTTCCTGCGCGAAGTATTTGAGGACGACGGGGGCGCCTTTGGCGAGATCCTCGCTGGTGAGGGTGATGTCCGCGCCGATTTCCAGGTCGGGGTATTTGGCCACGACGGCCCGCGCGTCGGCGACCTCCTGGGGGCTGAGGCGGCGCGGCAGGACCTCGGCGATGCCGAAGAGCGTCTTGAGGCCGTTGCCCCGCACGGGGCGGAGGGCGTCGGGCTTGGCGAGGTGCGCGACGACGGTCTCGGCCAGCCCCGTGCCGATGCGCTCGGCTTCGGCATAGCAGGTCTGGTTCGCGTCGGTGGAGACGTCGAAATGGTTGATGTTGCCCTCGGCGCCGATCAGCGGGACGACGAGGCGGATGCCCGTGGCCTTTTCGACGGCGCGGTGGTAGAAGCCAGGCCAGTCGGCGGAGACGCCGTTGCCGCCGATGGTGTCGGAGTGGTTGACGGCGCTGGTGATCAGCAGTTCGACTTTGCCGTCCACGGCGAAGGCCAGCATCGGGATGTCGGGGTCGATTTCGCCTTCGGGGCGCACGATGCCTGGGTTGAGTTTGCCTGGGTTGGTGGTGACGCCTCCGTCCTTCATCCAGTAGCGTCGGTTGAAGAGGAAGCGTCCGTCGCGGGTCTGCCCGTGCAGCGCCTCGCCCTCGTGGAGGTTCGCGACGGCTTCCTGCAGGGCCTCCACGCTGCGCCCGACGAGATACGGGATGTAGTCGGGGTTGAAGCCTGCGTTGGAGGAGTGGACCATCGGCGCCGTGTGGGTGTGGATGGCAGTCAGCATCAGGTTCTCCCGCGTGACGCCTGGCACGCCGCTCGCGATGACCGCCGCGCGGATCTCCTCGCAGAGCGTGTGCGGGATGGTCACCAGGTCGAAGCTCAGCAGCGCCGCGCACGCCTCCCCGTCCTTCAGGACGACGGCGCGCACCTCGATGTCGTCCAGCACCCGATTCCACGGGCGCTGGTTGAAATAGCCCGCCAGCGAACACGGGACCTGCGGATTGATGGTGCGGACGGCGTAGCCGAACTGGATTTTCATGGTGACCTCTCTGAATGGTGGTGGAACAGGCGCGATGCGAAATATAATCCCCATCGCGGGGACGGCGGGAAAATCTGGCGTCTGCTTCGCGTCCGCTGGCGGAGACGGCTACGGCATAAAAAAAGTCCTGGACCGTTGACGGTCCAGGACTGGCACATGGCGGAGAGATTGGGATTCGAACCCAAGCTACCTTGCGGTAGACAGCATTTCCAGTGCTGCTCAATCGACCACTCTGACATCTCTCCGAGAAATCATCGGGTGGAAAGTCTGCATAAGATAAGCCTTCTCCGCAGATTTTCAAATGGCGATGGCGTTTTTTTCCAGGAAAGCGCTGGAATGGCCGACGCAGGCGGGATTTGTGGTGTATATTCGTGTTGTTTCGTTTTCGGAGGGGGACAATCCACAATGGAGAGACAAGGCACGCCATGAAAGAGCAATCCCGTCCCGATTTTGCGAAGTTAGCCAAGACCCCGCGTTCGTTCCAGCAGGCGGACAAGAAGGTGCTGGGCCAGATCCCGACCATCGCGATTACGCCCGTCGCGGACGGGCGCCGCGGCGCCTACGACGACAATCTGGAGCGCACTTGGCGCATGGTGGAGAAGGTCTATGACCTGGTGCTGAAGAATGTGCGCCAGCCTGACGGCTCGCCGATCCGCGTGGTGGTCGCGCCTGAGATCGTCTACGGCGCGCGCAGCGCGGCGCGGGCGCAGGAATACTACGCGACGCAGGGGGTGGGGGCGAACATCTGGGTGGGGCGGTCGTGGTCGTATTCCGATGAGCTGATGGGCGCCGCGATGGGCATCGGCTCCTCCGAATGGCCGCAGTGCGCATACGGCCTCAACCAGACCGACCGCCCTGGCGCGGTCTGGCTCAAGGCCTTCTGCGCCGCGATGGACGAGAAGGCGCGCCCGATCTTCTGCGTCTACTCGCCAGACCT
>JAEEXV010000410.1 GCA_016287975.1 Lentisphaeria bacterium | reverse complement strand
GCGGAGGCGCTGCTGCTGGGCGGCGCGGGCGAATCCGAACTGCTCTACGCCCTGCCGATGGAGACGCCGCCGCCGTTGGGCGCCCTCCGCATCGGCGAGGGGGATTTCACCGATGCGGCCGAATGCGAAATCACCTTTCGGACGTTGGACGGGCGCCTCGGGCGCTTCGCCCCGCCGCCCGACTACCGCGCGCTGCCGCCAAAGGCGTGGCACGCCGCCACGCTCAAGGCCTACCAGGAGATGCTGAGATGACCAAATCCCTCTTCGAACGCTGCTATGCCGTCCCTGGGCCGCTCGATGCCAAGGCGGGGCTTCTGGCTCGCGAACTCGCGGCCTCGCCGCCGCCGTATCTGGACGGCCTGCATACGACGCTGCTGGAGGGCGTGCGCCCGATGACGCGCGTGCGGATGCCGTCGGGTGCGGTGCGCGAAATGCTGATGCTGGGGAGCAACTCCTTCCTGAACCTCAACTTCCACCCGCGCATCCTGGAGGCGGAGCGGAAGGCCGCCGAGAAATACGGCGTCGGGGCGGGATCGCCGCCGCTCTATTCGGGGACGACCGAGGCGCACGAGGAACTGGAGGCCGCGCTGGCGGAGTTCTGCGGCACGGAGTCGGCGCTGCTGTTCCCTGCGGGATACTCGGGCAATGTCGGGGTGCTGTCGGGGCTGTGCCGTCCTGGCGACGCCGTCTTCTGCGACAGTTCCGACCACGCCTCGCTCTTCGACGGCGCACGGCTTTCGGGCGCCCGCGTGGTGCCGTATATGCATCTGCACCCGAACCACCTGCGGATCGCGCTGAAGGAGTGCGACAGCGCGGGCAGGCTGATTGTCACCGACGGGGTCTTCTCGATGGAGGGAAGCCTCGCGCCCGTCGACGAACTGGTGCGCCTGAAGCGGGAGTTCGGCGCGATGCTGATGGTGGACGATGCGCACGGCTTCTGGGTCGTCGGGCCAGACGGCAAGGGCACGGCCGCCGCCTTCGGCTGCCGCGACCAGGTGGACCTCCACTACGGCACCTTCAGCAAGGCGCTCGGCAATGTCGGCGGCTTCGTCGCCGCCCGACGCGAACTCGTCGACTATCTGCGCTACTATGCGCGGGCGACCTTCTTCTCCAGCGCGATGCCCGCCTCGACCGCCGCCGCGATCCTGGAGGCCATCCGCGTCGTCGCCGAGGAGCCCGAGCACCGCGCGCGGCTGCTGCGCAACCGCGACTTCTTCCAGCACGAACTGGAGGAGCGCGGCTTCGACACCCTGGGCAGCCGCTCCGCGATCATCCCGCTGCTCGTCGGCGACGAGGAGAAACTCGGACGCTTCCAGATGGCCCTCTTCGACGCGGGAATCTTCACCAACATCGGCACCACCCCCGCCGTCCAGGCCTCCAAGTGCCGCCTCCGCCTCAATGTCATGGCCACCCACACCATCGAACAACTCGGATGGGCCGTCGACACCATCGACCGCCTCGCCAAGGAGGCCAGTATCCGCCGCAAGGGGGAACGGGACTGACGACGGGGGAAAACAGGTTCGAAGGCGTGGCTGACAGGGGGACTGGCGGGAAGTCTTTTTGAGCGCATCGGCGGGCGCAGCGCCTATTGCTGGGGCAGGGGCGGTTTGTGGCCGTCGCGCTATATTACTCTGGATGTCATTGCGGATGAACCACGGCAACGCCACTGGGAACGAGCGACAAATGCAGGATAAGTATAGCAGTCCATCCATATCCATCGTTCATAATGGCCCATCGGGCGCGGGGACAGGTTTTCCTGGCGCTCCGCGCCTGTCGGCGGGCGCGCTGTTGCTGGGGCGCTATCGGGTGATCGACGAACTGGGGGAGGGGGGCATGGGCGTGGTATACCGCTGCCTGGACGAGACGGCGGGCATCGAGGTGGCGCTGAAGGCGCTGCCGCCAGAGGTCTCGCACAATCGGGGCGAGATGGAGGAGGTGCGGGAGAACTTCCAGCTGGTGGCGAAGCTGATCCACCAGAACATCGCGGTGTGCAAGACGCTGGAGCGGGATTCGTCGGACGGGGGCTACTATCTGATGATGGAGCTGGTCTCGGGGGAGGAGCTGTCGCGGTGGATCCGCCGCCGCCACCGCGGGGGCGTGAAGCCGACGCTGGAGGAGATCCTCCCGATCGTGCGGCAGGTGGCCTCGGCGCTGGACTACGCGCACGGGAAGAAGGTGCTGCACCGTGACGTGAAGCCAGGAAACATTATGCTTGCCTCCGACGGCGAGGTGAAGGTGCTGGACTTCGGACTTGCGGCGCAGCTGCACACGTCGATGTCGCGGGTCTCGCGGAACTATCGGGGCACCAGCGGGACGATGGCCTACATGGCGCCAGAGCAGTGGCGGGGACGCGAGCAGCGTGGCTCCGCCGACCAGTACGCGCTGGCGGCGACGGTCTATGAGATGCTCTCGGGGCACCCGCCGTTCGTGGGCGCGGAGGCGGCGGTGCTGCGGGAGGCGGTGCTGCATGATTCGCCGCCCCCCATCGCGGGTCTGCCGCCGATGGCGTGGCAGGCCCTGGAGCGCGGCCTGGCGAAGGAGCCAGAAAGGCGCTTCGGCACCTGCGTGGAGTTCGTGGACGCGCTCGGCGGCGGGGAAGAGGCTGCGCCAGGGACAACGGCGACGGTCGAGCCCGCCATCCCTGCAAATGGGTCGGGGGCGGATCTTCGGGAGGAGGAACTGCGGTTGCGGGTGTGGCTGGAACGGCATGAGGCGCAGATGCGTGAAATCACCGACCGCGCGGACGGCTTCGGCGACCATCTGGACCGATATTCGGAGAGTCGGGCGGTCGGAATGTTGGCGATTGAGGAAAAGGACACCGCGCATTCGCTTCCCGCGTTGCGGGAGGCCCGCGCGGAGGCGGAGTGGCTGATCGCGAACGCGCCGCTGCGGGAGGCCGCGCGGCAGGCGCGCAAAACTGCCGAGGCGGCCCAGGCAGGGGCGATGGTCGTGAGTAAAGACGCGGAGGCTCTCTTTGCGGAGGTGGAGGGCATTGCCGCGAAGGCGGCGGAGGCCTTCAATGCGCAGCGCTTCCAGGAGGCCGTCGGGGCCTGGGAGGCCGCCGCTGAGGGGTATCGCAAATGCCCAGGGCGCGCGTTTGTGGTGACGCTGCCTGGGGAAGTGCCGCTGGAGATGGTGTGCGTCCCCGCAGGGTCGTTCCAGATGGGCAGCCCTGCGGGCGAAGCCGAGCGTTTCGATGATGAGCGGCAGCATCGCGTCACCATCACGGAGCCGTTCTACATCGGGAAGTACCCAGTGACGCAGGAGCAGTGGATGGCGGTGATGCCGCGGACCAAAAAAACTGGGGTTCTGGCGCGGCTTTTTGGGGGAGCGAACGTCTATCCCTTCTGGTTCTGTGAAACTGGTGGGGGGAAGGAATCTGTGGTGGGAAAAGACACCTCGCGTTTCCCCGCCGAGAGCATCACCTGGGAGGAGGCGAAGGAGTTCTGCGAACGCCTGAACCGCGATTCCTCCATTCCCAGGCCGAAGGGCTATCGCTTTGATTTGCCGACGGAGGCGCAGTGGGAGTTCGCCGCGCGCGGCGGGAACCGTAGCCAGGGCTTGCGATACAGCGGGGGTGACAATCTGGATGAGGTCGCGTGGTTTAGGGATAATTCTGGATGCGGACTCCATCCCGTCGGCCAGAAGTGGCCGAACGAACTGGGGCTGTACGACATGAGCGGAAACGTCTGGGAGTGGTGCCAGGACTGGTACGGCGAATATGGCGGGGACGCAACCGACCCGACGGGGCCGCAATCGGGCCAGGCCCGGGTGAACCGGGGCGGCGGCTGGCGCTACAATGCGCGCAATTGCCGCGCTGCGCTCCGCGACAGGAATACGCCGTCGTGCCGCAGCAGCAATCTCGGCTTTCGCCTCGCTTTGGTCCGAGTTCAATAGGCATCCTGCCTTTCTTTGAGCCATAGCCAGCCAATCGGCGCCGCCGCCAGGCGGCAGTCGGCCGTCCCCGCCGTGAGGCGGGGGCGCGCGGGAGCGCGTAAGGCCGCTGCCCGACTGGCGATTGCGGCGCCGTCGGGGGCAGCGGCTGTGCCCCTGGTGCGTGGCGGTTGATGCCATGGGCCGTGGCGATTGCGTTCATCGCGCGGAATGGAGCTGTGGATTTGAGCATTGCTCCGTTTTATTGGGACATCTGGGACATCTGGGACATCTGGGACATCTGGGACAAAGTCAGGAGTATTCGCGGGGCCGCCTTGGCAACGGCCCCTTTGCGGCGAGAAGTGCCTCAAATGTTGGGGGGGGGCGCAGGAGGCGGCGCGTTTTTCCCCATTCGGCCTTGACTTTTCGCAAGGGTGGGTTATTTTATGTATGAAACGTTTCATATCAACTTTTCACCCTGGGTTCAAAAAAGAGGAGACGGAAGCGATGCGAAGACTGTTGTGGTTTGCGGCGATGATGTTGTCGGCGTGGGTGTTCGGTCTGGAGTTGTCGGAGTGGTCAGGGGGTCAGGGGCAGGCGAAGTTGCCGCCGACGCTGGAGAAGGTGTCGGTGAAGGGCGGGGAGGGCGTATTGGCGACGGCGACGGCGGACGGGAAGTACCAGGGAATGATTTACAAGCCGTCGGAGTCGATCGACATGTCTCAGGTGGAGGCGATTGAGTTTGACTTCTACCAGGACAGCTGGGGGAACCGCGGCGGGGACGGGAACCTGATCATCACGTACAAGGAGGGGAGCCGTAATGGGCTGTACTGCAACTTCAAGTTCGGGAAGGAGAAATGGGGTCATGTGGTGGTGCCGATCGACTTGCGGACGCTGGCGCCGCTGAACCGTCAGTCGACGGCGGGCTACGGGCATGTGCTGGATTTGCGCTTCTCGATCTACAACATCTTCGGGAAGAAGGGGGAGAAGTTCGGCATCGCGAATCTGAAGTTCGTGCCGAAGCGGGCGGGGAGCGGGGCGCTGAAGGTCTCGTCGTACCGCTATGTGAACAAGCCTGACGCGGGGGACGAGGCGGGGACGGCGCTGACGGACGGGGTGGCGTCGAAGGCAGGGCAGGCGTATTGGCGGCAGTATTCGGCGGAGCCGGTCATCGACTTCGACCTGGGGGCGCTGAAGGTCATTGAGCAGGCGGAGGTGCGCTCGGTGGCGGCGCCAGGCCAGAACTGGTCGGAGATCACGCTGTCGGTGAGCACGGACGGGAAGAACTTCCATCCCGCGATGCACTGCAAGAACGGCGACGCGTCGGCGTCGGAGAAGGAGTATTCGGCGGTGCTGAAGGGGAAGGCGGCGGGGCGCTGGGTGCGGCTGATGTTCGGGCGGACGCGCAGCGACTTCCCCGTGCGGGTGGCGGAGGTCTCCTTCGCGGGGCGCGCGGCGACGGACGCGGATGTGGCGGCCTTCGCGGAATCGCACTACGTGGTTGGGCCCGCGATGCCGTCCGTCTCCGAGAAGGACTATGCGCGCTTTGCGTCGGGGGGCGTGGAGTTGTGGGTGAGCCGCGCGAACGGCGTGATGTGCCAGTTGCGGCAGAATGGCGAGACGCTGGTCGAGCGCATGTCGAACCTCTATGAACTGCGCGGGCGCGGCGACAAGGTGCTGGCGCAGGCCGACGGCTACGGGGACAAGGTGGCGTCCATCCGCGCAGGCGGGGATTCGCTGGAGGTGGTGACCACGAATGCGCAGTTGCCAGGGGTGCGGGTGACGACGGCGTACCGCATGGTGCAGGGGGCGCTCTTCCGAAAGGTGTCGTTTGCGCGGCCCTCGGGGACGGAGGCGGTTCTCTTCAGCGCGTGCCGCGTGGCGATTCCGCAGGAGATGCGCAAGGGGGGGCTCTACGAGACGTGGGGCTCGGGGCATGACATGATCCACAAGTTCGCCTCGGAGGTGACCTTCGACCTGCCTGCGGACACGGGGCCTGTGGTGCAGTTCGAGAGCCCCGCGAAAGGGCGCACCTTCCTGCACACGCGCTACTTCTACAACGGCAAGTACGCGCAGATCGGCTCGGGCATCGTGACGGTGTCGGGCTTCGGGGACAAGCGGACCTGCTTCACGGCGAACGGCTGGATCCTGGGGGACGGCCTCTTCAAACTGGGGACGGGGCCGACGGAGTGCTCGCTGGAGTCGGCGCTGCTCTTCACAAAGGGCGGCGTGATGCAGAGCTACGACGAATACCTCGCGCTGCCCGAGGCGAAGGCCTTCCGCGCGTCGATCAAGCGGCCGAAATGGCTCGGCCAGTACCGCTTCCAGACGGGGCAGGGCTGGGACAACCTCTTCGGCGACCATGGGCTGGAGGTCGCGAAATACCACGGCAAACTGATCCGCGAGGGCTATTTCGTCTTCGGCAAGACCGACGTCGACTTCGTGTGGGGGGACTTCGGCACCAGCGGCATCGTCCGCAACGAGTTCGGCGGGGCGTCGCCGGCGGAGCAGCTGCGGGATGAGAATCGGGAGATCCACCGACAGGTGCCCAATGCCAAGGTCTACGAGTACACCTGGCTGTGGAGCGCGTCGAAGGCCAGCAGGATCTATCGGGAACACCCAGAGTGGTTCATCACCAAGACGGCTGGCGGGCAGGACGCGAGTTTCTTCCCTGGCTGGGGCGTCAACTACTACCGCCGCATGGGCATCCCCGAATCACGGCGGCAGGCGATCGACGCGGTGGTGCGCTTCGTCGACTACTACGATTGCGACCTCTGGTATCTGGACGGGGGCGGTTCGCCCGCGAACATCGACTGGCAGCACATGGAAATCGACGAGCCGACCATGTATGACGAACTGCACGAGGAGGTGCGCCGCCGCATCCAGGAGAAGGACCCCGAGCGCGCGGTCCACTTCAACAATCCGCAGCAGCCCCTGGGCGACATGGGCTTCCTGGAGAGTTTCGGCGGCGCGATGACCTCGAACTGGCGGGACGGCGCGACGTGGATGCACAAATACAAGCTGTGGCAGCGTCCCGACCCGTCGTTCATGCCGCTCTACATCTACTGGCTGCCGCAGGTGGACGCGGCCTTCCAGCAGTATGCGGTGGGGACGGGGCTGAACCTGACGGCGATGCCGCACGATCCGCGCACGATGGTGGCGCTGATGGGGGCGCAGTACCAGAGCCGCTGGGCGCGGCTGGTGGATGCGGGGGTGTCGCCGAACTGGCGCTTCGATTTGGCGGAGTCGTGGGAGCTGATGGCGCTGAAACTGGGCGCGGAGACGGGGTGGCTCTACGTGAAGAACCACGGCAAGGCCGCCGCGAAGCGCAAGGTCTCGGCGGATCTGGCGCCGCTGGGCGTGGCGCGGAAGGACGCGCCCGTGCACGTCTGGGAGTTGACGCTGCGGCCCTACTCCACGCACAAGGGCGTGCGCACGGAGGGCGAACAGGAGCGCGACTACCGCGAAAACCGCTGGGCGAGCGACTTCATCGTGGCGCACCGCTATCTGGGCGCGCGGCCGTGGTCGGAGCGCCTGGAGCAGGAGGTCGAGCTGGCCTCGGAGCAGATGAAACTGGTGCTCTGCACGCAGTCTCCCGCGGCTATCTACAGCGTGGACGGGATGCGGATGCAGTTGCTGCTGCCCGAGACGCTGGGCGTGAAGGTTTCGGGGAACGGCGCGACGCTGAAGGTCTCCTCCTCGCGCAAGGAGGCGGAGATCGCGGTGCCCGTGCCCGCGGGGCGGAGGCTCGCGGGCGTCGCCGTGAACGGCGAGGCCGTGGCGG
>JAEEXV010000409.1 GCA_016287975.1 Lentisphaeria bacterium | reverse complement strand
GTTGCGTCCGCGCCTTCGGCGCTCCCTCCACCCCTGGCCACGGTCCTTCCGCCCTTGCAGGGCTCTGGAAAACAGGGACCCGCCCCCAGGGGTTCCGGGCGCTGCGCGCCCTCCACCCCTGGCTATGGTCCAACGCCCCCGGGGGCTTTCCCAGGCAGGAACGCCGCGCATCTTTTCGGGGATCGCGCCTCCCCACACGCTTCTGGCGTGTCGGCATTATGAGGGGCTGTTACCGACCCTTTTGGGGAAGCATTTGGTAAAAATGTTTTTCGGTCGCACGGACCGCGCAAAACGCCTCGGCCACGGCGGCTTCGCCGTCCGACGGGCTTTGCCGCAGTTCCGCGCGATTCTTCTGCAACAGTTATATTAGCCGTATGAGCAAAGACCTGCAAGTCGCATTGATCACTGGAGCGGGGAGGCGCATCGGCGCCGCCCTCGCGCGCGCCTTCGCGCAGGCGGGCTGGCGCGTCGTCATCCACTGCCGCCATTCCCTCCAGTCCGCGCGCCGTCTCGCCGCCACCCTGGGGGAGGCAAACGCCGCCGTCCTCTCCGCCGACCTCACGCAAAGCGGCGCCGCGGAGCGCCTCATCGCGGAGGCCGCCGCGCAGTGGGGGCGCCTCGATCTCCTCGTCAACAACGCCTCCACCTATCGCCGCACCCCCCTTGACGACCTCGACGAGGAAACCCTCCGCCAGGACTTCGAGGCCAACTTCTTCGCGCCCTTCGCGCTGATGCGCGCCTTCGCCGCCCGACGACGCCCAGGCGCCATCCTCAACCTCCTCGACGCGCGGATCGCGCGCCCCGACGCGGGCTCCGCTGGATACACCCTCGCCAAGCAGAGCCTCGCCGACGCCACCCTGCTCGCCGCCCGCGCCTGGGCCAGGCACGGCATCCGCGTCAACGCCATCGCCCCGGGCTTCGTCCGCCCCGCCGACGGCGTCCCCCTCGCGCGCATGGCCCGCCTGCTGCGGCAGGTCCCCTTGGGCAGGCGCACCACCGAGGCCGAACTCGCCGCGGCCGCGCTCTATCTCGCGGCCGCGCCCAACCTCACGGGGCAAATCCTCTACGTCGACGGCGGCCTCCACCTCCCCGACGGCGACCTCGGCGAAAAGACGCCTTGAATCCATGTTCGCCTCCTATCACAACCACAGCCATTGGAGCGACGGCACCGCCTCCATCCGCGAGATGGCGCTCGCCGCGAAGGCCTCGGGCATCGCCGAGTTCGGCATCAGCGACCACCTCGTCCTCCATCCAGACCCCTTCGGCGAACAGCGCTTCTGGAGCATGGCCCCCGCGCAAATCGCCGCCTACGTCGCCGAAGCCGAGGCCGTCCGCGCCGAACTCCAGGACGACGGTTTCCAGATGCGCATCGGCGTCGAGGCGGACTTCTTCCCCTCCACCGTCGAGGCGCTGCGCGCCCTGCTCGCGCGGTTCCCGTTCGACTACGTCATCGGCGCGGCGCACTACGCCCTGGGCTTCCCAGTGGACCACGACGCCCGCGACTGGCGCCGCCTCGCCCCCGAAGAGCGCGGACGCATCTGGCCCGCCTACCTCGACAAACTCGCGGCCCTCGTCCGCGCGGGCTGCTGCGACTTCCTCGCCCACCTGGACCTCCCCAAGAAGTTCGGCTGGCCCATGCCTGAGGCGCTGCGCCCGAAGATGGAGGCGCTGCTCGACGCCATCGCCGAGACGGGCCTCCCCATCGAACTCAACACCGCGGGCCTCGACAAGACCATCCGCGAATGGTATCCCGCCGAATGGATCCTCCGCCGCGCCGCCGACCTCGGCATCCCCGTGATGCTCAGCGCCGACGCACACGGCACCGCCGAAGTCGCGCGCCACTTCGCCGAAGCCCGCCAGACCCTCGCCGCCCTCGGCATCCGCACCTGCCGATTCCACCGCCGCCAGCGCGAAACCATCGCCGCCCCGCCCCGCTAACCCACACCCGATGTTCTCCCTGGTCCTCATCAGCGCCGTCCTCCTCTCGTCCATCGTGGAGCTCGTCTCCGCGATGGCGTTCGGGTGGTCGTTGCCGCTGCTGCAGATCTGCGCCTTCCACTTCTGCATGCGGCGCGGCTTCTGGCACGCCATCCTACCCCTGATTCTTGGCGCCGCCTGCCTGGACGCCGCCTGGATGCACCGCTTCCCGAGCCAGGTGCTCGCGGTGTTCCTCGTCGCGCTCCTCACCGCCTCGTGGCGCAGATACGGCGACCTCACCTCCTGGAGCAGCCTCATCCTCGCCGCCTTCGGCATCGCATTCCTTTCCTGGGGCGCCATCCTGTGCGGCGCCATGGTCGGCCGAGGCGCCGCCGCCCCCGCCTTCCTCCGCCTGCCAGGGCAGCTCCTCGCCTCCTTCCTGCTGCTCCCGCCCGTCACCGCCCTGCTGAACTCCGTCCTTGCGCGTCGCCTCAACTGGCTCGCCACCTCCTTCGAACCACCATCCGACGACGAGGAGGAAGACGCCCCATGACGGAGGACATCCCGCCCCAGGTCGCGCGACAGAAGGCCATCGACATGCTCCATTTCCGCGTGCTGGTCTGCATTGTCGTCATATCCATCCTCTTCTGCCTGCTCGCCCTCCGCCTCTGGCAGGTGCAGGTGCTCCAGGGCAGCGACCACCTCGCACGCGCCCAGCGCCAGATGATCCGCCCCGTCCGCGTCAACGCCGTCCGCGGCCGCATCTTCGCACGCGACGGCACCGTCCTCGTCGACAACGAGGCGCACTATGACCTGGTCTTCTACGTCTCCGAAATGCGCCAGCCAGGCGTGCAGAGGCACACCATCGAGCATATCGTCGCGACCGAGCAGCGCCTCGCGCAACATCTGGGGCGAGTGCCGAGGCTGACCGCCGAGACCGTCAAGCGGCAGCTCCAGCGCCAGCCCGTCCTCCCGCTCACCGTCATGGAGGACCTGAGCGAAGACGAACTGGCCAGATACGCCGAATACCTCCCCTTGCTGCCTGGCGTCGACATCCTGTGCCGCGTCGAGCGCCGCCACCCGTTTCCTGGCGTCCTGAGCCATGTCCTCGGCTACGCTGGCTGGAAGCGCCCGACTGGCGACGACATCCTCGAGGATCTCCCGCGCCTCTACACCAGCCCCGAACTCACAGGGCGCAGCGGCCTGGAGGCCCGCTTCGACCAGACCCTCGCGGGGTCCCCAGGCGCGCGCCTCGTCATGGTCGATTCCATCGGCTACGCCCGCAGCACCATCGAGGAAAGCACCACCCCCGTCGACGGCAACGACCTGCACCTCACCATCGACCTCCCCGCCCAGAAAATCGCCGAGGAACTCCTGAAGGGATACTCGGGCGCCATCGTCGTGCTCGACGTCAGGACGGGCGCCGTCCTCGCGATGGCCTCCTCCCCGACCTACAGCCTCGACCACCTCAACGCATCCTACATGCAGCTTCTCGCCGAGGACACCGAGCACCGCCCCCTCCTCAACCGCGCCACCCAGGGACTCTACACCCCAGGCTCCATCGTCAAACCCCTCCTCGCCGCCGTCGCCCTCGAAAAATGCCCCGAACTCGCCCTGCAGCGCTACGACTGCAGCGGACGCTTCATGATCGGAAACCACCCCATCCGCTGCGCGCGGCGCTTCGGCCACGGCATGCTCGACCTCACCGACGCCATCACCGTCTCCTGCAACCCCTTCTTCATCCACCTCGGCCTCGCCGTCGGCATCGACGAATACTCGCAGTTCCTGCGGGCCGCGGGCATCGGCGAGCGCACTGGCATCGAACTGCGCGACGCGGCGGGCGTGCTCCCCGCCCGCGACTACGCCCGCCGCCGGTGGAAGCGCAACTGGCTCGCCGTCGACACCGCCTACGCCTCCATCGGCCAGGGCGCCTTCTCCATCACCCCGCTGCAGGCCGCCGTCTACACCGCCGCCATCGCCAACGGCGGCGCCGTCTACCGCCCCTACCTCGTCGCCAAGATCTGCACCCAGGACGGACGCCTCCTCCAGCAGACCGCGCCCGTCATCCGCCACCGCCTCCCCGTCTCCCAGGAACACCTCGCCATGGTGCAGCGCGCCATGCAGAACGCCGTCGAAGACCCCCACGAGGCCTCCGCCGCGGGCCTGCGCGAAGCGGGGATCCCGCTCGCCGCCAAGACGGGCACCGCCGAGGTCGGCGAAGGCGAGGAGCGCTACAAGAACACCTGGGTCATCGCCTTCGGCCCCGTCGACGAGCCGCAATACGCCATCGCCTGCATCATCGACCACGGCCAGTCTGGCGGGCGCACCGCCGTCCCCGTCGCCGCCCAGTTCTTCCACAACTGGCTCTGCGCACAGTAGCCTGCGCGGGATTTATATTATGCAAGAGATAAAAGGGATCGCCTGGCTCTCCCTCCCCTGGATCCCTTGAATCCTCCTTGAATCCCTTGAATCCCCATGGAAAACATCGTCATCCAAGGCGCTTGCCAGCATAACCTCAAGAACCTGAACCTGACCATCCCGCGCAACCGACTGGTGGTGATCACGGGGCCGAGCGGGTCGGGCAAGTCGTCGCTGGCCTTCGACACCCTCTATGCCGAGGGACAGCGCCGCTATGTCGAGAGCCTCTCCGCCTACGCGCGGCAGTTCCTCGACCGCATGCAGAAGCCCCAGGTCGAGCACATCGACGGCCTCTCCCCCGCCATCGCCATCGAACAGCGCACCGCAGGCGCCAGCCCGCGCTCGATCGTCGCCACCACCACCGAAATCTACGATTATCTGCGCCTGCTCTACGCGCACATCGGCATCCCGCACTGCCCCAAATGCGGCAAGCCCATCGCCTCCCAGTCCGCCGAGACCATCTGCGACCAGCTCCGCCAGCTCCCGCCCAACCGCCGCCTCATGCTCCTCGCCCCATACGTCCGCGGCAAGAAGGGCGAACTCGCCGACGTCCTCGCGCAGATGCGCCGCGACGGCTTCGTGCGCGCCCGCATCGACGGCAAGGTCGTCGCCCTGGACGACGGCCTCAAGCTCGCCAAGACGCTGCGGCACACGGTCGAGGCGGTCGTCGACCGCCTCGTCACTGGCCAGATGGAGCCAGGCCGCCTCAACGACTCCGTCGAGCTCGCGCTCAAGCGCGGCGACGGCGTGATGGGCTATCTCCTGGAGGATCCCGAGGCCAGGGACGGCTGGCGCGAGGAACTCGTCAGCGAGCACTTCGCCTGCCCCGACTGCGGCATCTCCCTGGGCGAGATGCTTCCGCGCAACTTCTCGTTCAACAGCCCCTTCGGGGCGTGCCCCGACTGCGACGGCCTGGGCAAGCGCCTCATCTTCAAGCCGGAGGCCATCATCCCCGACCCGTCCCTCTCGATCCGCAAGGGCGCCATCCCGCTGTGGCGGCGCGGTTCGCGCAATCTCATCATGCTCTACAACCACTATCTGCGCTGCCTCGCCGACCAGTACAACTTCAGCCTCACCACCCCCTGGAAGCAGCTGCCCGAGGAGATCCAGAGACTGCTCCTCTACGGCAGCGGCGAGACTGTCTGCACCTTCGACTACTACATGCGCGGCAAGATGCACGAATGGCGAAAGCCCTTCGAGGGCATCATCCCGAACCTCCTGCGCCGCTTCCACGAGACCGAGAACGACGACGTGCGCGCGCGCCTCGAAGCCCAGATGACCTACGAGGAATGCCCCACCTGCCACGGCAACCGCCTCAAGCCCGAATACCTCGCCGTCACCATCGGCGGCCTCGGCATCCACCAGTTCTCGGCCCTCTCCATCGACGCCGCCCTCGACTTCCTCGAAAAGCACCCCTTCACCCCGCACGAACTCCAGATCGCGAACGAACTCCTGCGCGAAATCAAAAACCGCCTGGGCTTCCTCCGCCAGGTCGGCCTCAACTACCTCACCCTCAATCGCGAATCGGGAACCCTATCGGGCGGCGAAAGCCAGCGCATCCGCCTCGCCAGCCAGATCGGCTCCGGCCTCACTGGCGTCCTCTACATCCTCGACGAACCCTCCATCGGACTCCACCAGCGCGACAACGACCGCCTCCTCGATTCGCTCAAGCACCTGCGCGACCTGGGAAACTCCGTCATCGTCGTCGAACACGACCTCGACACCATGAAGGCCGCCGACTACATCCTCGACCTGGGACCCGCCGCGGGCCGCAACGGCGGCAACCTCATCGCCGCAGGCACCCCTGCCGAGGTTGCCGCCGTCCCCGAATCCGTCACGGGGCAGTTCCTCGCGGGCAAGCGCGCGATCGCCGTGCCCGCCGCGCGCCTCCCTGGCAACGGGAAGTTCCTGCGCATCCGCGGCGCCAGCGAAAACAACCTCAAGCACCTCGACGTCAAGATCCCGCTCGGGCTCTTCTGCTGCGTCACGGGCGTCTCGGGCTCAGGCAAGTCCACCCTCGTCAACCAGATCCTCCGCCGCGCCCTCAACCGACACTTCGGCATCCAGGACGACCCGCCTGGGAAATGCGACGACGTCGACGGCGTCGAGAACATCGACAAGATGATCGTCATCGACCAGACCCCCATCGGCAAGACCCCGCGCTCCAACCCCGCCACCTACACGGGCCTCTTCGACCTCATCCGCCAGCTCTTCGCCGCCACCAACGACGCCAAGCTGCGGGGCTACACCGCGGGACGCTTCTCCTTCAACGTCAAGGGCGGCCGCTGCGAGCAGTGCCGCGGCGACGGCATCCGCAAGATCGAGATGCAGTTCCTCCCCGACATCTACGTCCCCTGCGAGCAGTGCCATGGCAAGCGCTACAACGCCGAAACCCTGAACGTCCGCTTCAAGGGCCGCAGCATCGCCGACGTCCTCGACATGTCCGTGAACGAGGCCTGCGAAATCTTCGAGGCCATGCCCCGCATCTACAACAAACTCAAGACGCTCCGCGACGTCGGCCTGGGCTACATCCACCTCGGGCAGCCCGCCACCACCCTCTCGGGCGGCGAGGCGCAGCGCGTCAAACTCGCCACCGAACTCTCGCGCCGCGCCCAGGGCCACACCCTGTACATTCTCGACGAGCCCACCACAGGTCTGCATCTCTCCGACATCGAGCAGCTCCTCCAGGTCCTCCTCTCCCTCCGCGACCAGGGCAACACCATCCTCGTCATCGAGCACAACCTCGACGTCATCAAGACCGCCGACTACCTCATCGACCTCGGCCCCGAGGGCGGCAGCCAGGGCGGCGAAGTCATCGCCGTCGGCACCCCCGAAGAGGTCGCACAGAACCCGCGCTCCTATACTGGACAATACCTCCGCCCGCTCCTCCCCAGGCCCGACAAGACCCGCCGCCGCAAAGCCTGACTTGCTTTCCTTTAAATCCCTTAAATCCCTTGAATCCCTTGAATCCCTTGAATCCCTTCCAGACCGAAACCGCCCGCCGACGCACCTTCGCCATCATCTCGCACCCCGACGCAGGCAAGACCACCCTCACCGAGAAGCTGCTGCTCTACGGCGGCGCCCTCCAGGCCGCCGGCTCGGTGCGCGCGAAGAAGAACCAGCGCAACACCACCTCCGACTGGATGGACCTGGAGCGCGAACGCGGCATCTCCATCTCCTCGACCGTCCTGCAGTTCGAGTACGGCGGCTACTGCGTCAACCTGCTCGACACGCCTGGCCACCGCGACTTCTGCGAGGACACCTACCGCGTCCTCACCGCCGTCGATTCGGTCATCATGGTCATCGACGCGGGCAAGGGCATCGAGGAGCGCACCCGCAAGCTCTTCGAGATCTGCAAGATGCGCGGCATCCCCATCTTCACCTTCATGAACAAGATGGACCGCCCCGCGCGCAATCCGCTCGAACTGCTCGACGACATCGAGAAGACGCTGGGCCTGGCCACCTTCCCCGTCACCTGGCCGCTCGGCGACGGCCCCGACTTCAAGGGCGTCTACGACCGCCTCTCCCACGAACTCCACCTCTTCACCAACCAGGGCAAGGGCTCCGCCAAGGCCGCCGAGAAGACCACTGGGCCAGACGACCCCCGCCTCGCCGAGATCATGCACCCCGACATGCTCCGCGAATGGCGCGACCAGATCGACCTGCTCTCCCTCGCAGGAGAGGAGTTCGACGACGAACTCATCCACGACGGCTCCATCACCCCCGTCTTCTTCGGCTCGGGCATCAACAACTTCGGCGTGCAGCTCCTCCTCGACTACTTCGTGCGCCACGCCCTCCCGCCGCAGCCCCGCAAGTCCTCCCAGGGGCTGATCGATCCCGCCCGCGAGGAGTTCTCGGGCTTCATCTTCAAGATCCAGGCCAACATGGACCCCAACCACCGCGACTCCATGTCCTTCGTTCGCATCTGCTCGGGCAAGTTCACCAAGGACATGACCGTCCCCAACCCGCGCGGCGGACGCCCCCTGCGCCTCTCCTACCCCCAGAAACTCTTCGGGCAGGAGCGCGAATCCGTCGAGGAGGCCTATCCTGGCGACATCGTCGGCCTCGTCTCCCACGGCAGCTTCCGCATCGGCGACACCCTCACCACCATCCCGGGCCTCGTCTACAACGAGATCCCGCGCTTCGCCCCCGAGGTCTTCTGCTACCTGCGCAACACCGCCCCCTCCAAATACAAGCAGTTCCGCGAGGGCCTCGACCAGCTCCTCAACGAGGGCGTCATCCAGGTCTACTACGTCCACTCCGACGTCCAGCGCACGCCGCTCCTCGGCGCCGTCGGGCAGCTCCAGTTCGAGGTCGTCAAGCACCGCCTTGAAACCGAGTACAACGCCGAGGTGCGCCTCGAGGAGACCCCATTCACCCAGATCCGCTGGCTCGGCCCTGGCGTCGGCACCGAGCGCTTCCAGGGCGCCTACCTCGGCAGCAATGTCCGCCTCGCCGTCGACAACGCCAACCTCCCCGCCCTCCTCTTCCCAGACGAATGGTCCGTCTCCTATTTCGCCGAGAAGAACCCAGAGGTGCCCCTGCTCACCCACTCCCCCCAGCAAAGCGAACTGATCTAAAGGGATCAAAGGGATTCAAGAGATTCAAGGGATACAAGAGATTCAAGGGATACGCGCCCGAATATCCCTTGAATCCCTTTGATCCCTTTGATCCCTTGAATCCCTTCACTATCCCTTGAATCCCTTCTCCCCCGCGCGATGCATCTCCTCTTCGACATGGATGGCGTTCTGCTGGACTCAATGCCGCTGTGGCGGCATCTGGGGGAGCGCTATCTCCTGTCGCTTGGCATTGCCCCGAAGCCTGGATTGTGGCGCACGCTCTTCCCGATGACCATGCAGGAAGGCGCCCGCCACCTGCGCACCCACTACCCGCTGGCGCAGGACGAGACGCAGATCATCGCGGGCCTCGACGCCCTCGCCGCCTCTTTCTACCGCGACACCGCGCCGCTCAAGCCAGGCGTCGCCGAGACCCTCGCCGAACTGCGGCGGCGCGGCCACTCCTGCGCCGTCGCCACCGCCACCGACCGCCCCCTCGCCGAGGCCGCCTTCCAGCGAACTGGCATCTCCGGCCACTTCACCCGCATCTTCACCTGCTCCGAACTCGGCCTCCCCAAGACCACCCCGCAATTCTATCAGCGCATCCTCCAGGAACTGGGCGTCCCGCCGACGCACCTCGTCGTCATCGAGGACGCCCTCCACGCCATTGAGACCGCCCGACGCGCGGGCCTCGCCGTCTTCGCCCTCTACGACGAGGCCTCCCGCGACGACTGGCCACGCATCCAGACCGCCGCCACCCGCGCCTGCCAGGATTTCAACCAGATCCTCGACCTTGTCTGACATCGGTCTATACCCCAAACGAGGGTTGGCAACTGGTATCAGACGCGCCCTGCGCGACAGTCCCGGCGGCAGGCATTATGTTAAGCGCAAATCGCCGTCCCGCCACGTTTTCCCTGCCTGCCCATGCCCGCCCCCCCGTATACGATTGAAGAACAAGAACGCCACACCGCCAAGGGCAGCCGCGCACTCGTGCAGCCCAATCTGGGCGACACGGATCTCGTCGGCTACAGCAGTGTCACGATCACGGGCGACGCGGAGACACCCTGGGCCGTCGGCGCGCTGGACAGCCTGGTCGGTCGCCACCGCCTGCGTGCCGCGCAATCGGGCGAACTGGACACGACGGGCGAATACGTCTCCATGCTGGATTCCAGCGATTCCTTCTCGGTCGCGGACAAGGCGCGGCTTTCCGGCCACGGCGAGGCCGCTGCGGTGCTGGGCTTCCGAAGTGTGCAGTTGCAGGGGCGGGACGGCGACCATCTGCTGACGGTCGCGGGCGAGGTCTCCACCTGGCGCACGTCACAGAGTCACGAGGGCTCGGCCTATTCGTGCCAGGAGGAGATTGACATCACCACCACCGTCGCCACGAACTGGGACGGCCAGACCCGCCTCACGACCACCGTCGGCAAATCCAGACCCGCCGAGGCCAACTATACTTGGAAGCGGAACGCCATCGGCGCCTCGTTCATCGGGGAGTATTGCGAGACTGGCGACATCCGCGGCTACAAGAGCGTCACCCTCGCGCACGCGTCCACTGGCGCAGTCGTCGGCGGGCGACGGGAGGAAGCCGCCACCAGTGACAAGACCTTCACCGAGCGCCGCGAGACCCGCGACACCTACGAGTTCCCCTTCATGCCCTTCTACATGCTCCACACCGAGGAGCATGTCTCCAAGATAACCTACCGCCTCGCCATCAAAGCCGAAGGCGCCTTCAAGGCCACCAGCTGCACCATTGGCGGCAATTTGACCGGCTACCAGACGGCCACGCTCCGCGCCACCGCCGTCAGCGGCGGCATCACGGGCGGCGAACTCCGCCATAAGCGTGAGGAAAAGGAAGATCTCCGCCAAAGCGGCTACACCCTCTATGTCGACAGCGGCAGCGCCTCCCGCACCGAAAGCGTCGGGAAGAAGAGCACCGGCCGCATCGCCCTCTCGCAGGGCGCCTCCATTGAGGGAACCATCGCCGGATATGACCAGGTGGCCCTCGACCACGCCGCCGCCAAGGACATCGCCTGGGCCGTCGAGGACGAACACCTCGGGTTGCAGAACGGCACCTTCACCTTCACCAGCAAGACCAAACACCAGAACGACTTCGCGGAGGTGACCGAGCACACGCGGCGCACAATCTCCACTGGCGGCGCCATCACTGTCGCCGATTCGGCCGCCGGCACCATCACGGGCTTCGCCGAGGTCGCCGTCACCCGCTCGACCGTCGCCCGCATCGAACAGGCGATGCTGCGCTCCTACGAGAGCACCGTCCACTTCGGCTACGGCGGCATCCGCCCCGTCTACGCGCCCGCCCCCGCGCGCTCGGAACCCGGCGGAATACTTGGGGACACTACCGCCTCCGAGGAAGCCGCCACCGGCAAGGCCGTCCTCAAAGACGCCACCGTCACCAGCGGCATCTCCGGCTATGCGGAAGTCAAGGTCACTGGCGGTGCCGTCCAGGGCGGCATCGAGGGCGGCAAGCGCACCATCAAATCCAACGTCGAGAAGCACGCCCTCGTCGGCAAGGCCGTCCTGAAAGACGCCGTCCTCGACGGCACCGTCTCCGGCTTCGCCGCCGTCCAACTGACCGGCGTCACCGGCACGGGCGCCGCGATCGAATGCGGCGGCGCCGCCAACCGCCTCTCCGGTTCTGTCCCCTCAAGCAATCCTTCCTCGACGGCACCATCTCCGACGCCGCCCGCGTCTCCCTGACCGATTCCACCGCAGGTGCCATCGAATCCTGGACTGACGGCACCATGACCGTCTCCATGGCCGACAGCACCCTCCTCGGCGACCTCCTCGGCAACGTTCGCGTCACCGTCAAGGGCAGTTGCGCCATCGGCGGCTCGATGCTCGGCGACGAGGGCAAGAGCAAACTGACCATCCAGGCCAAGTCCACCCTCGACCTCGCGGGCAGCCTCGACCTAGGCGACGGCAGGAACACACTCGTCGTCAAAAAAGGCGCCACCCTCCGCATACAAGGCGGCCTCGGTCTTCGCGCAGACGACCAACTCGCCCTTGACGGCGACCTCATCGTCCTAGGCGACGCCACCGACCTCTGGGACGCAGGACGCCCCAAGGGCAATGGCGCCGCCTATGTGACCAGCGATTCCTGGGACGCGGCGGCCGCCGCCTCGTGGAACTCCCACTTTGAAAAGGGCGTCCTCGATCTCACCCGCCACGCCTACGACATCGGCGACTTCGAAGCCGCGCAGTACTTCCAGGGAGCCGCCGCCGAGCGCGGCGACAACTCGCCCGACGGCGCGGTCGACCTCCTGTCCTGGATGGGCGCCGCAGAGAAGAAGCAGGGCTGGCTCTGCGGCCACGAGAACGTCTACTACATCATGGACGCGGGCCATGCGCCCACGCCCGCCGTCTACCCGCCTGCCACTCCTCACATCCCGCTCGACAACCCGCGCTACTTCCTGGACAAGGAAGACTGGTACTCGCTCGACCTGGAAGCAGCCTGCGACGCGGGCGTGGAGTCCATCGGCTTCTCGCCCGACGTCAACGTCTATGTCTTCGGCGACCGCTGGTTCGACATCCTCGACCGCGACTGCAACTCCCTCGACCTCGGCGCCCTCTGCGAGCGCCACGCGGGCGACACCAGGGTGCAGGTCTGCGTCGCCGTCAGCGGAAGCACCTTCGTCTCGCCTGGCACCTACACCATCGCCCTCAACCGCACCTGAAACAGCCATGACCACCCGCAGCAAGGAAACTCTCTCCGCCGCCGTGCGCGCCGCCATCGAGGCGCGCCGCGACGAAATCATCGCAACTGGCCGCCACATCTGGAAGCATCCTGAACCTGGCTACCGCGAACACCAGACCTCCGCCTTCCTCGCGGAGAAACTCCGTTCGCTGGGCCTCCCCGTGAAGACGGGGCTGGCGATCACCGGCCTCCGCGCCGACCTCGACACTGGCCGCCCAGGCCCCGTCCTCGCCATCCTCGGCGAACTCGATTCCCTCATCATCCCCACCCACCCCGAATGCGACCCCGCGACCGGCGCCGTCCACGCCTGCGGCCACAACGCCAGCGCGACCGCCCTCTTCGGCACCGCCGCCGCCCTCGTCGACGCCGCCGCGGCGGGCGAACTGTGCGGCAAAGTCGCCTTCATCGCCACCCCCGCCGAGGAGGGCATCGAGAACGAATACCGCCAGTCCCTCATCGACCAGGGCAGAATCGACTTCATCGCAGGAAAGCCCCAGCTCATCCGCGAGGGCGTCTTCGACGACGTCGACCTCTCCTTCATGCACCACCTCGGCGGCAAGTTCGGGGTCAACGACCACAACGGCGCCGTCAACAAGCGCATCGTCTTCCACGGCAAAAGCTGCCACGCCGCCAGCCCCCAGAACGGCGTCAACGCCCTGAACGCCGTCTCCCTCGCCCAGCACGCCATCGGACTCATGCGCGAGGCCTACAGCAACACCGACAAGATCCGCATCCACGGCATCGTCACCAACGGCGGCGCCGCCGTCAACGTCCTCCCCGACACCGCCGTCATGGAATACATGCTCCGCGCCCCCTCCGTCCCCGAAATCCTCGCCCTCAACGAGCGCTTCGACCGCGTCGTCCTCCACGCCGCCCTCGCCGCCGAGTGCACCGCCACCATCCAGACCCTCGCTGGATACATGCCGCTCCTCGACGACACCGATCTCATCGCCCTTGAACAGCAGGTCGTCCACTCCATCGCGCCCGACGCCCCCTTCGACGCCAACACCCACTTCTACGCCTCCTGCACCGACATGGGCGACGTCGCCACCGTCATCCCCGCCATCCACGCCTACGTCCCTGGCGCCGACGGCGCCAGCCACGGCGTCGACTACCGCATCGCCGACGAAAACCAGGCATACATCGTCAACTCCCTGCTCGGCGCCCTCATGGCCGTCGAACTCCTCTATGGCGACGGCGAAAAGGCCCGCGCCATCGCCGCGCACAAGAGCCGCCTCATGCCCATCCCCGAATATCTGCGCATGATGGCCTCCATCAACAAAACCGTCGACTCAAGCCAGTTCGCCCCCGCAAAATAGACGGCGCGGCTCAAAACAACGCCACCAAAACGCAGTTCATTGCGGAATCGTTTGCACTTTTCCGCAAAGACGCCGTTCCACAAGGGTAGGCGATAGTCTGGATGGCCCCCGAAAATGGTTGCCACGGCGGCCTCGCCGTGGCAACAACTTCGGGCATGAAAATGACGGCGATTGCCGCCCCTCTTGGGGAACAGAGTGAAACCCAAAAAGTATTCCCTACAAATCCAGACTGTCTGGGTTCAGCAGAAAGTCCTGTATATTCATGATGGTGTGCCCGTCATCGTTGCGCCAGACGCCGGGCCCGCTGCCAGTGACGATGATCTTTCTGAACGAATCCCCCGTGTTCCTCAGCGGACGGTTTTCCTGCTCGCGCTTTGCATCGTCGGGCATCAAAAAGGCCGACTGGACATAGTACCGCTTGCTGCCCAGATTGGCCACGAAATCGATCTCGCAGGTGACGCGCTCCTGTCGCCCGTCCGCATCACGCGCTCGGGTCGCGATGATCCCGACATCCACATTGTAGCCGCGAAGCCGCAGCTCATTGTAGATGGCGTTCTCCATCAGATGACTCGCCTCGTGCTGGCGGAAGTTCAAGTGTGCGTTCCGAAGTCCGATGTCCTCGAAATAGTACTTGTATGGAGTGCTGATGTAGCGCTTCCCTTTCACATCATATCGTCTGGCCTTGCTCACGAGAAAGGCATCCTCCAGATACTTGCAGTATCTTGCGACCGTGGCGTGCCCTATCCTGCGGCCAGACATGGAACGGAACGCATTTGACAGGTTCACGGGGTTCGTCAGCGATCCGACGGAGGAGGCGAGGACGCTGACAATCTGGTCCAGCTCCGCCGGATGCCTTATGCGGTTGCGGTCGGTTATGTCCTTCTTGTACACTTCGGCGAACAGGCTCTTGAGATAGGAGGATTTCTGCTCGTCATTCTCAAGATGAAACAGGAAAGGCATCCCCCCATAGAGAAGATACTCGTCCCAGGCCGCCTGCCGCTCGCCGCCCTTCGCCTGGAAGAACTCCGCGAAAGAGAGCGGCTGGATGCGGATCTCGTACCCACGCCCGCGGAATTCGGTGATGATGTCCGTGGAGAGGAAGCGCGAGTTGCTTCCCGTGACATACACATCCAGATTCGGAAAGTGAAGGAACTCGTTCAAGACGCCCTCGAAGTCATCGACCATCTGGATTTCGTCCAGAAGCACGTAGTGCATCCCCTTCCCCTTGGCTTTCGCTTCCACATAGTCGCAAAGGGCGTCGGGATTGCGAAGCGGACTGCTACGGCGCATGTCAAGGGCGACCTGAATGATGTGGCTTTCCTTCACGCCACTCGCCAGAAGACGGTCGCGGAACAGCTCGTTCAGCAGGTATGACTTGCCGCACCTGCGCATCCCCGTGACGACCTTGATCAGCCCGTTGTGCCGGGCGCTGACGAGCTTATTGAGATGATTGTCTCTGCGGATCCGCATGAGCATGCCATTTTCACCAATTGTTTCTGCGTAAAACGTAAAAAAAATGTCACTTGTGACAAGAATTTAACATAATCAGCCTTGTGGAATTTGCAATAGTATCGCCGCACGCAAACGTGAAAAAACTGTCACATGTGACGTTTTTTTTCACTTTGCGAGCAGGAAAGACGGCGGAATGCCCGGCACTTGCCCGTGGATGGACAAGGCAAGGACACGCCCCCTGCGGTCCCTCATCCCTTCCGGAAGGTCTGCTGCGCGCGGGCGTAGCTCTCCAGGTCGCCGATGTCGATGCGGCGACCGGGCATCTCCATTGCGTGCACGGGAGAGACGGTGGCGAGCCAGGCGATGTAGGCGCCCGGCGAATCCACGCCGCAGCCCGCCGCGAGCCCCTCGCGCACCTTGGCGACATCCTCACGCACGAAATAGTAGAACGGCGGGCAGCACCAGTGCGTCGCGGGCTCCGTCGGCTTCTCCGCCATCGACAGCACCAGGTCGTGGCCGTCGATGTCGAGCACCCCCGACTTGCGCAGGCGCGCCGTCTCGGGCTCCCAGTAGCGCATCACGCAGGAAGTGCCTTTCCGCCGCGCGTATTCGAGGAAGGGCCGCAGGCTGAAGTCCAGGAGATTGTCCCCCGCCAGCACCAGCAGATCCTCGTTGATTTGGCATCGTTCGACGGCCAGCGCGATGTCCCGCACGGCGCCGATGCGGGTCTCGTTGGTCATGGTCCCGTCGTCGACGACGGCGATGTCCCCGCGGCGGGCGCCCCATTCCTCGAAATGGCGGACGAAGCGGTGGTTGGTCACCACGACATGGCCGCCGTCGACGCCGCAGTCGTCGAGGTCGTCGAGCAGCCAGTCGAGGATGCTCCTGCCCTGGATCTCCAGCAGGGGCTTCGGGAAGTCGCGGGTCAGCGGATAGAGGCGGGTCGCGTAGCCCGCCGCGAGGAACAGGCATTTCATGCGGTGGCCTCCCCCGCCCCTGGATGGGCGATGCCCGAGGCGGTGTCGCAGATGTGCACGGAGAACCTGCCCGTGAGTTCGGGGAAGGCGGCGAGATATTCGCGGGTGACGCGCTCCTCGACGGCATCCGCCGCGTCTGGCTCGATGATGGCGAGGCAGCAGCCCTTGAAGCCCGCGCCCGAGAAGCGTCCGCCGAGCACGCCGTCGGTCTCGGCCATGATTTCATAGAGGCGCTTCATCTCAGGGCAGCCCGTCTCCCAGTTGTCGATGGTCGAGCGGCCGCTCGCAAACGAGATGCGCCCGAACTCCCTGAGGTCGCCGCGGCGCCAGGCCGCGACCGCCTGCTCCACGCGCTCCTCCTCGCGGTACCAGTGCTCCGCGCGCTGGCGCCACGGCTTCGGCAGCCGGTCGCCATATTGCGCGAATACCTCAGGCGGCACCTCGCGCAGGCATGTCTCCGCGAACTTGCCGTACTCCATGCCCGCGTATCCCTTCAGCGCGTAGGCCGCGGCGCGGCATTCGTCCACCCGCATGTTGTATTTCGTGCCGATCAGCGTGCGCTCCAGCCCTGAGAAGAGGATCGCCAGCCGAAACGGGGCCATCCCCGCGCCAGGCGGCACCAGCTCGTATTGGCCGTCCCGCGTGTCCAGATAGAGCAGCCGCCCCTCCTGGCAGAGCACCTCGCAGCTCTGGTCCAGCTTGCCGCACGCGACCCCGACATACTGGTTTTCCGCCGCCTGCGCGATCTCGATGTATTCCGCAGGCGACAAGTGCAGCTGGTTCACGCGGCAGAGCGCCTCCAGAAACGAGAGGATCACCGCCGCGGAGGAGGAGAGGCCGCCGATCGGCATGCTGCCCTCGATCACCCCCGCCAGCCCGACCTGCAGCGGATGGCGCCGTCCCAGCAGCAGGGTCGCCCCGCGCAGATAGTCCGCCCAGTCGTTCTCCTTCTCCTCGGGCACCTCCCGCACATGGAACTGCGCCCGCTTGCTGAAGTTCCGCGAACGCAGTTCGATGACCCCGTTGTGCTTCGGGCGATAGGCGATGCGGATGCCCTTGTCCAGCGCAAAGCCCGTCACCTTTCCAAGCTGGTGGTCCACATGCGCTCCCACTGGGCACACGCGGTACGGGCAGAAGGCCACCCCCTCAGGCTCGGCGTGATACAGCGCCTCGAATTGCTCCGACAGTTTCATTTCCATAAATCGCCTCGTTTCACAGATTCTTGCGGTACCACTCGATCGCCTCCGAGAGACCGCGGTCGAAGTCGTATTCAGGGTCGTAGCCCAGCAGACGCCGCGCCTTCGAGATGTCGGCGTTCGAGTGCCTGATGTCGCCTGGGCGGGGCGGTCCGAAGACTGGCTCCGTCGCCACCCCCAGCGCCCGCGCCAGGGAATGGTAGATGTCGAGGAGGACTTCCCGCCCGCCGTAGGCGATGTTGAAGGCCTCCCCGTCCGCCTCGGCGGGCGCCAGGCATGCCTTGAGGTTCGCCTCGACGACATTGTCGACGTAGGTGAAGTCGCGGCTCTGCCGCCCGTCCCCGTGGATGACGGGGCGCTCGCCGTTCAGCAGCTGCCGGATGAACTTCGGGATCACCGCCGCATACGCGCCATTCGGATCCTGGCGGCGCCCGAAGACATTGAAGTAGCGCAGGCCAATGGTCGGCAGCCCGTAGTGGCGGGTGTACTGCTTCGCCCACTCCTCGTCGCAGCGCTTGGTGAGGGCGTATGGCGACAGCAGATTCCCCTCGCGCCCCTCGGTCTTGGGCAGATTCGGCTCGTCCCCGTACACCGACGAACTCGACGCATAGACGAACTTCCGCACGCCGCACTGACGCGCGGCCTCCAGCATGTTCACCGTCCCCTGGATGTTGTTCGCGCAGTAGAAGAGCGGCATCTCGATGGAGCGCGGCACGCTCCCCCAGGCCGCCTGGTGAAGCACATACTCCATCCCCGCGCACGCCTTGACGCAGACCTCGGGATCCTTGACGTCCCCGCGCACGAACTCGTAGTTCGGGACGCCCGAAAACATATCCACGTTGGCCTGCCTGCCAGTCGAGAGGTCGTCGAGGCAGCGCACGCGGTGCCCGAGTTTCAGAAGCGCCTCGCACAGATTGGAGCCGATGAAGCCCGCCCCGCCCGTCACCAGAAAACGGCTCCCCGCCGGAAACACTGCATCCCTGTAGGACATTTTCCCGTCTCCTTGCGCCGCCGTCACTTCATGCCGTCCCAGTCCGACGGCGCGAAAGGGACGTCGATTGTCTTCCCGTCCGACGTCTCCACGCGGTACACGATCGTGATGCCGAGTTCCCGAATCTGAACCAGATCCTGCCGGAAGACGGCGCTCTTGGCGGCCACCGCCTTGAAGCGCTCCTTGAAGACCTTTGGCGAGGCCAGATCAGACGCCTTGCCCGCGAGTTTATGCCGGATGACGATGGTGCGCGTCGCCTCGTCCCCCGTCACCTTCTCGCCCGTCGAATCCCCGTTCTCACGCCTGACCACCTCAACGTAGTCCCGAAACTGCCGTGCCTGCGATTGCTCCCTGGGAGGAAGCACCCTGACGCCGCCCCCCGCCCCCGCGGCCCCCAGCCGCCCTCCCATGAACAACACGCAGCCGACACTCAGCGCGATCCCCGCGAAGAAGGCCAGCCAGCAATGCAGGTTCAACTGCGACGCCTTGTTCGGGTAATCCTTCTTCCAGGAATAATACAGAATGGCCACGACCACCGCCCCCAGGATGGGGGAAAACACCAGCCCGAGCCAAACCATGAGTTTCGCCCCCAGCGACAACTCGTCGTCGGACCTGTGCACCTCTTCGCGCCCTGCGGAAAACGGCGACGCCTCCACCGAAGACGGCAGGCTCGCCCTGCACACGGGGCACACCTCGCTGCCATCGGCAATCCTGCTTTCACAATACGGGCATTTCATGGTCTCATCTCCAAATCAACAGCGTCAATCTTCCTCACAAACGAGCCCGGGTCGCGGATCCTGGGGCCTGAGTCGCGGGTCCTGGGTCGCGGGTCCCGGGTCCCGGGTCCCGGGTCCTGGGTCCCGGGTCCTGGGTCATCGGATCCACACGATCGTATAGGCCTTCAGGAGCTCCTTGGGCAGCGTCACGCTCAATTTGCCCTCCGACAGGGCAAAGCGAAGCGGCTTCTGACCGGAGAAGTCCGGCGAGACGGCGTAGACGCGCGCCGCCTTTGCGCATGGAAGCGTGAAGGTGATGTCCTCCGGCAACGCAGGCCAGGGCGGTTCGGGATTGTCGAAGGTCATTACGTCGTCCTTCTTGTAGTTCGCGCCCGTCCCGTTCAGGAAGTGCACCGCGATGGCGTCGCCCTGGCGATACAGCGTCGTGTAGACCTTCGCCGGGGCGTTCGTCCGCCAGTAGCGCGCCTCGCCGATGACGCGCAGATAGCATGCGCGCGCCAGCTCCGCCAGCCCCTCGTCGAGCTCGAAGTTCCATTTCTTGCCGAACGAGCCCTCCGCGCAGCAGAGTGCGGCGGGCAGCGTCGTCGACTGGTAATAGACGCGCCCTTTGCCAAACGGCTTCTCGAAGAGCACCGGATAGGCCCGTCCCGCCGCATTGAAGCCGTAGAGCGCCGAGGTCGTGCCCGGTTTCGCGGGCCCCACAAACGAGTACTGCTTCGCCGCCAACGGACGCGCCGAGGACACCTTGGGCGTCGTCCCCATCTTGACGATCTGACCGTAGGAGCCCTGCGGCTTCGGCGTGAAGCCGAAGAGGTCGGCGAACGGCCACCGCCTGCGCGGGAATCCCATCTCGTCCCCCATGGCGGCGTAGGTGGCCAGATGCACCGTGCCGCCTTTGCGCGCGAAGTCCTGGACGACCTTGAGCTCCTGGTCGGAGATGCAGGAGTTCGACCCCAGGAAGAGCACATCGTATTTCGCGAGCTGCGCTGCGGTCACGCTCATGTCGCCGATAAACTCGTAGGGCACGTGGAGTTCCTCCAGCGTCTGCGCCAGCCCGAACATCTCGGCCAGCTGGGAGATGCCGAACTGCCAGTCGCGGCTGTGCGACGAGAAGAGGAGGGCCACCTTCGCGATGTTCTCCGCCTTCGAGCGGTCCATGTTGTCGTCCGTCGCCTCGAACGCGAAGAAGTCCGCGCCCTTGTCCTTTTCGGGGACACTGCACAGGCCGCTCTGGGCCGTCATGTTGCACGCAGCCCAGCCGAAGTAGTTGGTCGCGTGCGTGCCGCCGTAGATCCACCCCCAGATCGGCGTGCCGAATGCCGTCCGCAGCAGGTTCTTCATCTTCCGGTAGGGCAGCAGCGCCCGGCCGCTCTGCAGGCAGTTCCGCGTCATGATCTCCGTGCCGAAGAAGTTGATCGCGCGCCCCAGCTCGGTGAGATCCAGCCCCAAGCGCAGCGTCGCGTAGTTGCTGGTAAAGCCGTAGTGCGTCGAATACATGCACAGCGTCAGATCCGGGTTGATGGCCTTGGCCTCGCGCCGGAACTCCGCCCACCAGTTCCCCACCTTCGCCTTCCGCCATTCGAGGAAATACTTCCACAGCGGGTCCTTCATGTTGAAGAGCCGCTTGTCCAGTTCGTTCATCGGCAGCTGCCACCCCGTGTCCTCGTAGAAGGCCGCGCGGCAGTGCTGGCAGCCGCAGCCATGTTCGTAGAAGGTCAGTTCGTCCCCCTGGAAGCCGTCGACGCCGTTGCGGACCTGCTCCAGCAGATAGTCGCGGTAGGCGCGCGTGAAGACGGGATTCAGGATGCAGAACTGCGCGTTCGGCATCAGGTCGATCAGCCCCAGCACCGTCTCGGGCGTGCGCTCCGCCATCACGCGGAAGCCGCTGTCCAGGTTCCACAGTAGCGTCGAGTCGTGGTGGTCGATCACCTTCAGGCCGCGCCGATGCGCCGCTTCCGCGATCCGCCGGAACATCTCCTGCCCGCGCCGCAGACTGCCCTTGTAGGTGTGGCGCGAGTGCATCCCGGAGACCATCAGCGCCGTCGCCCCTTCCTTCTGCAGCTCGTCCAACTTGCGCTCCAGCACCGCGGGATCGTGGTACTCATGCAGCGACGACGCATTCCCGCCCAGATGCCGGAACTTCGCGTTGTAGATCCACGCCAGCCCCGCCGACTGCATGTCCGGCTGCTCCGCGATGCGCGGAATCGGACGCGGGCGCCCCGGAGCCTCCCGCCCCGGAGTCGGCAACGGCATCCGCTGCACCGACGCCGCGAACTTCGGCGCAGGGCGGTAGTCGGCGTTCCGGAAGTAGCTCGCGGGCTCGAAGCCGTCCGCCGCCCAGATGCCGCGCCGGAAACTGAAGTCCTCCGCTTCCGCCAGGAAGAAGACCGTGCCGATCGCGGAGACCACGAAGTCGCCGTCAAAGGCCACCTGCACCACGCCGTCCGCGCCGACCCACGCCGCGCGCGTCACCGACAGCAGTTCGCCCTTCCCGACGCTCACCTTCCCCTCCGTCACGGCCTCGCCGTTGAAGCGCACCGCAAAGCGGTTCGGGACGCCCGTGTAGTTGCCGCAGGAGACCGTCACGAAATGCACGCCCGGCGTGAGGCCGCTGATGCGGAACGACGCGTCCCGCCCCTTCATCGCCGAGTAGTACGCCCCCTCCGGCGCGCCCTGCACCGGCGTCAGCTTCGGCGTGCCGACCCAGCCGCACCGGGCGCTGGCGCTGTATCCTGCCGTCCCTGCGTCCGTGAACTGCGTCCCGTGTTTGACCGCCCCGAAGCAGTAGAGCCGCTGCGGCACGAATTTGTCGGTGTAGCCGAAGGTCTTGAGAGCATGGTGCGCGTAGTAGTCCTCCTCCAGGTCCTCCCCCTCGCGCAGCACGACCTTCGCGCCGGAGAGTCCTCCCCCCTGCCCGATGGCAGAGCCGCCGGTGAACTTCACTTCGCCCTTCTCCTGGCTGATCGACCAGACACCCTTGACACACCCAGTGCCGTACATCATGATGAAGTCGCCCGCGCCGATCGGGTTGAGGTCGAAGACCACCCCCGTCTCCGCATCAGGGGCCTTCATCAGAAAATAGCGCCACGCATGCGAGGGGAACTTCTGCGCCGCCGCGAAGGTCCCTTTCACCGGCACCCACCGACGGCCGCTCACCGTCAGCCCCTCGTACGACCACCCCTCCACCAACGGCTGCGGCACTGACAGATAGACACATCGCGCGGGCGTCGGACAAAACGCCTCCGCCTCGCCGATCATCGTGATCTCCACCTCCGAACCGTCCGCCTTCAGCGCAATCTCCTGACGGACGCTCGCGTCCCGATTCGCATTCCACAGGTTCCACACCCGCGTCCCGTCCGCCAGCGTCTCCGCCTTCGGCGCCGCAGACGGCACCCCCAGGCTCTTCACCGAAGACACCAGCACCGTGCCGCGATGCCGGATGACGAAACCGCCCTTGCCGTCCGAATCCACAGTAAACGCGCCCGGCGCCGCCCATACGGCCGCCGCCAGCACCATCGCCGCAAACACAAAAAAACGCTTCATTCTTTCCCTCAAATGTGAGTCCACACAAAAAGCAATCACATCGTCCTCCCCCGCAACCTGCACACCCGCATAATCTAACCCGCTTTGCCCCCGCCGCCCGCCCTCCCCGCAAATCCCCCGCGAAATGCTATAGTACGCAATCATCACCCGACCTGGAACTTCCACTTTTTTCGCCTGTATCGTAGAAATTGCCCGCCCGTCGCCGTATTATCCATTGACAGCACCTCCACCGTCAGCATTCCGCAACATGCGATTCCACCTCATCATCCTCGTCCTCGCCGTCTCGGCCATCCTGCTGCTTACCGGCTGCGGCCCCGACTACAAGGAAGCCAACCTCCTCTACAATGCGGGCAACTACCGCGGCGCCGCCGCCGAGATCGGCGAGACCGAAGGCACCTCCGCCGACCTCTTGAGCAACCTCTACCTCGGCTCCTGCCATTTCATGGCGGGCGACTTCGACGCCGCCAATCTCGCCTTCCGAAAAGCCGAGGCAGGCTTCCTGGAACAGGACACCTCCTGGAACTGGGGCAACGCATACCTCGGCAAGACCTTCGACGGCATCGCCACCCACGCCTACCTCGCCCTCGCCCTCCTCGCCAAGGGCAAGCCCGACAACGCCCGCGTCTTCTTCAACCGCCTCGACGCAAGCCAGGGCAAGGCCGCCGACCGAAACTACCGCTACATCCGCCAGCAGCAGGAGGAGACCAGGCGGCAGGCCACCGAAAACGGCGACGCCAACGCGATGCTCCGAAGGACCCAGGACAATGCCGCCAACCAGCGCGCCCTCCAGAAGTACCAGCAGCAGCTCGCCACCTGGGGTGCCTACGCCGACTACGAAAACCCCGCCGCACGATTCCTCTCGGGGCTCTTCCGCCTCCTCCACCGCGTTGACCGAGACGACGCCGAAAAGGCCGTCTTCCATTTGCGCAAGGCATACGGCATGACCGAATCCCCCGTCGCCAAGGACGCCTGGGACCTCGCCGAGGCCTTCGCCAGCACCCGCATCTCCCAGCGGCAACTCGCCCAAAAGGTCTTCGTCGTCTTTGAAAACGGCCTCTGCCCCGAAAAGGAGGAATACCGCATCGACCTGGTAATCCCCTACGACGCCCCCGTCCATGTCGGGTTCGCCCTACCGCAATTGCGCCAGCGCGGCGAGGCCTTCCCCCATCTGCTCCTCCGCCAAAACGGCATCATCCTCGCCAAGACCACCCCGCTCTGCGACTTCGACCGCATCGCCGCAACCGAATTCCAGCACGACCTGCCCGCCCTCATCGCCGCCGCCGTCACCGAGACCGTCGTCAAGACCGTCCTCCAGATCATCGCCATCGAAGTCATGCGGAAACAATACGGCGACGACTACGCATTCCTCACGGGGCTCGCCGGCAGCGCCCTCTCCGAGGCCACCACCAGCGCCGACCTGCGCAACTGGGACCTCCTCCCCAAGAACTACCAGGCCGCCATCTTCGACCGCCCCGCCGACGGAAAGATCCAGGTCGCCGCGCACAACGGCATCCAGCTCGCCGACCTCGCCCTCCCGCCCGCCGGCCCCGTCCTCGTCTATGTCAAGGCCCCCACCGCCGGCCCCGCCCCCCTCGTCCTGGTCCTTCCAGGCAACCTCCCCCTTTCCCGATAGTCCAACCAACCAGGAATCCCATCCATGAGACAACTCCTCCTTTCCGCCGCCGCCCTCTGCCTCCTCGCCGTGCTCTCCTCCTGCACGCACCACCTCGACGCCGAGGACGAGCGCATCGTCATCGAGCCCTCCGCCCAGAACATGCTCGCCATCACCGACCTGGCCATCGGCGAAATCAACGGCGGCTTCCAGCGCGTCACCCTCACCGCCTCCAACCGCATGAGCCACGCCTACCACTTCGAGTACAACGTCCAGTGGTTCCGCGACGACAACACCCCAATCGAATCCATCCTCACCCGCCCGGAACGCTTCACCCTCGACCCCGGCGCCGCCATCTTCATCAAGTTCGTCTCGCCCTCCCCGGAAGCCACCACTTTCAAGGCGCAGTTCCGCTGCCTCGACTGACTTTTCCATCATCCACCATCCCAACCCACAACCCCTGACAACAAGACCATGAAAACCCTCGCCTGCTTCATCCCCGTCCTCGCCGCCGCCCTCGTCCTTTGCAGCTGCTCCACCATCCAGCCCCCGCCCGAACTCGACGCCGAGGACTTCGAGTACGCCGCCGGAAAGGCCCTGACCGGGCTCATCAACTCCGGATGCCTCCAGAAGCCCGAAGGCGGACGCTATGTCGTCGCCATCTCCCGCGTCACCAACAACACCACGATGGAACTCGACACCGACATGCTCATCAAGAAAATCCGCGTCGGACTCCTCAGCAGCGGCAAGGTCGTCGTCACCACCGCCGTCGCCCACCTCGGCCCCGAGGACGCCATGAGCAAAAATGTGCGCCAGCTCGCCAACGACGACGACTTCAACCAGGCCACCGTCGCCCAGAAGGGGCAGATGATCGCACCCGAACTCTCCATCTCCGGCAAGATCATCAGCAGCACTCCCCGGGGCACCAACCGCACCGACTACTACTTCCAGCTCTCCCTGACCCAGATCAAGACCGGCCTCGCCATCTGGGAAGGCGAGGAACGCATCACCAAGGTCTCCGCAGAGTAATTCACACAGGATTCCACCACCATGCGCAACCTACTCCAATCCATCTGCATCCTGCTCGCGGCGATGCTCGTGCCGGCCTTCGCCGACACCACCGTCAAGACCGTCCAGGTCGAGGGCCGCGGCAACACCCGCAGCGCCGCCATCCGGGACGCCCTGATCCAGGCCGTCCAGCAGGTCAACGGCCTCACCATCCAGGCGAAGGAGCAGCTTGAAAGCGCCGTCGCCTCCCTCGAAGTCACCGACAACGGCAAGACCGTCGCCAAGGGCACCATCGGCGAGAGCTACGGCAACGACGTCGCCACCGCCACCAAGGGCGCCGTCCGCAGCTACCGCGTGCAGTCCGCCGAGCAGCGCGGCAACGAATGGGTCGCCGTCCTCTCCGTGGACATCGCGCAATACACCGCCCCCGGCGTCAACCCCAACGACAAGCGCCGCCGCATCGCGATGATCCGCTTCGGCACCGGCAGCGACACCTTCGCCATCGGCAACAACAGCCTCCGCGCCGCCGCCGTCGCCGACGACATCCTCAGCGACTTCAACCAGTATTTCACCCAGTCCCGCCGCTTCATCGTCCTCTCCCGCCAGGACAACGCCGCCCTCGATGCGGAGATCAGCGGCATCCGCGCCAACTCCCCCGTCGAGGAGATGGCCAAGGTCGGGCAGCGCCTCGGCCTTGACTTCATGGTCGCCGGCTCCGTGAAGCAGCTCTTCATCGCGAAGCCCGTCACCCAGACCATCGCCATCTCCGGCACCACCTACACCACCATCCCGCGCGCCGCCATCGACCTGGACTACCGCATCATCGTCCCCGCCACCTCCCAGATCCAGTGGGCCGACCACATCGTCGTCGACCTCACCAAGGAGGAAATCGCCCGCGCTCAAGGCGACGTCATCACCCTCTACCGTATGCTCCTCCATGCCGCCTCCATGCGCATCGCCCAGGCCCTCGACAACTACTCGCCCCTGCGTGCCCTCCAGCTCCTCCCCGACGGGCAGCTCGTCCTCAACCAGGGCGGCAGCCTCGTCCGCCCCGGCGCCTTCTACGACGTCTACAAACAGGGCGCGCAGATCGTCGACCCCGTGAGCGGCGCCTCCCTCGGCCGCCCGGAAATCCGCATCGCCACCGTCCAGATCACCCGCGTCGACCCCAAGCTCTCCTACGCCGCCATCGTCCAGGGCACGGGCGCCGTCACCTCCGAAGACCTGAGCCAGGGCGTCGTCCTGCGCGTCCACCGCGCCCCCGTCAACCAGGCGCCCGCGCCTCGGCAACCCGCGACTGCCCCCGTCATCCTTCTTCCCCAGGACATGAAACCCTAATCCATAGCAACCCATAAGGAATGCCTACCATGAAACTGCGCAAATTCATCAGCACCGCCATGGCCGCCTGCGCCTGCATGCTCTTCGCCCAGCAGGAACCCGGCGCCGCCCAGGCCGCGCCGGCCGCCGCCACACCCGCCGTCGTGCCCGAGGCCCAGGTCGTCACCCAAGCCACGCCGCCTTCCGCCACCGAGGCCATCCAGAACCAGATCAACGCCTTCCTCGCCTCCAAGGGCTGGACCGAAGGCGAAAACAAGACGAAGGACGGCCGCCCCTTCAACATCATCGTCGGGCAGGCCGACATCATGGCCCCCGCCGGCTCCGCCAACTACGGGCAGGCGCGCGTCAACGCCTTCAACGCCGCCATGCTTCGCGCCAAGGAGTCCCTCGCCTCGCAACTGGAGATCCTCATCCGCACCCAGACCGAACTGGACTACCGTGAAGGCGCCGCCGCCAACGCCATCGCCGAGGATTCAGAACTGATCTCCAAGGCCAAGGGCATCATCAACGGCCAACTCAAGAAGGAACTCCCCGCCGACGCCACCGCGGAGCAGGTCCGCGCCAAACTCACCCAGGACTACGCGAAAATGATCCATGCCGCCGCCACCGCCTACGTGCAGGGCATCCAGGCCGCCAAGGTCCTGGAATATGCCCCCGCCGGCGAAAAGGGCGTCATCGCCGTCGTCGCCATCTGGAGCCCCGTCCTGCACCGCATGTCGGAAATCATCGTGACGGGCGGCCGGGCCCCGGCGGTCATGCCAAAGGCCCCCATCGCCTCGCAGCTGCCGACCGACCCGGCCATCCTCCTCTCCACCTTCGGCGTGCAGCAGAAGGTCGATGAGAACGGCCAACTGGTGCTCGTCTCCTTCGGGCAGAGCACCGCCGTCAGCAAGTCCGCCGCCGCCGTCAATGGCGCCCGCCAGAAGGCCCTCCTGAACGCCCGCGCCACCATCGCCGAGTTTGTCGGCGAAGAGCTCTCCGTCCTTGACGGTGCGCTCAACTCCGAATCCGCCGCCGAGTTCGAGAATGGCGGCGCCGACTACTCCAACGCCAACGCCTTCCAGCAGCGCATCCAGGCCGCCACGAAGGAACTCAAAATCCAGGGCATCCAGACCGTCCGCTCCTGGCAGACCACCCACCCCGTGAGCGGGCAGGTCACCTACGGCGTCATCTGCACCTGGAGCGCCGATTCCGCCGCCACCGCCCGTGCCCGCAAGGCCAAGATGGACGCCGGCCGCAACCTCGTCCCCGGCTCCGAAATCGCCCCGCCCCCGCCGGCGCAGCCCGCCGTCCAGCCCCAGGCCCCCGCCAAGCCCAAGACTCCCGCCGGCACCTACCAGGGCTCCGGCGCCGCCGCCGACGAAGACGCATTCTGACGCCACACGCGCAATGCCCCATGAGCCTGCCGCCGGCAGGTTCCGTGCCGGGCCATTCTTGGTCCGGCATCTCAGCGGGCATCGGCCCGGCGGCTTTTCGCCGCCGGCACACAACCATCGCCCGCGCCCCCGCCTCTCCCACGCTCGGCTACCATCGCCCCGCCGGCGGGTTCGTGCCGGGCAATTCTTGGCCCGGAATCCAGGTGCATCTCCATCCCTCTCTCATCCCATCGTAACCTGCGTATGCGACTCCCCTACACTCTGTGCCTGCTTCCGCTCCTGCTGGCGGGGCTGCTTGCCGCCGGCGATGCCTATTTCGAGGCACATCAGGCGGAGATTCTCGCGTCTCCCTGCCATGCGAGTTCCACCCACCTGTATAGCTGCGGGCGCGCGACCACCCGGAGCACCGCAGCCGCCAGCGTGGCGTTCAGCAAGGCCCGCCTGGCCGCGATGGCGCAGGTCGTCGACTATCTGTGGGCCCGTGTGGTCTGGCCCGATTCCATTCCGCAGACCGTGCGCAAGGCGGTGTGGCATGAATACCTGAAGACCACGAACTACGAGGTCATTCTCCGCCAGGCCACCCCCATCTACCAGAACCGCGGCAAAGACGAGGCCGTCGTCGTCTACGCCATCCCCAAGACCGGCATCATCGCGGAGACCCCGTCTGGCGAGACCATCCGCAAGACCCTGCTCACCCCAGCCGTCTACAACGCCGGCCCCATCCGCATCGCCGTCTGCCTCGAACTCGCCGCGCCGCAGATTCCGCCGGAGATGCTTCACGCATTCTACGTCAAGGTCGCCCGGGACTACACCCCGGATGTCGCCGCCATGCTGCGCCGCGAGCCAGTCGCCGCCTTCCAAATTCCACCTGAGAACGACTGGCAGAAAGTCCCGCGCAAGGCTCTGCTTCAGCAACTCTGCCAGTCCCCGTATGCCCCTGAACTCTGCCTTGAACTCGGCAACCGCCTTCAGCGGGAGGGCCTGACCGTCGCCGCGAAGATGCTCTGGCAGACGGGGACCTACCTGCCTGCGCTCCATCCCGAGGCCGCCGCCCAGTGCGCCGCCGCCCTTCCAGAGGCCGACCGCCGCCCCGCCTACGCCTCCCCCTTGCCCGAACCGCTGCGGCAGAATCCCCCTCCCGTCTCATTCGACGCCCCCGCCTTGCAACTGATCTCGCTCGCACCTGGCACATTCCCCGTCGGCACCACCCTCGCTCCGCAAGACCAGGACTTTGTCCAAGGCCAGGCCGACTTCGCCAACAACCGCCTGGAAGAGGCATACCGCCACTTCCTCGCCTCCGCCGCCCGGCACGTCACCTTCGACGCCCTCAACTGGGCCGGAAACGCCGGGCGCCGCTGCGGCCATGAAGACGAGGCCGCAGTCCTCCTTCTCCAGGCCGTACTCCTGCGCCCCGACTGCCCCTATCCGTGGGTCCACCTCGCCTGGATCTTCAAAGCCCGCAACGCCCAGTCCCAACTCCAACTCTGCCTTGAAAAACTCCAGGCCCTCCCCCTCGACAACTGGAGCCAACAGCAACTCCACCAACTGACCCAGACCATGAAGGCGGAAGCCGAAGCAAAGGCGAAGGCAGAAGCTGAAGCCAAGGCGAAGGCCGAGGCGGAGGCAAAGGCGAAGGCAGCGGCGGAAGCAAAGGCGAAGGCCGAGGCGGAGGCAAAGGCGAAGGCAGAAGCTGAAGCCAAGGCAAAAGCCGAGGCGGAGGCAAAGGCGAAGGCAGAAGCTGAAGCCAAGGCAAAGGCCGAGGCGGAGGCAAAGGCGAAGGCAGAAGCTGAAGCCAAGGCGAAGGCCGAGGCGGAGGCAAAGGCGAAGGCAGAAGCTGAAGCCAAGGCAAAGGCCGAGGCGGAGGCAAAGGCGAAGGCAAAGGCGAAGGCAGAGGCCGAAGCAAAGGCGGTAGTACCTGCGCCCGAACAGCCCGCAGAACCAACGTCCGCGAAACCTTCCGAGCAACCCGCCGCGACCACGCAGCCACCTGCCTTCTGGTTCCTGCAACAAGCAAATTAAAATTTCGGCATGGCTCAACATTGGGTGACACCCGCTGGCACATCCCGCCTGGATTTTCGCACACTTTGGCTGGCCATTTGAACCACGCCCAATTTCCTTCTTGATCACGCTATTCCCAAGGGGCGGTAAAATCGCCCATTTCAGGGAATTGAGCGATTCCTGCCAACGGCCACCATCACCATTCACAATCCATCTAATTCACCATCGACTTTGCCGACTCCCCCTTCGCCGCGGCGCCTTCCTTGCCCCCGCAGCGTTTTCAATTTGCTCTGTTCCCCAAGAGGGTTGTTAACCCTAGAAAAGCAGTTAGCCTATGTTCCCCATGCGGGTCGGCAATCGCCGCCATTTCCATGCCCGAAGTTGTTGCCACGGCGGCCTCGCCGTAGCGGTCCGCCGAGCGCACGGGGCCCACACCCCCCGCCACCGCGTTCCGTGCCCCGCCGTTTCGGCGGGGATTCACGCCCCTACCCGCTCACTACGTTCCAAGCCCCGCCGTTTTCATCCCGAAGTTGTTGCCAGCCAATGCTCCGAAATCGACTGCCGCCCATTCACCGAGCCGCCACGCCGAGCCTGCGGTAGCCAATCAGACCCGCCACAAGGCGCAGTCAAGGCTCCGAAATCGACTGTCACCCATTCATCGAGCCGCCACGACGAGGCCGCCGTGGGAACCATTGTCGGGGCTCCATCCAGGCAATCGCCTGCCCTTATGGAGAACAGAGCAAAGGTATAAAAGGGATGTGATGGGGCGTAAGCGACGGGCTGTCGTGCCCACGCTCCTTGTGCGAGGGGGCGCACGGGGCCGAGAAGTCGTGCTATAGTAAGGAAATGCGGAGGGTTGGGGATTTTTAGGCAGAGAGGATTGCATTCATGGAAAAGGGCTTTCGTTGTTTCACTTTGATTGAGTTGCTGGTGGTGATCGCGATCATCGCGATCCTGGCGTCGATGCTGCTGCCTGCGTTGTCGAAGGCGCGCGGGAAGGCGCGGGCGATCCAATGCGCGTCGCAGGTGAAGCAGATCACGCTTGGGGTGATCATGTACACGGACGACCACAACATGTGGTGCCCGCCGTTCCGCAAGGGGAGCGGCGATCCGTGGTGGTATGCCACCCTGGGCAGCGGCTATCTGGGCTGCGACATCCAGGCGTTCATCAACATCCCGAACGAGACCAAGGGCGCCCACCTCCTGCTGTGCCCGATCTGCAACAAGGGGACCAGTTCGAGGTATCCGTCGTACCTCCCGAACGGGACCTTCGTGTGGGACTGGCGCGCGGCCAACGACTGGAAGGGGCCGTACTACACCGCGTGGCCGCTTACCAAGGTCACGAGCGCCTCGCGGAATTTCCTGTTCATGGAGATGGGGGACAAGAGCGGGCGTTTCGTGGGGGAGGCAAACCAGTGCGCGCAGCCATGGGGCGGGCCGTCGAATAAACTTCTGAGCGGGTATGAAGCCGCAGGCATGGCCTATCCGCACGACATCCGCCAGAACATCTCCTTCGTGGACGGGCATGTGACGCTGACGAAGCGGGCGCAGACGAACAAACTGCCAGATGGCGTCGGGGCGCAGTTCAACAGCGACGGCACGCTGACGAATGCGTACGGGAACATGTGGGAATGACGGTGAGGAGAAGTGCGATGCGGTCGAGATGGCTTTGCGCGCTGGGCGCGGCGCTGGTTTGGGCGGCGGTGGCGGGTGAGACGCCGATCGCGGAGAAGGTGTCGGTGCCGAACGGCACGGCGAAGCCTGCCGTGGAGGAGGTGCGCTTCACGGCGCCTGCGGCGAAGGAGGGGGAGCGGCTGTGCCTGGCCTTCGACGCGCATTTCGAGATGCACGTGCATGGCGGCTGGAGCCAGAAGGGCTGCCGCCTTTCCCTGAACGGCAAGCCGCTCGGCAAGTTCACCGCCTCGGGCAGGCGGCGGGTGCTGGAGCGCGCGCCGATGGTGCGCGCGAAGAACCGAAAAGGCGGCGTCCAGGAGTTCGACCTGTGGCAGGAAGGGTTCCTGTTCATGCTGTACGGGCCGTCGTCGGGCGAGATCGATCCGCGCATCCAGACCGACCGCGAACAGGGCCATGCCTATCTGCTGGATGTCAGCGACGTGGCGAAGGAGGGGGAGAACACGCTGGCGGTGGAGAACCACGTCCTGAAGAAGCATCTGGGCAAATTCGAGGCCATTCCGCTGGTGCTGTCGAAGGTTCGGCTGGTGTCCCGCCCCGTGGAGGTGCAGGGGGATTCGGAGGCGTTGAACTCGGAGGAGGGGCTGGCGCTGGTGATCAAGACGGGGGATCGCCCGACCACGCGCAGCGTGCGCTTCACGGCGCCCGCGGTGAAGGAGGGGGAGCAGCTGTGCCTGTCGTTCGACGCGTGCTTCAAGATGCCCGTGCACGGCGGCTGGAACCAGAAGGGCTTCCAGCTGCGGCTGAATGGCCGTCGGCTGGGTGAGAAGACGGCGGGCGGCTCGGCGCGGCTGCTGAACCGCGGGGGGGTGCTGAAGACGGCGGAGAAGGGGATGGCGAAGGACTATCCGATGTGGCGGGAGGACTATCTGCTGGTCTTCTACGGCAAGGGGGAGGGCGAGTTGAATCCCCGTGTGCAGAGCGACCGCGAGGCGGGCTACCACTATGTGCTGGACATTTCCGATGCGGTGAAGGCGGGCGAGAACACGCTGGAATTGACCAGCTTCTTCCTGAAGAAATACCTGTCCGCGGGGCAGGTGATCGACCTTTCCGTCTGGAACCTGCGTCTGGAGCGCCAGGCGGCGAAGCCAGTGGACGAGGGGGCGGCGGTGCTGTCGGAGGAGGGGCTCTCGTTCCGGATCCCGACGGGGGACAAGCCAGGGAGCCGCGCGGTGCGCTTTCCCGCAGTCGCGCAGAAGCCAGGGCAGAAGGCGTGCCTGGCCTTCCGCATGTACATCTTCACCGAGAAGCCAGGCGGGTGGAACCCGTACTGCGCCATCGACGCCAACGGCACGAGCCTGCGCGCCCACCTGGCGGACGGCAAGTTGCGGCTGCTCAAGCGCGGCGAATACATGGCGACCGCGCTTCCGTCGGAGCCGAAGCGCGACTGGTGGAAGGGCAACCAGCTGATGACCTTCTTCGGGCCTGGCAGGGGCGAGATGGACAGGCGCCTCGTCGCCCCCCGCGAATGCGGCTACGACTATCTGCTCGACGTCTCGGACTGCATCCACATGGTCGAGCCAGGCGCGGACGGGCGCATCGAGTCCGCGAAGGAGAATGTCTTTGTCTTTTCCAATCTGCTGCTGCGAAATCAGTTGGGCAGCATGGCGAACCAGGGCGCGGACATGGTTTTCGAGGGGCTGCGCGTCGTCTATCTGCCAGAGGCGGAGGTGGAGCGCGCGCGCCCCGCCTTGAAGCCAGTCGCCTTCACGCTCTCGGCGCCCGCCGCGACGCTGGAGAGCGAAGCCGCCAGGGTGACGGTCACGCACACGGGCGGCCTGGTCATCGAAATGCGCGGCGAGCGCTACTACATGGAGACGGCCCTCTCGTATCCAGCCAAGCCCGAGATGCGCTTCAATCTGCTCGGCGTCGGGCGCGGCACGGCGGACGAGGCGGGGTGGCGCCCTGGCGTGCGCCAGCTTGACTCCACGACGGCGGAGGTCGCCGCGGCGGGGAAAGGCTGCCGCGTCACGCAGCGGCTGACCTTGAAGGGGGACACGCTGTCGCTTCGGCTGGAGGTCGCGAACACCAGCGGCGCGGATCTGGGGTGCCAGGTCGTGCAGCGCCTGGCGGCGCCTGGCGTCCTGAAGCCGGGGCGCTGCTTTCTGAGCGGCTTCTCCGACCTGGACCGCGTCTATGCGCTGGGGAACAATCCAACGGTGATGGTCAGCCAGGAGAAGGGCGCGGTGGCGCTGCTAGCGGAGGACGACGCGACGCGCAACCACGTCTTCGCGGAGCGGCGCAACAACCTGGTCGAGATGACCGAGCCACATCTGGGCATTCCCAAGGGGGCGTCGCACACCCTCGAATACACCTTGTTCCTGCTGCCCACGACGCCCTACATCGACTTCGTCAACCGCGTGCGCCGCCATTGGGACATGAACTGCCAGATGGTGGGGCCATGGGGGTTCGCGCGCCCGCACTGGACGACGAAGAAGCCGATGATGCCGCGCGGGCTGAAGTGCCACTGCGTCACCATCGGCCACTGGTTCGAATACGAGTGGAACCCGGGCGAGGAATTGACGCGGGAGCAGTACAAGGCCTATGTCGACCAGCACGCCCCTGAACTGCGCGCGAAGAATCCAGGGATGCTGCTGATGGCGTCGCTGGAGTGCAACCTGGTGACGATGGACAAGCAGAAGCACATTCCAGGGTGGGAGGCGCTGCCGAAGAGCTGTGCGTGGGGCAAGCCGCGCCACGGCGTCTACGGCAATGTGCTGACGAAGGAGCAGACGAAACTGATCACCGACCTGAAGATCCCGTATGCGGACTCGATGCTCTACACGAAGGACGGTCGGCTGATCATCGACAACTACTACCCCTACGAGCCGCTGATCAACTTCATGGTCCAGATCGAGGAGGGCAACGGCCGCTTCAAGCACGCGATGGAGCAGTTCATCTGGCTGCTGGACACGGTGGGGCTGGACGGCATCTATTTCGACCAGTTCGCGCCTGGATGCGGCGGGCAGCTCTCCCGCAAGGACCGCTGCTCCTACAACCGCTGGGACGGGCGCACCGTCGTCCTCGCGGCGGACGGGACGATTTCGGAGAAGGTCTACGACTACGCGGTGACGGGGACGTCGGGCCGCGTGGCGCTGGCCAGGGCGGTGACGAGCCGCGGCAAGCTGATGGTCGCGAACACGCACCCGATTTCCAAGGCGATGCTGCTGCCTGGGGTGATGCGCTTCGACGAGATGGAGAACGACGACCTGACCGCGACGCTCTTCGGCACGGGCAAGCCGCCCGCGCTGCGGCAGGAGTTGTGGGGGCAGATGTCGAGCACGCCGATCGCGCTGGGCATTCGGCCGAGCAGATACACGCGGGACAAGTCGCAGTGGGCGCGGCTCACGCAGCGCGCGATCATCATCGGGCTGCGCCACGGCGTGCTCTACTACCCGTATCACTACGACCTGGGCACAGGCCCTGGCGGCTGGGGCGTCCTCGACTGCATGTTCCCCTCGACGCCAGTCGAGCTGGGCGAGGGCTTCCTGATCGCGAAGGAGCGGATCCTCACCGCCGTCACGCGCAGTTTCACGACCGCGTCGAAGCCGAAGGCGGTGCGCGCCTTCACGCCAGTCGGGGTGGAGCGCCCCGCGAACGCGGAGATTGTGCAGACGGCGGAGGGGTGGAGGACCACCGTGAAACTCCTCGACTGGCAGGAGACCGCCGCGATCATCCTGGAATAGCGCCGTCCGCGCGGAAATGGAAATCCTGGCACCCATCAATACGGACACGCTGGAGGCGGCGCTGGAGGCGGGCGCGGACGCCGTCTATTTCGGGCTGAAGCGGCTCAACGCGCGCCGCGGCGCGCGGAACTACGGCCCGGCGGAACTGAAAGGCGCGGTCGAGCGCATCCACGCGACGGGCGCGAAGGCGCACCTGACGGTGAACATCGACCTGGACAGCCGCGAGACGGGGCTGGCCGCGCGGACGCTGCAGTTGGCCGCGGAGTGCGGCGTGGACGCGGTGATCGTGCGCGACCCCGCGATCCTGTCGTGGCGGCGCTTCTTCCCGACGCTGGAGTTCCACTTGAGCACGCAGGCGGGGGTGTCGAGTTCGGCGGGGG
>JAEEXV010000408.1 GCA_016287975.1 Lentisphaeria bacterium | reverse complement strand
GTGGTCTTCGGGCGCATTGAGTTCGTGGAAGACCACGCCTTCGCATTGGAGCTGTGCCGAGAGCTGGCGCGGCGCTTCAATCCAAGCGAATAGGACATCGAGAAGGAAATCCAGATGGCGGGAGCGCGGGTGCAGGTGCTTTGTCTCGTGCCAGAACACATCACAGGCAAACACGTCCACGAGGCGTGAACTATTATGAGAAAGACATACATCACCACCATGCCCGATCATATCGGGGCGTTCCTCAAAGCCAGTGAATGCTTCGCAGGTTTAGGAATCAACATCACCCGAGTCAGCTATAACAAGGCGGTGGATTCCCATACGCTTTTTATCGATGCCGATGGCGAGGCGGAGAAGCTCGAAAAAGCCGATGCCATGCTGTCAGGCATTGGCTATCTGCCTTCTTCCCCAAATGAGGACAGCATCGCCCTGCTGGAATTCATGCTGCGGGACAAGCCAGGAAGCGTCACCGAGGTTCTGCGGCTGATTCAGCGTTATCAATTGAACATCTCATATATCAGTTCCCAGGAGAACGGGACGGACTACCAGGCGTTCAAAATGGGGCTTTTCGTTGAACGGAAGGAACGGCTGCAGGCTTTCCTCGCCGAAGCGCAGAAACTGTGTGCTGTACGGGTGCTCGACTACAACCGTTCGGAGAAAGTGTACGACAACACCATCTTCTACCATTCTTTCGTGTCAGGATTGATGCAGCGTGTCGGACTTCCAGATGAATTGAGGGACACCCTTTTGGTCAATACGAATCTGATCATGCAGATGCTTGACGAGAAGGGGCTGTCTCCCTATAAGACATTCGAAAGCATCAGCCGTTTTGCGGAGTTGCTGGTGGGTTGCCGAGGAAATGCCTTCTCGCCACGTGTAACCCGCCACAGGGTGACGGACAACACGGAGATCATCCTGATTGAACCACCCTGCGGCAGCAATACCGCCATACTTCAAAGTGCGGGGCAGACATTGTTCATCGACAGCGGCTATGCCATCTATCAAGAAGAAATGGAGGTTCTTTTCCGAAACTTGATTCCCGAATACGACAAGATGGAAAAACAAATCTACATCACCCATGCGGACGTGGATCATTGTGGCTTGCTGCCGCTGTTCGACAAAATTCTTGCCAGCAGGAAATCAAAACTCTGCCTTTCGCTGGAATACCAGGGGCAAAACGGCTACCGTGAGCAGAATCCGCTCCATAGACCATACGTGAACATCTGCAAGGCACTGACGTTCTATCGTCCCCCAGAGCCTGCCAAGGTCGTTGCGAGGTGGGATGTTCCAGAAGAGCAAAAGGAACCTTTGATCCAGGCAGGCTTCCTTGAGTGCGGCGAAATGCACTTTGAGGTCTATCAAGGGAAAGGCGGACATCTTGCAGGCGAAACGGTGCTTGTCGACTATGCCCACCATGTCGTGTTCTCAGGGGACATCTACATCAACCTGCATGGCCAGACAAGAGAACAGGCCGAATACAACCAATACGCCCCTGTGCTCATGACCTCCGTCGATACCGATCCTGCATTATGCGCATTGGAGCGCAAGGCAATCCTGCAACGTCTGGGCGCGGGAAAATGGCAGATTTTCGGGGCGCATGGCATGAAAAAGGAATACACACTGCAACTTGAAAAGTCGGAATAGATTTTCGGAGACAATGCATGAAGGGCTTCGCAATCAACGGAAGCCCGCACTCCTTGCGCGACATACTTCTTGAGCAATGTCAAGTTTTGCGGCACTGCCGACTCGCCCCAGGGCCATGCAGGTCGGCTTTGCCGACTCATGGGGATTCATCCCGCGGTCGCGTTTGGTTTCAGGATGACGAGTTCGTGTCGGGCGCGGCTCATGGCGGTGTAGAGCCCAGCGTGGTTCCATCGCGGGTCGTTTTCGTCCACATCGAGGAGGATGACGAAGTTGGCCTCGCAGCCCTTGAACTTCATATAGGTGAGATAGCGGATGTCATTGGTTTCCAGCGCCCCGACCGTTTCCACGAGGCGGTATTTCCCGACCTGGTGGTCGGTTCCCAGGGAGGTGTTGTCAAGCGAGTGGCCGCCCAGCACCACGAGATCCCCCTGCATGGCATGGGGCATCTTGCAGAGCCGTTCAAGTTCCTGCGCCAGCAGACTTCGCATCTCCCCCGTGCGGATGCGCACCTCGGGGCCCGTCGGACTCCCCTCGGCGGGCCTCGTGCCCGTGGTGCAATACGGCTCCATGGCCTCGTGGATACGGCGGGTGTTTCGGCAATTCACGGTCAGGTCGATGGGCGGCAGCGTCATCGACGGCAGGGAAAGCTGCTCACGGAAGATATTCTGGTCGGGGTCATAGAAGACGTAGAAGAGCGTGTGGGGCGCCAAAAGACGCACGACAATCTCCCACATCTGCGGACTGAAGTCCTGCCCCTCGTCGACAATCACCGCGTCATAGACCTCGCGCCGCTGCATCCCCCGCTCCAGCATCAGCCTGGGCAGCACATCGGAGTAAAGCGTGGGTTCATTCCGATAGCGGTCATATTCCTCGCCTGGAATCTGCAGCGCCCAGACGCAGAAGTCAAAGAACGCGGACACCTGAAAACAGACCCCGCGCTTTTGGTTTCCCTTGATGATTTTCCTGGCCAGCAATTCATTGTAGCACAGGAACAGCACCCTTCCGCCCTCCGCCGCGATGCTTTCGGCCTTGTGGATTGCGAGCATCGTCTTGCCCGTGCCTGCCCCGCCGCGGATCAGCAGCCTAGGGAAATTCCGCAAGGCGTCAATCACCGTATACTGCTGCCTGGTGAGGCGCGTGAAGTCCTCGGCTTCCGCCAGAAGCACATCCCGCAGGGGGGGATGGTACTCGAACTCGGGGGACAGGGCGGCGAGGATTTCCCCGCGGGAAATGGTGCCAGTGAGCGCGCGGGGCAGATTCGTCTCCTCGATGCGCTGGATGAACAATGCCTCGATGTCCTGGTTGAGTTCGGTCGCCGTGATGACCAGCCCCTCCGCCTCCGCAGGCCAGTTCCGAGCGCGGCTGGTGCATCCCGTGAAACAGACGGCGTGGGCGAAGCGCAATGGCACCGCCCGCCCCAGTTTCCTTTCCAGCATCTTCATGATGGCGAACTTGTTCCCCAGCGCCTGCTCGAACGGGGAACGGATGTGGATATCGTTCTGGAACCACTGTCGCTGGCGATAGGCGATGGCGCCGCCTTTCACCTCCAGAACCAGAAAGCCCTTCCATTCGTGATACAGCAGGAAGTCGATCTCGTGGTCCCACGTCCCGTTCTGCTCGCTATGCCGCACCAGGCAGAAGGAATAGAAAACCACCCAGTCGTCGGAAAGCGCCTCGCGAAGCCGCCGATAGACCGTCAATTCCGACTCAGGGTGCTTTTCGTCGGGGTCGATTTCAGGAGGGATGAAGGTAGCCATGGTGGATTCTGAAGCGGAATGACGGTTGACAGCGGCTGCCTTTCGCAGGACGCAGCCGCGCCTATTTCCCCTCGGGACGACGGTAGCCCTGGAAGTATCCCAGCATCTCGGGATGGAGGTCTGGATTGGCCGCGAGCGTCCCCTGCGCAGGCCATTCACCGCCGCCCGTGACGTCGGTGACCAGGCCGCCGGCCTCGGTCACGATCAGCACACCCGCGGCGATGTCATAGGGCTGCAGGTTGAGTTCCCAGAAGGCGTCCGACTTGCCGCACGCCACATAGCAGAGGTCGAGCGCCGCCGAGCCGAATCGGCGGACGCCGCGCGCCTCGCGCGAGATCGCCTCGAAGAAGCGCAGGTTGTTGACTGGCTCCCAGCCGTAGCGCAGGCACGAGAAGCCCGTCGAGACCACCGAGTTCACCAGCGCGCCGTGCGACTTGACGTGGATCGGGCGGCCGTTCACCGTCGCGCCCTTTCCCGCCTCCGCATAGTAGAGTTCATGCAGCATCGGCGCATAGACCGCCCCCGCCAGCGGCCTGCCGTCCTTCCACAGCGCAATCGAGGTGCACCAGTAGAGCTGCCCCTGGTAGTAGGAGACCGTGCCGTCGATCGGATCCACGATCCAGCAGTACGGGCTCCCCGAGTCCGCGGACTTTCCTGTCTCCTCGCCGTAGAAGCGGTGGCCAGGCCACGCCTGCTCGATCGCGCCTCGGATCAGCCGCTCGGTCGCCTGGTCGGCGGCGGTCACGATGTCCCGCACCGACGCCTTGGTCGCGACTTCGCCCCCGTCCAGCCCTGGCTGCATCCGCAGCGCCTGTTCGCCCGCCCGCCAGGCCAGGTCGGTCATGAAACTCAGGAACTCCGACATCGCCGCCTACTCCGCCCACTCGCCGAAGATGCGGTGGAAGGTCTCCACCAGCACTGGCATAGTCGCCTTGCAGCGCACCGACAGCACCTCCGACTGCAGGCACTGGAGCCTGGGCGCCTGCCGCAGCAATGCCGCCACGGCCGTCCAGTCCAGCGTGCCGTCGCCAGGCAGGCGGTGCTGGTCGTCGGTGCCGTCGTTGTCGTGCAGATGGCAGTTCACGATGTGCGGCAGCATCTGCTTCACGATCTGCAGCGCCAGGGGCGTCGAGGCGTCCGCCGCCATCGCGCGCTGCGCGGGGAACTCGGAGGCCTCGTACAACGGGCGCACGATGTTCGCGTGCCCCACGTCGCAGCAGAAGCCCAGCGCCTCGCTCGGGAATTCCCGCTTGATCTCCCACAGCGCCTCGGGCGTCGTGCAGACATAGCGGACATTCTCGATGCAGATGGTCATCCCCAGCGATTCCGCATAGGGCACCAGCCGCTTCAGGGCCGTCACCGAATTCTCGATCATCTGCTCCCGCGAGGTCTGGCTGATCATGTCCAGCCACGGGCTGGGCGAGTAGACGCGACACGGCGACAGGCTGTTCCCGATGTGGATCGTGATCGTCTTCACCCCCAGCTCCGCCGCCAGCGCCATCCCATGGATGTGCGTCGCGATCATCTCCTCGCGGCGCGCGGGATCAGGCTCGTTCAGGTCCCACCACGTGCCGAAGATCGAGTGCGCGTCCACGAAGTCCAGCCCCGCCTCCTCGACCGCCGCCTTGACCTTCTGCAGCAGCCCCTTGTAGCGCATCATCAGCGCCAGCAGCGTATTCGTGAGGACAATGTGCCGCACGCCGTGGTAGGCCAGCGACTTGAGCGCATACGCGCACAGCGCGGGCACCTCGCCGCGGCTCCAGTCCCCGCACGACTCGAACTCGAATAAAAAAGTCAATGGCTTCTTGTCCATGGCTCCTCCCAAAAGTGTTTTCCCCGTCCTCCTGGCCTGCCTATTCCGCCCACTCGCCGAAGATACGGCGGAAGGTCTCCACCACCACGGGGATCGGCGCCTTGCAGCGCACTGGCAGCATCTCCGACTGGAGGCACTGCAGCCTCGGCGCCATTCGCAGCAGCGCCTCAACGCCCGCCCAGTCGAGCGTCCCGTCGCCAGGCAGAAGGTGCTGGTCGCCGACGCCGTCGTTGTCGTGCAGGTGGCAGTTCACGATGTGCGGCAGCATCTGCTCCAGGATCTGCACCGCAAGTTGCTTCGAGGTGTCCGCCGCCATCGCGCGATGCCCGGGGAACTCGGAGGCCTCGTACAGGGGTCGCACGATGTTCGCGTGCCCCGCGTCATAGCAGAAGCCCAGCGCCTCGCTCGGGAAGTTCCGCTTGATCTCCCACAGCGCCTCGGGCGTCGTGCAGACATAGCGGACATTTTCGATGGCGATGGTCATCCCCAGCGTCTCCGCATACGGCACCAGCACCTTCAGCGCCGTCACCGCGTTCTCGATCATCTGCTCCCGCGAGGTGCGGCTGATCATCTCCAGCCACGGGGTCGGCGGATAGTTCACATTGGGCGACAGGCTGTTCCCGACGTGGATCGTGATCGTCTTCACCCCCAGCGACGCCGCCAGCGACATCGCATGGACGTGCGCCGCCACCATCTCCGCGCGGCGCGCGGGATCAGGTTCGTTCAGGTCCCACCACGTGCCGTAGACCGAGTGCGCGTCCACGAAGTCCAGCCCCGCCTCCTCGACCGCCGCCTTGATCTTGTAAGACAGTTTCTCCCACCCCCAGCGGTAGTGCATCATCAGCCCCAGCAGCGCGTCCGTCAGCACGATGTGCCGCACGCCGTGGTACGCCAGCGCCTTCAGCGCATACGTGAACAGCGCGGGCACCTCGCCCCTGCTCCAGTCCCCGCAATCCTGAAACTCAAAATAGTAAGTCAGCGGCTTCTTCGACATGGTCTCTCCCAAAAGAACGGATGGCAACAAAACGGACAATGCCCCCAATATAATTCCCCGCCCCGGTTCCCGCTACCGCAACTGGCGGTCGTAGTTGAAGAGGAACGGGTGCTCGGCGGGCGCGCCGTCCGCCGCCAGATCCGCCGAGCCAGTGAAGTCCGCCTCCAGCCACGCGGCCGCGACGCGCGGATTGCAGACGCGCCGCCAGTCGAAGGGGACGCAGGAGACCAGGCGCGTGAGCGCGCCGTCGGCGGAGGCCTCCGCGCGCAGGCGCGTCCCGCGCCCGTCCGCAAACGGCGTCCCGTCCGCGAACTCATGCGGCAGACGGGCGCGCGTGGTCATCAAAGCGGGATAGGAGAAGACGGTCAGCGCCAGGGGCGTCGTCGCATTGGCGGAGAGTTCCTCCAGCTGCCCCTGGTCGATCTCGGGGGAGACGTGGCAGCACCGCGCGCCCAGGGAGGCGAGGAAGCGCGCCGCCACGGGGTTGAGCACCGCGAGGCCAGGGCCGCCCTCCCAGGCGGCGCCCGCCTCCCGCGCCAGCCACCAGCCGTCCCACGAATTGACCTCGACCGCAATTCCGCAGGAAGCCGCCCACGCACAGAGCCGCGACAGCGCGGGCAACGACGCCTCGTAGGCGACCTGCGGCAGCGCCAGAAGCGTCCCGCCACGACGCTCCGGGGCGAGAGACGCCAGTGCGCGCTCGGCGTCCGCTGGCGTCAACGCGGCGTCCGCCTCCAGCACAAAGCGCACCTGTCCAGGAAACCGTTTCGCCAGCGCCGCGAGTTGTCGCGGCAGGCAGCGTACGCGATTGGGCAGATCCCCGAGGTGGCGGCGGTTCTCTGGATGGCCGCCGCGGAGGCCTGGCGGCAGCGCCGCCGAGGCGGCGGCGACCTCTGGCGGGAGCGCGATGCGCACAGTGCCGTCGTCCTCGCGCTGGCAGCGCCGCAGGAACTCCTCGACGCCCGCCTGGAGTTGCGCTGCGCAGCGCCGAGGCAGCAGCTTGCCCGCGAGCTCCTGCGGCAAATCCAGGGTCGTCGCGGCGGCGGGCGGGAGTTGCCGAAGCAGTTCCGCCAGCATCTCGTCCAGCCGCGCCGCGCGCCTCGGGTTGGCGATGCGCTGCGGCGGCAGCCGCAGCGTATCCTGGCTTTCGCCGTAGCGCAGTTCCACGCAGGTCGCCTGTCGTTCATCCTCCCGCACCTCCAGCGCGAGATGCGCGGAGGCGGGCGTCCGCGGCGCGGATGCGGGCCGCCCCGCGCTGCGCCCCGCATCGGCGTCGGTCAGCCCGTCGAAATCTCCGTTGTAGTATCCCTCGCCCATTGCGCGGCCCGTGTAGCGGCCCAGTTCGACCGCCTCCTCCCGCAGCGCCGCGAGATCCGCGCCAGGGGCGCTCGCGTGCCGATAGAGCGTGACCGCGCGCCGCACCCAGTCCGCCGCCTTCAGCCGCCCCTCGATCTTCAGGGAGGACACCCCCATCGCCGCCAATTCCGGCAGCCGCCCGACCAGCGACAGGTCGTGCATCGACAGCGGATGCGCTTCCTGCGCGCCCGACGCCTCGCTACGCCACGCCACGCGGCACGGCGACGCGCACGCGCCGCGGTTGCCGCTGCGCCCGCCGACCCAGCT
>JAEEXV010000407.1 GCA_016287975.1 Lentisphaeria bacterium | reverse complement strand
CCCGTGCGCGGCGAGGCGGTGTTTGCGCCGGTACGGATGTAACTTTAAGCAGAACAAAGGAGAAGAACAGTGCTTTCGATTGTGTTGTCATTGGCTGGCGGGATTGCCGCCTCGGTGGGTTTGTCATATGGTTGGCCAGGGCATCCTGTCTGGTGCACTTTACTGTTTCTGGTGGTTGCCCTAGGCATCCTCACGTGCATCAATCTGTTGCTCAAGAAGAAGTTAGAAGCGGTCTTCAACGATGTCCAGCAGCACATCTTGAACACGCAGGCGGTCCTGCGACGCAAGATCGCGACCGTGGGAACGCACGCGGGTCCCAAGTTCCAGCAACAACTGGAAGCGGAGCAGACCGCCGCCATTCGCGAGGCCATCGGCATGCTGGACCGTCTCCACCCCTACCAGAAATGGAACTTCATGGTCGGCAAGCAGGCCGACACCCTCCGCGCACAGTTCTATTTCCAAATCAAGGACTTCGAGAACGCCGACAAGTACCTGGAGAAGGCGCTTCTGCTGGACCCCATGCTCATCGCTATGAAACTGGCTCGCTACTACAAAACCAACGCCAAGGATGAGGAACTCGAAAAATGTTTCCAAAAGGGAGCCGCGCGCTTCAAGGACGAGAAAGGCGTCATCATCTATGCAACCTATTCTTGGATCCTTGTGCAGAAGAACAAGATAGACGAGGCGATTCAGGTTCTGCTCCAAGCCAAGACGCGCGCCGAAAACGACATCCTCAAGCAGAACTGGGACCATCTGGTCAACGGGCAGTTGAAACGCTTCAGCAACGCGGGTCTCGGCGATGCCTGGTACGCGCTCTATCTGGAGCAGCCGCGAATGGTGCGCATGCAGGAACGCCCGCAACGGCACGGCGGATTCGGACGGTTCTAACCAATTGGAGGACAAGGTAATGGCACTGTGGGGCGGCAGATTTTCAGAAAAGACGGACGACTTGGTGGCGCAGTTCTCCGAGTCCATCTCCTACGACCGCAGACTCTACCCGTTTGACATTCTCGGAAGCCAGGCACACGCACGCATGCTGGCAAAACAGGGAATCATCCCGCAGGAGGACGCCGACGCCATCGTCGCGGGTCTGGACGAGGTCCGCGAGGAAATCGAAAACGGAACCTTCGTGTTCAAGCAGGAGCTGGAGGACATCCATATGAACGTCGAGGCCCGTTTGACCGAGAAAATCGGCAAGGCGGGCGAACGCCTCCACACGGGACGCAGCCGCAACGACCAGGTTGCGACGGACGAACGACTCTTCCTGCGCTACGAGTGCATCCAAGTCTCGAACCAGGTCATCGCAATGCAGAAGGCGCTGCTGGCGCTAGCGGAGAAGCATTCGGACGTCATCATGCCGGGATTCACGCATTTGCAGCACGCGCAGCCGATTCTGTTTGCGCACCACCTGCTTGCGTACGTGGAGATGTACGGTCGTGACGTGGAGCGACTGCGGGACTGCCGCCGTCGCCTGAACCGTCTTCCGCTGGGTTCGGGTGCCATTGCGGGAAGCACGCTCCCGTTGGACCGCGAGTTTGTCAAAGAGCAACTCGGCTTCGAGGAGGTCACGCGCAACAGCATGGATTCCGTCGCCGACCGCGACCACATCATCGAGTTTCTCGCCGCGCTCTCCATCATCGCGATGCACACGTCACGGCTCGCCGAGGACATCATCCTCTGGTACAGCCAGGAATACGCCTTCATCGAGCTCGGCGACGCGTTCACCACGGGCTCCAGCCTCATGCCGCAGAAGAAGAACCCCGATGTCGCCGAGCTCGCTCGCGGCAAGACGGGACGCGTCTACGGACACCTCATGGCGATGCTCACCACCATGAAGGGAATCCCCCTCACCTACGACCGCGACATGCAGGAGGACAAGGAGGGAATGTTCGACGCGCTCGACACCATCAAGCTAACTCTCGCCACCATGGCCGCCATGCTCGGTACCCTTAAGCCGCGCCCCGATCGGATGCTCCAGGCCGCCGGCGATGCCTCCCTCATGGCGACCGACCTCGCTGAATGGCTCGTTCGCCAGGGAATTCCATTCCGCGAGGCGCACCATCAGGTCGGGCGGTATGTCGCACTCTGCCAGAGCAAGGGGCTCTCACTCGACCAGGCATCGCTCGACGACATGAAGTCCTGCATCCCCTCCGCAACCCAGGAATGCTTCGCGCTGTTCCAGCCCGCCCACTCCGTCGCCGCGCGACGCGCCATCGGCGGCACCGCCCCCGAAAACATCCAAAGTCAGATCGCTTTCTGGAAAAAACGTCTAGAGACTCTGTTCTAGGAGAAGCACAAATGAAAGAGCTGCTGCCCGGTCGCGAACGTTCCTGGTACTTGGAGATCGCCCGCGACTTCGGGGCATTGCGGCGATTGCGCCCCGAGGAAATGTCCTCGTACACCGAAACCACTACCACAGAGGGCGTTCTGGTGCAGCGATGGAAGGGGCATCCCCTTGCAGGAAGCGATTTTACAGTGACGACAACCTGGCGGCGCGATACGGACGGACGTCTCGAAGGCCGCCTCGAATACACCGGCTACCAGGGCGAAGACACCATCGAGACAATCCATTTTCCCGTGGTGAATGTGGAGGTGGACGAGGACACCCGTTTCCTGACGCACTATGGAAAGCTCTACACTCCAAAGGATTGGAACGATGGTCAGGAACACAACGACTTCATTTTCGGGATGCAGTTCTGCGCGGTCCTGAATCACACGCACGATTCCGTCTATTTCGACTGGCGAGACCCGTCCT
>JAEEXV010000406.1 GCA_016287975.1 Lentisphaeria bacterium | reverse complement strand
CTCCGCCCCTTCCCGACGCGCCGCTCTTCCGCGCGCCGCGCACCTCGGCCCGCGGGGCCAGCCCCGCGGCACACGCCGCCCACACATCGGGGCCCGCTCACATGCGCCGCAGCCCCCATCCCGCCCCCGTAGAGCGGCGCGGGGGGTGCGGGGGGCGTGAGCCCCCCGTCGTTTGCAGCCCACATATTTGCCCCGTGCCGCAAAGCCAACCTTCCGTGAAGCGCCATTTCCGCGCGTCCTGTGCCGGGCCATTCTTGGCCCGGATGCCCGCGCACTTTGGCCCGCGGGGCAAGCCCCGCCGCACACGCCGCCCATACATCGGGGCCCGCTCACATTCGCCGCAGCACCCATCCCGCCCCCGTAGCGCGGCGCGGGGGGTGCGGGGGGCGTGAGCCCCCCGTCGTTTGCATGGCTGGATGAAGGCGCCAGCCCACATATTTGCCCCGTGCCGCAAAGCCACCCCGCCCGTGAAGCGCCATTTCCGCGCGTCCTGTGCAGGGCCATTCTCGGCCCGGATGCCATGCGGCGATTTGCCCGCAATGCTAACCCGCCCGCGCTCGTCGTCTATTCTGCGCTGGGAATCACCCGTTGGCGCAATGACGCCTTCCGGAGTGCGAAGGCAGTTCATTCGACGATGCCGTACTGCTTTCGGAAGAGCGCGGGGGACATGCCGATACGGTTGCGGAAGGTGCGGTAGAAATAGAATGCGCTGGGAAAGCCGCACTGGCCGGCGATTTCATTGACCAGCAGCGTGCTGTTGGTGAGCATGCGCTGCGCCTTGAGGACGCGGCAGTCCACTAGGTACTGCTGCGGAGGCTTGCCCGTGAAGTCGCGGAAGACATGGCAGAAATGGGAATAGCTGATCTGCAGCCTCCGCGCCTCCGCGGCGAAGTCCCATGGCTGTTCGGGATGGGAGACCAGATATACGCGCAGTTCCTCCAACTGGTGGCGGTAGGGCGAACTGCTGATACGTTCCTGGCGGCTCTGCCGGGAAAGGCGCAACAGGAGTTCCTCCAGCAGAAGCACTGAGCGGGCGTGGGCCTCCTCGTCCTCGGGTTTCTGGAGAAAGGTGAAGATCTTGAGAAAGAGTTGGCGGAGTTCCTCGCATTGCGCCACAGGGATGAAGACATTCTCCCGCCGCAGTTCCAGGAGTCCGCCCTCGACATAGCGCTGCACACGGGCGCCGCGGAAGGCAAGGAACATCTGCTCGCGCGAAGTCCCCGGAATGGAGCCATACGATGTCGGCACGCCAGGGTAGGTGATAAAGGCGCAGGGCCCCTCGGCGCGCTCCTCCGGCGCGTCGCCGAACTGCGCGAAGACCGCCCCGCGCAGGATGAACTGGACGACATAGTAGCCGTTGAAGAGTTTGCGCTCCGCGTTGAGCGACACCTGCTGGCGGTAGCCGTGGTGTACGAAATCAAGATCGTCGAAGTAGGAAGTCATGGCGTTGTCGCAGGCCTCGGCCGAGATTCAGGACCACACCCGCATCATGCCTGGTCGCCGATTCTGCCACAGCGCGTATGGGACGGCCAGGAAATCACGCGGTGTCTCCACCACCGGTCCGTTAAAGTAGAGGCGCCCAGACGGCACCTCCCGCAACACGGCGCGGCCGCGGATGGCCACAGTTCCCTCCGGGAAATCTGGTGCCGGGACCACCTGAAACGGCCCGGCAGGATTCACATGGAGGCGAGGAAGTTCAGCGCCATTGTCAACCTCTTCCAACGCATAGACCAGCGGACCGCGCATCAGCGCGCATTTCCCCGCCTGGTTGGAGAGGTGCGGCGAGGCATGCACTGCCTCCACTGGCATCGCCAGTGTCAGCGCCACCCGGTCCCCTGAGGTCCAGCGCCGATGCACCACCGCGAAACCATCCTGAAACGGCACCTGCACCGCGCCACCGTTGACGGCGACCGACCACTGCCGGCACCACCACGGAATCCGCAGGCGCAACGCATATTCGCCAGCCGTCCGCGCGATGACGTCAATGTCGCCATCGTAAGGATAGCCTCCCTCGACGATGAACTCCAGTCCGCCCAGCGAGGCCATGCCGGCAGCGGGAATGAGTAGCGCCGCGCCATCGGCGCTGCGGGACCACGCGAAGCGCCCCACCTGCGGGAGGAAACGGCAGAAACTGGTCGGGCAGCACGAGCATTCGAACCAAGGTTCGCGCACCGTCCGATAGGCACGGCAGATGACGGTGCGATCCGGCTCCAGCAACTCCATAGGGTTGGCGTAGAAGAACTCGTCCCCAGAGAGGCCTAGCCCGCTCAGGGCGGCGTTGTAGAGCACCTGCTCCATGACGTCCGCAAAGCGCGCCTGCCCCGTCGCATTCGCCAGCCGCCAGGCCAGCAGCACCAGCCCCATGGCGGCGCAACTTTCGCCGTAGTTGACATCGTCGGGAAGATTGTATCGGCGGGTGAAGGCTTCCCCCTGCTCCTGCGAGCCTATCGCACCGGTGAGATACATCTTCTGGTTCGCGATGCTGTCGAAAAGGCGAATGGCGGCCGCCAGCAGCCCCGCATCCCCGCTCGCCCGCGCCACATCCGCCATGCCGCAGAGGAGATAGACTGCGCGGACGGCGTGTCCAGTCGCCTCCTGCTGCTCCCGCACTGGGGCGTAACTCTGGTTGTAGTGTTCGTTGTAACGCAGAAACATGTCAAAACGCTTCTTTTCCTCCGCGTAATAGTGGTTGGTGCCGCGCACGTCGATGAAATACTTGGCGAGGCGCGCGTATGCAGGCTCCTCTGCGGCCCGCGCCAGTTTGCACAGTGCCAACTCGACCTCTGGATGGCCGGGGCCTGCGTGGATCTGGCCCTCCGACGGGCCGAAGCACCGCCCGATGTAGTCCGCGTAGCGGCACAGGCAGTCCAGGAAACGCCGCGTCCCAGTCGCCTCGCAGTGCGCGACGGCCGCCTCCATCAGATGCCCGGCGCAGTAGAGTTCATGATCGAAGCAGATGCTCGACCAGCGCTCCGCCCCGGGGCACTGCGTGAAGAAGGTGTTGAGATAGCCGTCTGGCTGCTGCGCCGAAACGACCAGCGTGACCAGTTCCTCCAACGACGCGCGCAATTCCGCGTCGCCAGGGTCGAGGCGCACCATATAGGCCATCCCCTCCAGCACCTTCGCCACGTCCGAATCCCAGAAGATGTGGGGCGTCCAGTCCACCCCTGGATGCCATCGCAGACGGAACGCCTCCAGCCGGTGCGTCTCCTGACAGCGCTTGAGCGCCGCCGGAATCGTTCGCCGTCGACACAGCCCGATCCGCGGCGCCAGAAAACAGTCCGCCAGGCGCACCTCGCCCACGGCGGCACCCGCAAATGCGGAAAAGGCGTTTTCTTCGCGGGACATTGCGCGCTCCTCCTACCGCCCGGGCTCGTAGTTCGCCCACAGGCGTTTGCCATCTGGTGTCGTGCACTCGGCGATCGAGGCGGTACGTCGCGTTTCCACATGGCCGTCCAGCATCCCCAGGTTGGTGCACCCGCCGTGGCAGGTGCCCATCCCTCCGTAGACGCCTTTCCCCAGATCCCATTTGGCGGTCTGGTTCGGGGCATAGATGTAGAGGTCGTAGATGGCGTAGGAGGCCTTCAGGTCGTCGTGGTCGTTGCACGCCATGAAGAAGGTCTTCGACGGAGTGCGGTGAGTGTAGATGGGGTCCCGCGCGACGCACTCGGCGGTGCAGGTCTCATAGGGCATCCCCTTCTTGTAATCGTAGTTGAAGCCATAGCCGATCCACTTGTCCTTCGCGGGGCAACGGAAGACCTTCGGATCGCCGACATACTGGAAAATGGCGCTGTACCATTTCTCGTCCTTGAACTTCTCCGCCGCGTTGTCCGAAAACGGAATCGGCGAATACGGCGAATGCGGCAAGTTATACGATCCGAACGGCAGCGCATCCCGATTCGCGTCCACATACATCAGAACCCCCATGATGATCTGCTTGGCATTGCTGACACACGCGATCCCCCGCGCCTTCTCCCGTGCCTTCGACAATGCCGGCAACAGCATGCTCGCCAATATGGCGATGATCGCGATGACAACAAGCAGCTCTATTAAGGTGAATGATTTGCGCATTTTCAAAAATCTCCTTTGCATGATGGTTTCAATGAAAAACGACGTCCCGTCTGCCTCGGGTTCCCTCATTTCCCCTTCAATTCGGCGATGACCATCCCCTCCGGCGGGACTTTCAAGTGGATCTTGCCGCCCCGCACGACGGCCTCCGGCGCGGGCACTCGGTTGCCGTCCTGGTCGTAGGCGAAAACCGTCGCCGCCGCCCCCTCTGGCACGCCAGGCCACGCGATCACACCGTTCCGCACCGAGACCAGCCGCTCGCGCCCGACAACCACCCCTGGCGCGATCTCCACGACGGTCATCGGATACTGTTTGCAGACAAAGTTGTCCCGCCCCCTCAGCAGCAGATTGCAGGAACGGGGAGAGTAGAGGCACCCCGCTCCAATCGCCGCGCGCGCGGCCTGGAAGACGCCGCGCAGCGTCTTCTCGTCCCCGTAGTTGCCGTAGATCATGGGGACGTGGCTCAAGTGCGCGCCGCCAGTCGTCGCGAAGCCACTGGCTCCTTCCCAGAAGCGCAGCGCGGGGGCGGTGTTGACGGGGCGGGTCGCGGCAGAGCCGTTGCCGACGAAGATGCCGCCGCCGCGCTTCACCAGTTCCAGGGCGGCCAGCTGCAGCGGCACGGTCGCCAGGCAGACGTCGCTCTTGAGGCGCACTGGCTTCCCATCTTCGTCGAGGTCGGCGGAGAAGCCGTCCCAGCGTCCGTAGTCATAGCGGCAGTAGTCGCGGTGGGCGCCGAGGCTGAATTCGTCGATGTAGAAGCCGTCGACGCCGAGGGCCAGAGTGCGTCGGATGTCGTCGAGCAGGGAATCGTAGTAGCGGGAGCCGCTGTAGGGGACGTAGTATCCGATGACCCAGTCTCGATTGCGGTATTCCCACAGATGGGTGCGGTCGTAGCCGGGATGATGGAAGATTTCCCCGGAGGGAATGCGCAGGGCGCAGTCGGCGTATGGCCAGCGCTCCTGCAGGGGAAGGTATACGGTCTCCATGGCTGGATGGGTGGAGCCCAGGACCTTCACCTCCGGTGCGAATTTGTGGATCATCCGGGTTTCGTAGGCCAGCCATTCGTCGACCTTGCGGCGGTGGCGAAAGGTGAGATATTCCTCGATATCGAGGTCGGGTGTCTTCCCTGGCGCGCGCGGAGCCCCGGCGGGCAACTTCGGGTATTTCCCCTCGCGCACCAGGTAGTGGTCATTCCGACGCCACGGCAGCATGCCGACCGCCACCGGCCCCAGGTGCGCAAAGGCGTTGGAGATCTTCTCGCCCATCTCCTTCCCTGGCGCATCCGCATAGTTCGCCCCGAAGAAAAAGGCCATCGGCGCCGTGACATGACCGATCCCCCAGCGTCGCCGCACGCGGTTGATGAACTTCCAGTAGCCCCCCTCGGCAAAACCGTCAACAGTATAGTGGAGCGCCAGCCGACACCCTGGCGCCAGCGCCAAATGCGCGGCGAAAATCTCCGTGCCCTCCTTCGTGTTGCGGAAACCGCCAGTCAGCCGCGCGGCGTCGTTCTCTTCGGTGACGCCGATGCCAGCCTCCAGGCGATCACGATTCAGCATCACCAACGTTGGATTGGCGTCTGGAGAAGGCACGCTGTCCGTCTCTGGATTGCCCGCGAAATAGATTCGAGCGGCGTGCCCTGCCAGGCGGATCCGGTGGCGAAAGGGAATCCCCGCAATGGCACGCCCGCCGTTGCGCCATTCATCAACCCAGTGCACGAGGCCGTCAGCCTCCAGCGTCAGCGTACGATGCAGCGCGACGCCTCCCTCCCAGACCGCCTCCACCACAAATCCATGCGCTCCGCTCTCCTTGACCGCAACTGCGGGATTGCCAGACGACTTCCCGTCCGCCGCCAGCAGTTCAAAGGCACCGCCGCGCATGCCCAGGCGCGTCTCGACCAGAAAGAAGTCAGAGGAGGGTGTACGCACCGCAAAGCCGCCTTGTGCACCAGCTTCGAGCCGCAGCCCGCCACGCTCCTTCGCCAGACGGCAGCCACCGTGCCGCAGTGCCACCCCCGTCGGCGCCGGCAGCAGCGCCTTGTCCAGATACCCGACCTGCAGCCCCTCCACCGTCAGGACGACTGGATGGTCCCCAATCTGGCGGCGGACATTGGCTATCTCCAGGGAATTGCTGTCGACGCCGATGGCCACGTCCTCAATGTTCAGAAGAAGTTGGCTGCCATCCCCGCCGACGGTCGCCTCGTCCACCGCGTCCGTCGAGGGACCGAAGGGCAGTTCAATGACATCATCGGACCAGTAGGCGAACATCCGATTCTTGTATATGTTCCGGAATACGTAGTGGCTCTCCTTCAGCATCATGCGCTGATCGCCCGCAAGGTCGAGTTTGCGCAGGGCCGTGCCGTTCACCGTCAGTCGCAGCGCCTTGTTGCACCCCGTCACCTGCGCACTGTAGCTTACAAAGCGCCCCCGCAGCACCCGCACCTTCCCTGGCTTCGGCGGCATTTGCGCAAAGACCACCGTCCGACGGTCCCCCTGATGCGCCAACTGAAAATCCGGCACTTGGAAATGCACCTCCAGCGGCAACTCGCAGACCTTCCCCCCCGCCAAGCACAACGCCATCAAGCCAAGCCACGCAACCGCCAACCAAATCTTGTTCCTTCGCATCTTGACACTCCTCCGCTGCTGTCGGACTACATTTTTTCGCATCGGCTGATGCCTAATATAACATTATGAAAACAAACAAACAATAAACAATTTTCCCGAATAATATACAAATTTTGCGACCTCCGTCTGCGACGGCATTCCCCGTGCAGGCGGACAGGCAGGCAAGCGATACCCCGTCCTGCCAGGCCAGCCAAACCGTCACTCCGCCTCGAACCGAATGGTGGGCGCGCCTCGGAAGGAGACCACATACCGCCCACCCGTCACGGGAAAGACCACCTCGCGGTTGGAATCCAGGTCGGACTGGCCAGGATTGAGCTTGACGAAGGCGCCCTTTTCGGCGATGTAGGGGCCGCCGAACTTCGCGATGATCTCGGGGCGGTCGCCGATGGCGTGCCCCGTGGTGGTGACGATCTTGCCGTCCACGTCGGCCTGGGTGAGGAAATGGGTGTCGGGACGGAAGCCCGCGCGCACCATGCTGGCGGCGACCAGCATCTTGTCCGCTGGATTGCAGCTGGTGTCGTCCAGTCCGTGGACGATGATCACCTGGTTGTCGGGGTTGGCCTCCCGCTGGATGCGGAGATGCCCTGGATGACCTGGGTCGCGGATTTCCTGCATGGCGGGGGTGAGGTATTTCGGGGAGGACGGGTCTTTCGAATAGCCCGCGTTGAGTTTGCCGACGCCGAAGGCGATGTCATTGGTCAGGCCTGGCATCCCGCACAGGTCGATGACGCATCCGAAGGTGGCGGGCGCCAGTTTGTTGACCATGAGGCTCACGTTGCCGCCGCCTGAGGCCCCCGCCGCATAGATGCGACGGCGGTTGAAGGGGATCTTCGCGGCGTCCAGGTTCCGCTGCACCTCATGCAGCGCGCGCAGGCAGTCCATCGCCTGCAGCACCCCGTGGTCGTAAGGCACCTCCCGATGGCTGGTCTCGCCGCTCTGGAGGTAGTTCACGCTCAGGCAGATCAGATTGAAGCGGTCGCTCAGCAGGTCGCACCACGGCGCCGTCAACTTCCACGTCCCGCCCCAGTTGTGGGAAAGCAGCATCAGCCCCGTGCCGCCGTCGATGCCCTGCTTCGGGGCGCGCACATAGTACTCGACCTCCCGCGCGCCAGGGCGGAAGCGATACTCCTGCCCCGCGAACCGCTGCACGCCCTGGAGATTCGCGGGCGCGGGGACGCGCCCCTGCGCGGGCGGCTCGACGGACGCAGGCGCGCCCCCAGGCACATCGTCGTCCAGCGCCAGCAGAATCCCGCCCGCCTTGGAGGGCACGCAGTCGATGACCGTCGGCGGCTGCGCGACGATGTACACCCGATAGCGCAGGACATGCTTCCGCGTCGGCAGGTCGATATAGACGGGCTCAGGCTGCAACACCCCCTTGTAACGGGCGGCCACGCCCGCGCCCGCCGCCGAATCGTGGATCGCGATCAGCGCCTTGCGGCAGCCCGCGGGGATTTTGATCTGGTAGCCGCCGCACGCCTGCACGGGGACGGGCTTCTGGAAGCGCCACTGCGCGGGCAGGCCGTCCAGCGTATACGCGCGGTCGCTCCACACCTTCTCGCCGTTCCGCATCATCACCGACGCCGCGAAGGCCAGCGTAGCCCCAGTCAGCGCAAGGGTAAAGAGTTGCTTTCTCATGACAATTCTCCAGGAGGTTGGTCATCCAGTTTTTTTCCTAACATACCATGAAAACCTCGTTTTGCAAGTTCGCGGCGGCACGGCACCGCGGAGGCTGGGCGCATGGGGCGGGCGGCTCGAAAACCAGCCCCCTGCGTGTCCGGCGGGCTTGCCCGCCGGCACGCCAACAGGGCCCCGGAAATGGTTGCCACGGCGGCCCCGCCGTGGCGGCCCAGTGAGTGGGCGGTCGCCGATTCCGAGGCCCCTGCCCGCTTCCGCCGCAAGAATGCGGCGGCACGGCACCGCGGAGGCTGGCGCATGGGGCAGGCGGCG
>JAEEXV010000405.1 GCA_016287975.1 Lentisphaeria bacterium | reverse complement strand
CAGGTGTTATTTGGGATAAGGCGGAGAACGCTGAAATTTTACAGGTCGTGGAATGAACTATATAACTTATTGAATTATAGGAAGTCATATAATTCATCCCATATTCAGACCAAAGCACAAAATATCCCGCCTTTCAAAAGTTGCACTACAACTATTTTCGCATAAAAATCATCAATTTCTTGAAATTTCTAAATATGTTACTATAATTTGTCATTGAGCGAAACCGATGTTTTGGCTCATTTTTTCAAAAGTTGCACTACAAGTCTTTTTTTGTTTTTTCCCGAGTCCCAATCGTAAAAACAACCAAAGGAAAACTACCATGAAAAAATCCTTCACTCTGATTGAACTGCTGGTCGTGATTGCGATCATCGCGATTCTCGCCGGCATGCTGCTGCCCGCGCTCTCCAAGGCGCGTGCCAAGGCCCGTGCCGTCACCTGCCTGAGCAACCTCAAGAACATGGGCGTTACGTTCAACATCTACATGAACGACAACGACATGTGGACTCCGAGCGTGCTGTTTGATGGCAGCCGCAGCTGGCTGCGGACGCTGGTCTGGAATGAATACCTGGTCATGCCCGTCGGCAAGATGGGCGTTGCCGCCTGCCCCGACGGCGATGTTAAAGATACCAGGGCTCTTTATCCTGGCATTCAAGAGGGCGAAAGCATGGAGAACTGCCTCACCAGCTATGGCATGTGGGCCATGGAACAGTCCTACGACTGTGCCTGGCGCTTCTCCGGCCGTCCCTATGCCAAATTCAAGCATACTGACAACAACTACCACAAGATCTATCCCAGCAACCTTGTTGAGGTCGATTTTGACGTCATGAACCCGAAGTCGATGAAGGATGCCTCGGAATGCACTCTCCTTGCGGACAGCCAGGACGAGAACGAGGGCGCCCAGTCCTATATGATTCATCGAACCAGGGATAATCAGGGTAATGCTACGGAGGTCCTCTACCGTCGCCATGCTGGTTCCGCCAACCTGGTCTTCGCGGATGGCCATGGGGCGTCCGCCGATGGAAGCACCCTGCGTCAGTACGGCTGGCAGGGCTATGCCATCAAGCCCGCCTTCGGAATCTAATCCTCCAAACACCCCGTTGCATTTGATGTGGCGGGGATGACATTCAAGCCGATGCCGAATACGGTAAATTCACCGCAGTTCGGCATCGGCTTTTGAGCAAATTATATTATTCCAAATAACAAAGTGTGAAGTAACTTTTATCCTAAGGATTTTCCCATGTTCCACAGAGAAAAACGCATCGGAAGCGTCCCCGCCATACCATCCGCCGCCATCGTCCATTCGCGCATCGGCCTGGGCTTCGAGAAGCTGGACCGCGGCGTCTTCGAACCCGCTAACGCATACGACCCCGTGGGCGCCTCGGGCGTGAAGTGGATCCGCATCCAGTCCGGCTGGCAGCGCACGGAGACCGCCCCCGGCGTGTACGACTGGGGGTGGCTGGACGACATCGTGGACAACCTGCGCTCGCGCGGGCTGGAGCCGTGGATGTGCCTCTGCTATGGCAACCGCCTCTACACCTCGGCGGCCGCGGAGCGCTTCGGCGGGCTGGGCTGCCCGCCCGTGGACACGCCGGAGGAATTGTCGGCGTGGAAGAACTATGTCACCGCGACGGTGCGGCACTACGCGGACCGCGTGACCTGGTGGGAGGTCTGGAACGAGCCGGACTGCCCCTATGCCTGGCGTTTCAAGTGTGACCCCGCCGAATATGCGGTCCTCTGCCGCGAGACCGCCGAGGCCATCCGTGCGGGCAACCCGAACGCCAAGGTCATCGGGGGTTCCTTCGCCTTCGCGCGCCTGGAATACCTCATTCCGCTATTTGAGGCCGGCTTCGCCCAATGGTGCGACGCGGTCACCTACCACGTCTATTCCGCAGACGAGACGGACGACGCCGAGCGCGTGAAGAACCTCCGCGCGCTGCTTGGAAAATACCTCCCGGGCGGTCTGCCAATCATCCAGGGCGAGGGCGGCTGCCAGTCCAGCCCCGACGGCTGCGGGGCGCTCGCAGGACAGATGTGGACGCCCGCGAAGCAGGCGAACTCGCTGGCGCGGCACTTCGTGAGCCAGCTGGCGCAGGACCTGATGTTCGCATCCTTCTTCTCCTGCATGGACATGGCCGAAGCCCAGAACGGCAAGGTCGGCGAAAGCTACCGCGACTTCGGCTACTTCGGCGTCCTCGGCGCGGAGTTCGACGAACGCGGGGTCGCCACCGGCGCCTACACGCCCAAGCCCTCCTACCGGACATTGCAGGTCATTTCGGCGCTCTTCAGGGGCGGCTTCACGGTGGAGCGCATCCCCGTGGAGTGCCTCCCCGAGAACGACGCCCGCTACGGCGGGTCATACCGCACCGCCGACCTGGCGAGGGAGTGTTTCTCGGCGGGCTTCCGCCGCCCCTCCGGCGCGGCCGCCTTCGTCTATTGGAAAAAAGGCAGCATCCTCCGCGAGAAATACGAGGGTTCCGTCTCGCTGGCCTTCGGACAGGTGCCCGCGACGACTGTCCGCCTCATCGACCTTCTGGACGGCTCCATCTACGAGCCCGCCCCCGAACAGCTGGAAATCGTGGAAAAAGACGGCCTTGCGCTGGTCCGCCTGCACGCCATCCCGCTGCTCGACTCCCCCGTCGCCATCGAGTTCGGAGACTTTCTGGAACTCGGCAAATAGCGCACCGCCCCATCGTCCACGCCTGCCGCCATGAGCACCGCCACCTTCCGCGAAGAGACCATCACCCTGCCGACCTATGCGCCTGGCGGGTACGACAAGACCCCGATCTTCTACACCGGCCGCGTCTATCAAGGTGCGCAGGGCCGCGTGTACCCCTATCCGATGCAGGACGTGCTGCACGACGAGCGGCGCGACGAGACCTACAAATACCTCACACTGGAGAACGAGTGGCTGCGCCTCGGCATCCTGCCCCAGCACGGCGCGCACCTGCTCAATTTCACCGACAAGCAGACGGGCTACGAGGCATTCTACCGCCAGCACGTCGTCAAGCCCGCGCTCATCGGGATGCTCGGCGCGTGGATCTCCGGCGGCGTGGAGTGGAACTTCCCGCACCACCACCGCGCCACCACGGCGATGCCGATCGACTGGAAGTTCGTCGCGAACAAGGACGGCTCCAAGACGCTCTGGATCGGCGAGACCGAGCTGCGCCGGCGCCTGAAGTGGACGATCGGCCTCTCGCTGCTCCCCGACCGCGCCGTGCTGCAGGCCGAGAACATCTTCATGAACCGCCAGCCCTGGATCGAGTCGATGATCTACTGGGCGAACGTGTCCGTGCATTGCGGCGACGACTACCAGATCCTCTTCCCGCCGAGCTGCCACCTCGGGTTCGACCACCACAAGAACTACTGGACCTCGTTCCCGATCGGCCCGCGCAAGGAGGAGGTG
>JAEEXV010000404.1 GCA_016287975.1 Lentisphaeria bacterium | reverse complement strand
GGCTTCGGCTTCACCGCGATCGTCGGCTCGGGGGCGCGCGCGAACGCGGTCGTGCCGACCGCGAGCGGCAAGACGCTGGCCGCGGGGGAGACGGTGATGATCGGGCTGGCGCCGAAGGTCGCGGGCTATGCGGGCGTCATGGGCGACTACCTGCCCGTCTCGGGCGAATACACCGCCGACCAGAAGGAGTGCCTGAAGGTGCTGCGCGAGGCATTCCGCCTCACCCGCGCCATGCTGAAGCCAGGCGCCATCGGCCGCGACATCGACGCGCCTGCGCGCCGCTTCTGCGAGAAGCACGGCCTCGACGGCTACCTCATCTGCCCGTTCGCCCACACCATCGGCATCCACGAGGCCGAATGCCCCTTCTTCGGCCCCAACAGCGACGATGTCCTCCAGCCAGGCATGACCGTCTGCGTGGACGTCAGTTTCTTCGGCCACCCGCAGTGGCACGGTTCCCGCATCGAGACCGGCTTCGAAATCACCGAGGACGGCCCCGTCCCCCTGAGCCCCAAGATGGACGCGCTGCACTGCGCCGAAGTCGAGTAACCCCCAACCCCAGGACAACGGCCATGAAAAAACACCTCTTCACCCTGATCGAACTCCTCGTGGTCATCGCGATCATCGCCATCCTGGCGAGCATGCTCCTGCCCGCGCTGGCGAAGGCGCGGGAGAAGGCGCGCAGCACCAACTGCATCTCGAACCTGAAGCAGATCGGACTGGCGATGTACATGTACGCGGACGACAACAACAGCATGCTCCCTGGCGGACCGCACTGCGCGACCTGCAACGCCCCGCTCGTCAACGGCTACGTGATGGACAAGGTGCTGGGAAAGTCCTTCGCCTACACCCTGTACTACGGCAAGTACATCGGCGGCGGGGAGGGCGTCGAGTCGTGGTCGAACGCCCAGAAGCGCTTCTTCAAATGCCCCAGCGACAACGGAAACTGGGGCAAGGAGAACCGCATCAGCTACTTCTGCCTGATCGTGGACCGCAACAACATCGACAAGGGCCACAAGTACCAGAGCGAGGTGCAGGCGGGGCACGGCATGGAGATGGCCAACTACATCATCGGGCGCGACCGCGGACAGACCGCCGTCCTCTCCGACATCAGCTGCTACACCGGCAAGGCCGACTGGGTCGCCAACCACCCGCAGAACACCAACTCGCTCTTCCTCGGCGGCCATGTCAGCAGCTACACCTACAACCCAGGCATCACCACCGCCGCAGGCTGCATGTGGAACTACATGTGGTGGTACATCGACGGCATCCCGCGGAAGTAGGAAGCCCAAGGGACCCAAGGGACCCAAGGGATCCAAGGGACCCAAGGGACCCAAAGGGACCAAAGGGACCAAAGGGACCCAAGGGACCCAAGGGACCCAAGGGACCCAAGGGACCCAAGGGACCAAGGGACCCAAGGGACCCAAGGGGATAGTTTCTCCCGATCTCCCCAGAAATGCAGGAGCAACCCATGCGCAATCTCTTTCCATGTCTGCTGGCGCTGTGCGCCGCCCTTGTTGCCGCCGAACCCCTGAAGCTCTTCACCTTCGGGCAGCAGGGCGCGCGCCGTTCTGGGGAGGCGCTGGGCGAAGTCGCGCTGACGGCGGGGCGCCCAGGTGGCTTCTACCGCCCGAACAACAATATCCCGCTGAAGGAGATCGCGCAGTTCGAGACCGAGTGCCTGAGTTCGGCGCCAGTGCGGCTGCGCCTGTCAGCGAGCCTGATCCAGGGCGGGAAACGCATCAGCGCCTCCCTGCCGCCAGTGGCGCTGGCGGGAGACGGCCAATACCACCGTATCGTCTTCGAACTCACCGACATGCCCCATTGGGCCGAATGCGACACCCTGGGCGACATGGAACTGCGCTTCGTCCCCGAGACGGCGGGCGCGGCGCCTGTCATCGCCTTCCGCAACGCCCGCTTCGCCAAGCGGGAGAAGGCGGCGCCTCCCCTGAAGCTCTTCACCTTCGGGCAGCAGGGCGCGCGCCGTTCTGGGGAGGCGCTGGACGGCGTCGCGCTGACGGCGGGGCGTCCAGGCGGCTTCTTCCGCCCGAACAACAACCTCCCGCTGAAGTCGCTGGCCTTCTTTGAAATCGAGTGCAGGAGCAGCGCGGCAGTGCGGCTGCGCCTCGCGTCAAGCCTCCTCAAGGACGGGAAGCGCCTGAGCACCGCCCTGCCGCCCGTGCCGCTGGCCGCCGACGCGGAATACCAGCGGGTCGCCTTCGACTTGACCAGGCAGCCCCACTGGGGCGAATGCGAGCGTCTCGTCGACCTTGAACTGCGCTTCACGCCCGACGAGGCGGGCGCGGCGCCCGTCATCGCCTTCCGCAACGCCCGCTTCACGAGCCGCCCGACCCCCGCGCTGGAGTTCCGTGGCGCGGCGCTGGGGCGCGCCGTCCACCTGAGCCGCCTGGCGCCCTCCCCTGCCGACAATGCCGTGGAGGCCATGGCTTCGGCGGGGGTGGCGGGGTGCTTCCACCAGCAGGGGCTTGAATGGGACGCCGAGACGGTGAAGCAGATCGAGTTCCGCCTGAAGGCCGACGCTCCTGGATACTGGCACTTCGACTGCAGCAACCTCGCCGACGGCAAGCGCCACACCGTGCGCGTCCTTCCCGTGGCGGCGATTCCCGACGGCGAATGGCACGACCTCGTCATCGACCTGGCGGCGCAGCGCGAGTGGCGCGGCGTCATGACCAACTACGAACTCAAATGGGCTGGCGGCGAACCCGCGCGGCTGGGCCTCGCCGCCGTCCGCGCGAAGACGCTCGCCAACCGCATCCCCGACGCGGAGAACGCCTCGCCAGGGCGGCCCATCCCCGTCGCGCACCTCGATCCCCGCGCCGAGTGCCGCCTCGCGTGGGAGGGCGGCGTCTCCCCAGGCGCCACTCTCCATTTCCGAGGCGGCGACCTGCGCGAACTCGCCGGCACCGCCGTCGCCCTGCCCAAGGGCGCGCGCGAAGTCCGCTTCACCGTCCCCGAAATGGCGGCGGAGGCGTGGCTGGAGATCGCCGCGAAGGGCACGGGCTTCCCCGTCGTGCAGCAGCTCCGCTACACCCCGCCCGCCGCCGCAGGCAGGCTCTTCTGGCGCGGCAAATGGCTCTGGATGCAGAACGCCCCCGGCCCCGTCGACCGCAGCATCTGGTTCCAGCGCGACTTCGACCTGGAGGAGGCCCCGCAGGCCGCCTTCATCGCCGCCGCAGGCGACGACAGCTGCTACACCTACGTCAACGGCAGGTTCGTCGGCAAGACCCGCCGCTGGAGCCAGACCGCGCGCTACGACATCACCCGCCTCCTCCGCCCTGGGAAGAACCGCATCTCGTGCCGCGTCAAGAACATCGATTCGTGGGGCGGCTTCCTCGCCGACGTCTATGTGCGCACCGCGAAGGGAGACCTCTTCCTCGACACCGACGAGAAATGGCGCTGCGAGACCAAGACCAACACCGACCGCACCATCCCCGAGGCCGACGAACCCGTCGTCGTCCTCGGCGACGCCCGCATCCCCCCCTGGAAGGGCGGGATGCTGCTGCGCTACGCAGGCCCGCAGGGGCTGCTCGCCCCCGTCAAACTGGAACCAGGCCGAATGACCGTCAAGGTCGAGCGAATGCCGCCCGACGAAATCAAGTCCCTGCGCTTCGTCACCGTGGACGAGCAGGGGCGAAAACTCGACTTCACCCTCCCCGTCACCCCTGGCAGCGCGCAGTGGAAGGAAGGCGCGGAGGTCGCCATCCGATATCCCGTCCCATACCATGACCGCGGCAAATGCCGCATCTTCCTGGAGGACGACAGCGTCGCCATCGTCGGCAATCCGCCCGTCGCCACCCTCGACAAGGGGACGCCGACGCCACCGCCGCTGCGCCGCGCCTCCTGGACGGGTGGCCCCCGCCCGATGCTGCAGTTCGGGGACGAGCGCATTCAGCCAATCTTCTGGCAGGCCCCCTCGACCTACGGACGGAACTTCCTGGCGGGGCTGCCGCACTTCGCGGACAACAACTTCCGCTCCTACCGAATCAGCGCCTCGTTCCAGGACTACTGGAAGCCCGACGGCACCTTCGACTTCAGCATATTCGACAAGGAGGTCGCCAATCTCCTCACCCTGAAACCCGACGCCGTCTTCGCCATCCAGATCTACTCCTTCATGCCCGAATGGTGGCTCGCCAGGAATCCCGACGACCTCTCCCGACACTACCAGGGCCGCCCGCGCGACCTCTGGCTCGACAAGCAGGCCCTGGCCTCGCAGAAGTGGCTGACGGAGGGCGAGATCCCGCTCAAGGCACTCATCGACCACATCAAGGCCAGCGGCTACGCCGACCGCGTCTGGGGCCTCTCCTTCACCGAAAACAACTGCGGCGAGTGGTTCTGGACCAGCGCCGACGCCAATGGACAGCGCTCCTACGCGGGATACAGCCCCGCCGACTACGCCAGCTACCGCGCCTTCCTCAAACGGTGCTACCAGACGGACGAGGCGCTCGCGAAGGCGTGGGGGCAGCCTGGCCTCACCTTCGCCACGGTCGAGATGCCCTATCTGGAGAAGGCCCGCAAGGGCACCGTGGGGACTCTGCTCGACGCGGAGAAGGACCGCGCGATGATCGACTTCTTCGAGTTCCGCAGTCTCGCCCTCGCCGAGGCGATCATCCACTTCGGCAAGTTCACCAAGCAGGAGACCGACGGCAAGTGGCTCGTCGGCGCCTACTACGGATACTTCTCGGAGATGATCGCGAATCCGCGCCGCAACATCCAGAGCAACGGCCACAACGGCTTCCTCGAAACCGCGCGCTCGCCCTATGTCGACTTCGTGCACGCGCCGCTGCGCTACACGGTGCGCAAGACTGGCCAGCCAGGCACGATGATGCAGACCTGGGACACCTGGACCCTGCATGGCAAGATGATCTTCACGGAACTCGACGTGCGCACCTCGCTCGGCGCCGTGAAGGACAACGCCGCCAACATCGTCTATTGCGGCACGCCCAGCGTGCCCCTCTATGACATCGGCCAGTTCACGCGCTCCTTCGGCATGGCCGCCGCCACGGGGACCTCCCTCTACTGGTACGACCTCGCCCACCACCAGTTCGACGAAAAAGTGCTCAACCGCGTCATCTCCGACCTGAACGACCTCTACCTGAAACTCCCGCCTGTCCAGGGCACCACGCCCTGCGAGGTCGCCGTCGTCAGCGACCGCGACAGCGCGTGGCGCACGCAGTTCCCCGCCGCGAACTCCCCGAACACCATCGCGGCGGAGGCGCTCTTCCATCACTTCAACGAACTGGCCGTCCCCTTCCGCAGCCTCACCGTCTCCGATCTGCTCGACGAGACCATCCAGGTGCCCCCGCACAAATGCTACGTGATGCTCACGCCGGTGATGCTCTCCCGCGAATCCCGCGCCAGGCTGATGCAGCGCTTCCAGCGCGAAGGCGCGTCCGTCGTCTGGCTCTACGCGGCTGGCGCCAGTTATCCCGAACGCGGACCGCAGGCCGCGTTCAACGGGGACTTCCTCGGCCTCCAATGCCGCATGGAACTCGAAGAGCAATGCCCCGCCATGGCCACCACGCCCGAATGGGGCGCCATCGAATGCCGCGCCAACCACGCCACCGCGCCGATCTTCGTCCCCGTCGCGGGTTTCGACCAGGTTCTCGGACGGGACGCGGCGGAGCGGCCGCTGATGGTCCTGAAGCGCCTCGGCGGCAGCGCCCACTACTTCACGGCCCTGCCGAATCTCCCGACTGCCCTTTACGCCCGAATCCTCGACCGCGCCGCCGTGCGACGCTATAGTAAGGAACCAGGCAGGGACCAGTACTGGATCGGCAACGACCTGCTCTTCCTGCACGCCGCCACCAACGGCGACAAGCGCCTCGCCCTCCCCAGGGGCCTCCGCGCCCGCGCCATCGCAGGACCCTTCCAGGGCACCCTCCGCGACGGCGACGCCTTCCCCGCCCGCGCCGGCATGACCTACGGATTCCTCGTCGAACGCGAATAGCGACTCCTGGCCGTAGCCACGGCATCCCGCCGTGGAGCCCACGCCGAGCAAACCAGCACCCGATGCCGGAAGATCCGGAAGATCCAGCCCCCTGGCGGGCAAGCCCGCCGGCACACGCTGGGTAAATGCGGAGCTTGAAAAAATCCGGAAACTTCGGGAACTCGGGAAATGGCGCGTCCCCTCACCCTGGCAATCCTTCCATTCTTCGTTTTGCTGCCATGCCGCACAACTACAAGTTTTTCTGGAACTGGGACCATTCGACCAACTGGTGCCTGAACACCGTCGGGCGGCAGAACACAGGTGTCGGCAACCTCTACACCAAGCGTCCAGAGGAGTTCGTGCGCGACTACACGCGCATGATCGACTGGTGCGCCGCGAACGGCTACGACGCCTGCGGCGTGGTCGGGCTGCTGCGCGACAGCCACGGCGGCCTCGCGAGCGCGCGGCAGCTCTGCCGCCACGCCCGCGAAAAGGGCGTGCGCCTCTATATGATCGCGGGGCTCTATGCCTACGGCGGGGTCTGGTACGAAGGCGACATCCGACAGTCCCCCGACAGTTTCCTCTCGCTCGACCGCTTCCTGGAACTGCATCCCGAGTGCATCGCGCGGAACCTCGACGGCACCCCGCGCTACATCCAGTTCCGCCAGCCCCACGGCTGGAAGCGCCAGCCGATGGCGTGCCCCTCGAACCCCCAGGTCCGCGCTTTCGTCCTCGACTCCCTCGCCTACCTCTTCATGATGCTGCCCGACCTGGGCGGCATCCAGATGGAGACAGGCGACTGCACCCCCGTCTGCATGTGCGACGAGTGCCGCGCCCGCCGCGCGGCGCTCCAGGGCGGCGAAGGGCGCATCCCGACCCTCTCCCTCGGCGACATGGCCGACATCTACCCCGAGGCCGCCTCCGTCATCCGCAGCGTCTCCAAGGACGCCTGGATCATCTGCGAGATGTACATCCACCCGCTGAACAACCCCGCCTTCCAGGACGCCGCGAACCCCGCCGTCCAGCGCCTCCTCTCCATGCCTGGGGATGTCTTCTGGCAGTGGAGCGAACGCCGCCTGAAACCTGAGATGCTCGCCTCCAGCGCACAGATGCCCGAACACCTGCGCAAGTTCCGCCACATCCAGCGCTTCCACTACGGCACCCAGTGGGACGGCGGCCGCCATGCGCTGGTCGCCGACCAGATCCAGCGCCTCGCGCGCTTCTCCGCCGACTTCGGCATGAGCGGCCTCTCCATGTTCGGCGAATGCTCGCCCTTCCACGCCAACCGCGAGACCAACTACCTCGCCCTCGCCTACTTCGCCGACCACCCGCACGCATCCCTCGACGACTTCGCCGCCGACGCCCTCGCCCCGCGCTGGGGCGGCGCCGAACTGGCCAGGCGCTATCTCGAACTCGGCATCCTCTCCCGCACCCCGAAGCAGATCCCCGCCGCCGTCAAGGAGATCGCCGCCATCCTGCCGTCCCTCCACGACTTCGACCAGGTGCGCCGCTGGACCTATCTCGCCAGCTTCCTCGCCTCCTGCCACTGGGAGGCCCGCCAGGACGACCCCGCCATTGCTGGCGAACGCATCGACCTCGATACCCTGTAGCGCCCGAATCGCTGGAGGGCAGGCGTCCGCCGCAACCTGGACTTGCGGCCACAGAAGACGTAAAGATAGCGGGGGATTATTCTAACATTCTGTTCCCCAAGAGGATCGGCAAAGCCGCCATTCCGAAGAAGCAGAGCCAATCGGAAAATGCGTATCTCGCGAATGGCAAAACGCCAAAGGAGGTGTATTTTATCAAAAATTTCCTAAAAGGTAATAAAATTAAAAAATGAAGTCCTGAAATGGAAATACCAAGGGAACTCTACCTGTCGAGGCTGAAGCGCCGCGAGGGCAACCATCTGATAAAGGTCATCACGGGGATACGCCGATGCGGGAAATCCTATCTGCTCTTTAAACTGTTCAGGAAATACCTCTCCGCCAAGGGCGTTCCAGACGACCATGTCATTGAAATCGAGTTTGACAGGCTTCGTAACGTTCCGCTTCGGAAACCTGAAGCCGTCAGCAAATACATCGACAGCCGACTGAAGGACGGCGAGCAGTACTACCTTCTGCTTGACGAGGTGCAGTTCCTGGAGAATTTCGAGGCAGTCCTGAACGACTACCTCCATCTGGACAATATCGACATTTATGTGACGGGGAGCAATTCACGATTTCTGACCACTGATGTGCTGACGGAGTTCCGCGGGCGTGGTGACGAAGTCCACGTGTTCCCGCTGTCGTTTGCGGAATACTGCCAAGGGTATCAGGGGGCTCCGGAGCGCGCCTGGCGAGAGTATCTGCTGTACGGGGGGCTGCCGCTTCTTCTCTCCATGAAGACGGAGGAGGACAAGTCGTCCTACCTAAAATCCCTGTTCGAGGAGACGTACATTTCGGATGTCACGCAGAGGCACCGCATGAAAAAACATCTTGGGGAACTGCGCGAACTTCTTCAGGTTGTCGCGTCCTCCGTCGGGTCGCTTACCAATGCAAAGAAACTGTCGGACACCTTCCGTACCGAGAAACGTGTCGGCATCACCCAGCCTACGCTGGCACGCTACTGCCAATACTTTGGCGAGGCATTCCTGCTCAGCCAGGCGAAACGCTACGATGTCAAGGGAAGGAAATACATAAACGGGCAGAGCAAATTCTACTTCGAGGATGTCGGTCTGCGCAACGCGCTGCTGAACTTCCGCCAGTTCGAGGAAACCCATCTGATGGAGAACGTCATATACAATGAGCTTAGGCTGCGAGGGTACAACGTTGATGTCGGCGTGGTTGACCTTCGACATGCAGAAAACGACCATTTGAAGGTCGAGATAGACTTTGTGGCCAACCTTGGAAGTCGACGATACTACGTCCAGTCCGCCTTTGCGATTCCCGACGAGGAAAAACGAGCCAAGGAAATCCGCCCGTTTCGGCACATCGGGGATTCGTTCAAGAAGATTGTCGTGACAGGCAACAACACGCCGACATGGCGGGATGAACAGGGCATCTTGACTATCAATATCATGGACTTCCTGCTAAATCCCGACAGCCTAGATCTATGAACCATGCTGCGTTCTCCAAATACAGGGATAAAGGGGTTTTCAATGATGTCGCAGAAAGTCTGCATAGTGTATGAAACGGGAGACGGGCGCCTGGTAGGGCACGGAACCCAGTTCGCATTCGACGGACTCCCCGGCGTCGAAATCGCCGCGCTCGCGGACGCCAATCCCGAGGCGGGCGAGGCGTGGCGCCGCACTGGCGCCCGCCGCCTCTATCGCGACTGGCGCGAGATGCTGGAGCGGGAACGGCCCGACATCACGGTGCTCTGCTCCCGCCTCGTCGCCGACCACGCCCTCCAGATCCGCTTCGCCTTGGAACACGGCAGCCATGTGCTCTGCGAAAAGCCCCTCGCCGCGGAACTCCGCGAAGCCGACGCGCTGGTGCGCCTATCCCGCCGCACTGGTCGCCTTGTCCAGATCGCGCATCTCGCGCGCTTCGCCCCCGCCTTCCGGGAGATGAAGCGGCTGCTTGCGGAAGGCGCGCTCGGCCGCGTCCTCGAATGCCGAATGCGCGGCAAGGAGGACGATCGCGGCGGCGGCGAGGACATGCTCGTGCTCGGCACCCACTTGCTGGACGCCGCCTGCTGGCTCTTCGGACGCCCGCAGGAGGTGTTCGCGGACATCCGCCAGGAAGGGCGCCCCATCGTCGCCACCGACACGCTGCCCACCGCCGAACCCGTCGGCCCCTGCGCAGGCGACGAGGTCTTCGCGCGCTTCCGCTTCGCCTCGGGAGTGCCTGGCGTCTTCGAGAGCCGCCGCGGCCTGGTGCCGAGGGCGAAGGCCATGCGCATGGGCATCTGGGTCTTCGGAACTGGCGGCGCCCTGGCCATCCGCTACGAAGGCGAGCGCGAACTGCGCCTCAGCCACGCCTTCCCCGCGCCGCCAGAGGACGAGGCCGTCTTCGAGCCCGTCCCCCTGCCCCCCCAGCCTGAGATCCCTGGCGCCGAGCCGATCCCGTGGCGGCGCTGGGAGGTCGATCCCGCCGTTCCGGCAAAGCGCTATTTCGCGGAGAACAACCGCCGCGCCGCCTGGAACCTGCTGCAGGCGATCACCCGCGGCGTCCCGCTGGTGGCGGGAATCGAGAGCGCCCTCGACTCCCTGGAGATGATTGCAGGGGCCTATGTCTCGGCGCTCGCCCGCCGCCCCGTTTCGCTCCCCCTGCGCCGCCGACGCCATCCCCTGCGCCCGGTGGATTGAGTGGCCTTGGGGGCTTTCCCCTGGGAAACAGAGGAAAGCCACGCAGGCGGTGGCAACGATCGGCGGGTCAGAACTCCTTTCCAGTCGCCCGATCGGTGATATGGTATTCCTCTTCGTGCTGGGCGGCGTTGGCGACGAAACTGAGCTGGCGGCTGTATTCGGCGGCCATCGCGTCCATCACCTTGCGGTCGGCGGTCTTGAGGCGCTCGAGGACCTTCGGATGCACGGCGATGACGAAGTGCTCGACGTCCTTCTTGCGGGCGAGCAGTTCGTTGAGGCGGCGCTGGATTTCGACGGAGACGGAGGTGGAGGTCTTGATGAGGCCGCGCCCCTTGCAGTGCGGGCAGTCCTCGTACATGGTGCTTTCAAGGGATTCGCTCTCGCGCTGCCGCGACATTTCAAGGAGGCCGAGCCCCGAGATCGGGTAGAGCTTGATGCGGGCGTGATCCTCGGAGGTGTACTGCTTGAAGGCGCGGAAGACCGCCATCTGGTCCTTGCGCGACCGCATGTCAATGAGATCCAAGACGACGAGGCCGCCGATGTTGCGCAGCCGCAGCTGCCGCGCGATCTCCTTGACCGCCTCCAGGTTCGTCTCCAGGATCGTCTCGGGCTGGTCCTTGCCAGAGCGGTTCTTGCCAGTGTTGACGTCGATGGCGATGAGCGCCTCGGTCTCGTCGATGCACAGGTATCCGCCGGATGGAAGCATCACCTTGCGGTTGAAGATGTTTTCAATCTGCTGCCCAAGCCCGTACTTGATGAACACGGGGGTCGGGTTCGAGTAGAGCTTCAGCTTGACCGAATCCTGGCGGTCGAAGCGCCGCAGCATCGCGAGGGCGCGGTCATAGGCGTCCTTGGTGTCGCAGATGATCTCGTCGATGTCCTGGGTCAGGCAGTCGCGCAGCACGCGCTCCTCGAGGGCGGGCTCCTGGTAGATGCATACCGGCGCGCGGCGCCTGGCGGCGGTCTCCTCACCCTTCTTCCAGGCGTCCAGCAACATGTCGAGGTCCCGCTGGAAATGCTCGCGCTTGAGGCCCGCGCCGACGGTGCGGCAGATGACGCCCATGTTCGGCGGCAGCGTCAGCGTCTTGACCATCTGCTTGAGGCGGTTGCGCTCCTCGTGGTCCTCGACGCGGCGCGAGACGCCGACGTGCGAGCAGTTCGGCAGCAGCACCAGATAGCGCCCGGGGATGCTCAGGTTCGTGGTCACGC
>JAEEXV010000044.1 GCA_016287975.1 Lentisphaeria bacterium | reverse complement strand
GCGAAGCCCGCCGCAGCCCCCGCCAAGCCCGCCGCGCCCGCGAAACCCGCCGCCGCACCACCCGCGAAACCCGCCGCGCCATCAGTCCAAAGCCCCTCACCCATTAGTCCAAAGTCCTGAGAGTCCTGGGTTCTGGGTCGTGGGTCCTGGGTCGTGGGTCCTGTCCAAAGTCCTGGTCGGGGGTCATTAACCGGCCCAAAAATGGGCCGGCACAGAACGTTGGGTCGTGGGTCCTGGGGCCTGGGTCCTGTCCAAAGTCCTGGGTCCTGGGTCCTGGGTCGTGGGTCCTGTCCAAAGTCCTGGGTCGGGGGTCATTAACCGGCCCAAAAATGGGCCGGCACAGAACGTTGGGTCCTGTCCAAAGTCCTCTCTATTCCACCTGCCGCCGCACTTCCCGAAACGCCTCGCGCATTTTCGCGGGGCTTCCCCAGGCGCGGCGCACACCGCGCTCATCGAGGATGCGGAAGTGCCCCGTGATGCGGTGTTCCTGGAGTTTCCAGCCCGCGCATGCATCACGGGTGCGCCACCACATCCCCCAGTCGAGCGTGCCCGTTTCCAGATTCGGGCAGTCCTGCGGCACGACCACCTCCGACGCCTGCGTCTTGAAGTCCGCCTCCGCGCATTCCACCAGATATTCGAAATAGAACTTCGCCAGATGCGTGCAGAGTTGACGCATCTTCTCCATTCGCAATATCTTATAGTTCTTTGGAATCACCCGCGACGGAACTTCTGGCGGCATGAACAGCCGCACCACATGGCGATCCCCTGCGGGCCATCCGTTGACGCCCAGCGCCACGCTTCCCTCGCCGCCCGCAAGCCCGTACATCAACTTCAGCGTCGGATCGTGCTGGCACGCCACGCAGACGACTGGCTGCGACGACCCCAGCACCGCCCAGGGGAGTTCCGCATCGTCGCAGGGGAGCGCCGCCCCCAGCACGATCCCGCGTCGGATTTTCATCCCGCGACGCGCCAGTTCCGCCAGCGCCCGCACCACCACGCGCCCACCCAGCGAATGCCCCACCAGCACCGTCCGCGCACGCTCCGACGCCGCGCACGACGCCAGCTCCGCACCCAGCCGACGCCCCTCCGCGTCCGCGTGGTCGCGGCTCTTCTCGAACGAGAGCCGATCCCCGTCCCAGCGATGGACGACCAGTTCCGACTCTGGATAGAGTTTCCGCAGGGAATCCAGATTGTCCGTGTGGTCGGAGCCGTTGCGCAGCCAGCCTGGCACATACAGCACCCGACACCCCCGCCCCAACGGCAGCCCCGACGCCTCCACCAGCGCGCCCCCTGCCGTCATCATCAGGATCAGAACCATTCTCATTTCCCATGCCTCCAGGTGTGGTTCGCTTTCCGCCTCGTGCAACGGGCGGACGTTATCAGCGGCGGCGGATGAAGACCACCTGGCCAGGCGCCGTTTCCACGGTCGACGGATTGTTCCTGGCAAGCGGGATGCGGCGGTCGCCCACGCGAAGCTCATAGCCGTCCACGGGGACAGCGACCGCAAGCGGCAGCCCCTTCTCGGAGACGATTTTCGCCTCGAATGCGCCGCCCTCCAGCTGCGCGTCGACGACGAAGGCGCCGCAGGCGCGCCAGCTGGTGAAACGGGCTGGCATCGCGAGATCCCAATTGGGGAACAGGCTCACGATGCCGTCGTAGCTCTGGAGCATCATCTCTTCCAGGGTGGAAAGGACGACCACGCTGTCCTCCATGCCGCCCCCGCCGTAGCGCATCGCGCCGTTGGGCAGCTGCTTGTTTTCGACCTTGTAGCGCAGACGCCTGAGCATCTCCGCAGGTTCCACGCCGAGCCGCGCCGCAGCGGGGCTGAAGCAGTAGGGGGTGCGCTCGTCCTCCCAGAAATCCGCCATCAGCCTCATCGTGTTCTGCGCCGCCTCGTACAGTTCTGGAGTGCGGAACGGGGAGACCGCGCCCGCTGGATAGACGTATTCGAAGATGAGCGAATCCAGGGCGTCCGAATTGGAGGCGTGGCGCAGAATCCTCTTCCCCAGCATCTCCGGGGCGCACGGCTCCGCCTTGCATTCGATGCTGTCGATGTGCCAGGGCGACCACACCCGCGTCTTCTCGTCGGCGGGCTTGATCTCCGCGGGGCCGAAGTTCTCCGCGATGTCCTTCCACACTGGGATGTCCTCCTGGTGGACGCCGAGTTCGGTGCACATTTCGACCAGGCAGTCCATCAAGGCGTGCACGAAGCCGATGGCGAGCGTGGTGTTCGTCTCGTCGTGCCCCGTCGGCATATAGTCGGGGCCGCGCCACCACGCCACCTCCGAATGGGCGTCGTTCAGGGCGTAGTACTTTCCCTCCTTCCTGACCAGGTAGTCCTGCCAGAATTCCGCAGTTTCCACCAGGAGCGGAAGCACCTTTTCCGCGTATTCGGCGTCGTGGGTGGTGCGCCACCTCGCCACCATCGCAATCGCGGTGTGGACACCATTGGTCTTGTGCCCCAGAAAGATGTGGTTGTGCTCCTTGATCTTGTACGACTTGAGGTGCGTCTCCATCCCGAGCGGCCCGACGCTCACTGGGAAATAGGCGCCGCGGCAGCCGAGAAAATGCCGCGCGAAACTCCTCGCGCGCGGCAGAAAGTCGTAGAGCGGCGTGTCGAAGCCGTCCACCAGCTCAGGGTGGTTGGCGACGCAGAGCGCGGGAAACGGCGCGTAGTAGTCGAAATTGAGGTGGTAGTCGCCGAACCAGCCCATATCGTCCGCAGTCGCGAAGTTGCCCCACAGGCCAGGCGGGAACTTCGGGTTGCGCGCGCAGCACGCGAGCGTGTAAAGGCCCATGTACCACTCTTTTTCCAGATCCTGGTCGTCGATGGAGAGACTGGAGGCCGACCAGAACTTCCGCCACCACGCATCGTGGCCGCGACGGAGTTTGGAGAACGCCTCGTCGTCCAGGGCCTCTGCCGCGCAAAAGGCCTGCTTGCGGTACGCCGCGCTGTCATGGCTGGTGCAGACATGGATTGAATAGCGCACGACCTCGCGCCCGTTGGCCTTGGTGCGGCTGACCTCCTTCAAGACGGCGATGCCCGCCGTCGGGAAATAGAGTTCGGGCCCGTCAAACGACCGCGTGATGTACTGGAGGCCCCCGACCGTCTCCTTTTCGCAGACCGCGCCGTTGCCGGGCAGCGTCTGCAGATCGACGGAGGCGGCGAGGCCAGGCCATGCGCTGTCGGTCTCCAGGAGAATCGTATTTTCGACCGCGCACGCGACCACGGTGATTCTGGTGTCCAGCCCATTGGCGCTAAAATAGCCGCGCAGTTCGGCGGCGTCGAGGTCCTCCTCCACGTGGAACGGCGAATAGGCCATATACGGCTGCAGGATTTCGAGGATGCCGAAGGGCGCGATGCCGCCGCCCGTCTCGCTGGTCGGATTTGCCTTCCAGAAATCGACCTTGCAGATGTAAAGCTGGATGTGGTCGGTGGTGCCGCCCCAGACGAGCCCGATGTCCCCATTGCCGGTAATCGCGCCGTCTGGCATCACCGTGGCGGGCACGCCCTGAGGCGGGGCGTCCAAAACAAAGACATGTTTCATCAGCGTCAATTCTCCGATTCGCCTGAAAATGCCAACCATCAGAACTGTGAACGGTCCAACCTCCCCGATGGGATAGAACTGCCCGATAAAGTAATGGCGCAATATGGTTCTGCAAGCCGCCTGCGCCAAGAAAGATGCCGCCGAATCCTGCGGGGTGATTGTCCCGTTGCGCGCAAGGTGGCGACAAGGGGATGCAATCCCTCAAACTGGGTAGTGCGGCCCCACGCTGGAACAGAGGTAATGTCCCATGTCCAAAGTCCTGTCCAAAGTCCAAAGTCCCATGTCCAAAGTCCAATGCCCAATGTCCTGAGTCCTGGGTCCTGGGTCCTGGGTCCTGAGTCCTAGGTCCTGAGTCCAATGTCTGGCGCCCCGTCCAGCGTCCAGCGTCCAGCGTCCAAAATCCAATATCTGGCGCCCCGTCCAAAGTCCAGCGTCCAAAGTCCAAAGTCCATCTCTGGCGCCCCGTCCAAAGTCCAGAGTCCAAAGTCCAATATCTAGCGTCCTGAGTCCCCTTCCAAATGAATCATCCAAGGGGCGATGGAAGACGGTTACGTCCGACGGGCTGGATTTCCGCCTATCCTTTCGGCAGCAGGCTGTCGAAGCGCACGAACTGGGCGGCGCGCTTCTCGGGGGAGAGCGGTGCGCGCCGCAGATAGAGCCGCTCCAGGTCAAGCAGCGCGATCTCCTGGCGCGGCCCCACCATGAAGTGCTCGGGCTTGCAGTCGCGCCCCCAGTCCAGCCCCGCGTCCTGCAGGCGCGTCAGCACGTTCCGCGCGTTGGCGAGGGCGCGCTCCTTCTCCTCCGCCGTGGGTTCCGTCGCGGCGAGATAGACATCCAGTGGACGCCCCTCCAGCGCCAGTTCGACCATGACGCCGCATGACGGCCAGCGCCACCAGTCGTGGCGGCTATGGGCGAGCACCAGCGGCACCCGAAAGCCCATCGCCGCCGCCTGCGCGATGTGCGCGCACTCCTTCTCGGTGTTGGTCTGCGGGAGCCGGAGGCGCACCAGCGCCCGCAGCACCGGCTGGAACTTGGTGTAGTAGTCCTGCTTGACGAAGATGATCTCGCCGCCAGGCAGGGTCGTCCGCCACGTCGCGCCTCGGGGATGCTCCGAACAGCACTTGCCGCCGCGAAAGGCCAGCAGGCGGTCGAAGTCGTCGAGGCCGACCGCCGCCAGGCGGTCGCGCCATTCGTCCAGGATGTCCAATGTGATTCCGCGCATGTCCTTAATGCAGCCCGTGTTCATGGATCCGCACAGGCATCATTTTTCACCACCGACGTTCAATCCTTGACCACCGACCGCCGCTTTTCGCCTCGCATTGTGCTTGGCACGGCCATTGCTGTGCTGCTGTCATGTCCCCATTCACCCTCCACTCCCATGACAGCCATGACCAACTCCCCTGACATTCCCTTTTCGCATTACTGCATCGCGCTCGGCATCCTCGGCGGCACTGCCCTAACGGACGGCGATGACGACATTTCGGCGGTTTCGCCGCTGCTGCCCAGTTTGGAGGAACTGTGGCAGATGAACGAGGACCTCCACGCGGCGGGTCTCTTCAAGGAGGGGCGGCCGACCTTTGAGAATGTGGACGAAGCCCTGGTGCGGCTCCGCCAATACCTCGACGTGAAGAAGGCGGTGGCGGCGAGCCCCTTGCCGTCGTGCGACCCCGCGACCAATCGGACCGCAGGCCTCATCACGCTGTTTTTGGCTGAAAAACAGATTCACGCGCAGATTGTCGCCGCGTTCATCGGCCCGCAGGTCACCCGCTTCGAACTTGAATTGACAAGGTGCTACGATGTCGGCCGATTCAAGAAGTTGGCCGACGCCATCGCCGAGCGCCTCGGGGTCCGCCCCATCCGCCTCCTTCTTCCCATGCCAGGAAGCGAGCGTGTCGGAATCGAGGTCCCCAACGCCGTGCGCACCGCCATCACCGCCGAGGAACTCTTCGCCAACCCAGCCTGGTATGGTCGCCAGGGGCACATCCCCGTGATGCTGGGCAAGACCATCGGCGGCGACATCCGAATCATCGACCTGGCCAAGGCCCCGCACCTCCTCATCGCAGGCTCCACGGGCTCTGGGAAAAGCAGCTGCGTCAACCTGATCCTCCAGTCCCTGATTCGGCACTTCCGCCCCGATGAATTGCAGCTCATCCTGTTCGACCCAAAATACTTGGAGTTAAAGCCCTACAAAACCTTGCCGCACCTCCGTCCCCCCGTCATCAACGACCCCGAAAAGGCCGTCTCCATGCTCCGCAGGCTCATCGACGAAATGGACCTGCGCTACCGCCTGCTGACCGCCGCCCAGGTCAAAGACATCGCCGCGTACAACTCCCGAAGCATTCCGCCGAAACCAGTTCGCCTTGAAAACGGCGCCCCCCTCCCCGAACGGCTCCGCTACATCGTCATTGTCCTCGACGAAATCGCCGACCTCATGGCGCGCGCCCCGAAGGAGATCGGCAACGCCCTCGCCATCCTCGCCGCCAAATCCCGCGCCGCAGGCATCCACCTGGTCATCGCCACCCAGCGGCCAGACTGCAAGGTCATCACTGGCGCCATCAAGTCCAACTTCCCCTGGCGCATCGCACTCAAGGTCGAGGACGCCGTCGCTTCCCGCCTCCTCCTCGACCAGGAAGGCGCCGAAGCCCTGCTCGGCAACGGCGACATGCTCTTCAAGGGCCCCTGCGACATCGAGCGCATCCAAGGCGGTTTTGTCTCCACCGAGAGCATCAACGCCGTCGTCCATGTCTGCGCGAGTCAGGAACGCGCAGAACAAACCCCGCCACCGCCCCGCGGCAGCAACGACGGCGAAACGGACGCCCTCGTCGCACGCGCGCTGGCAGCCCTCAGGCGCGGCAAGCGCGCCTCCGTCTGTCGGCTGCAGAGCGAACTCGGCATCGGCTACCACCACGCCGCCGCGCTGCTGGACGAACTCGAAGAGCGCGGCTACGTCGGCCCCCAGCCGCAGTCAGGCCTGCGAGACATCTACTGGAGCAAATTCCCCCGCACGGACGGCGACGACACTGAAAACCAGGGCGAGTGAAGGGCCCGTGCGGGAGATTCGGCGGCAAAAGATGTGCTACATTGTGTCCTAAGACACCATCCCGCCCCTCTTCCCTCGCCGCCCATGTCCTGGCCGATTTCCAAGCACGATCTCTGCATCCTCGCCGTCCTGGCGGCCTTGTCCGCCCTGCTGTGGCTGCTGCCAGGGCCGAAGCCCCTCGCCGCGCAGCATGGCTTCCGCGCCAGGGCGGAAGTGCTGGCGGTCGACGACTCGCTGGTCGAGACGCACAACCTGGTGCGCTTCGGCTCCCAGCGCCTCACCGTGGAAATCCTCGAAGGCCCCCTGAAGGGGCGGCAGTTCCCCGCCGCGAACGAACTGCGCGCCCAGCTGGAACTCGACAAGCTCTTCCGCCCTGGCGACACCGCCGTCGTCGTCATCGACAAGGCCGATCCCGAGCCCGACGACACGCTGATTGCGCAGGACCACTCCCGCATCGGCTGGACGATCGTCCTCTTCGCCCTCTTCTGCCTGCTGCTCTGCGTCTTCGGCGGCTGGACGGGCTTCAAGGCGCTGCTGAGTTTCGTCTTCAGTTGCCTGGTCATCTGGAAGGCAGTCATCCCGCTCACCCTGCGCGGCTGGCCCGCCAGCTGGACCATCTTCGCCAGCACCGCGTTTCTCACCGCCGCCATCATGTATCTCGTCGCGGGCGCCAACCGCCGCGGCGCCACCGCCTTCCTCGGCGCGACCCTCGGCGTCCTGGTCGGGCTGCTCACCGCGCATCTCTTCACGCGCCTCCTCAAGATCAACGGCGCCACCCTGCCCTACGCCCAGACGCTCCTCTTCTCGGGATACGAATCGCTCGATCTGGCCGACATCTTCATCGGCGCCATGATCCTCGCCTCCTCTGGCGCCGTCATGGACCTGGCCATGGACATCGCCACGGGCATCGAGGAGGTCAGCCGCCACAACCCCGCCCTCTCCCGCCTCGAGCTCTGCCGCTCGGGGCTCCGCATCGGGCGCAGCGTCGTCGGCACCATGACCACCACGCTGCTCCTCGCCTACTCAGGCGGCTACATCACCCTGCTCATGATGTTCTGCGCCCAGGGCAGCTCCCCCTGGCACTTCATCAACAACCCCCTCGTCGCCGCCGAATCCGTCAAGACCCTGATCGGCAGTTTCGCGCTGGTCCTCGTCGCCCCCTTCACCGCCCTCCTCGGCGCCGCCATGTTCCACCACCGCCCGCCCGCGGCGGAGACACCCGCCGCCCCGAAAACGGGGCGGCACGGAACGACCGACTCCACCCAGCTCCCATGAACCGCAAAAAGGTGAACAGCGCGGCCGCCTTCTCGTTTATTCAGACATTTTTTGTCCTAATAAACCAGAAAATGTCTGGCAATGTATTATGTACAACCAGCAACCAGGATCGTGGCTGGTCGTGAAAAGCGAGTGACTGTGTTTATCTGGACATTTATCTGGACAAAAAAGTGTCACAATAAATGTCCACATAAAACGCCCCCCCGTCGGCCTCATGAACCGCCTCTCATGGGGAACGGAGCGACCGCAAAAACGGGGCGGCACGGAACGACCGACTCCCCCCAGCTCCCATGAAACCGCGAGAACGGGGCGGCACGGGATGCCCTATTCCTCCCAGTGGCCCTGGCAGAGCCTCGCCTGCTCTGGCGTCGGCTGCCAGGAGTAGGGGAACTCCGCGCACTGGCGCGGCTTCACCGCATTGACGCGGCACAGGTTCGCCTCCGTCAGAAAGCAGCAGCGGCCGTCGTCGGCGCATTTCAGCACCAGCCCGCGGCGGTCTTCCGCCAGATCCGCATATTGTCCAGTGAACTCCTCGACGGCGATCCCCAGCGCCGCCGCGAGGCGTTCGGCCTCGCCCTCGCGCAGCCGCACGACGCCGCTCCAGCGGCAGCAGTTCCCGCAGCGCACGCAGACGAAACGCCCGTGCCTTGACCCTTCTTCAGCCATGATACGCAAGCGGGGCCGCCCGCGCCTCTGGCGCGGGCGGCCCCGCAGGATGGAATGCCGTCGGTTAGTCCTTATACTGGACGGCTTGGTCGTAGAGTTTCTGGACCTCCGCCGAGGCGTCGCCCGCGACGCGCGAGAAGACGATCGCGACGATCAGGCCCGCGGCAAAGCCGGGGATGATCTCATAGACGTTGGTGGATTTGCAGAACATCAGCCAGCCGATGTCGACGGCCGTGCCCGCGATGATGCCCGCGACCGCGCCCAGCGCATTGAACTTCCGCCAGAAGAGGCTCAGCAGGATCGCAGGGCCAAACGCCGCCCCGAAGACGCCCCAGGCGTTCGAGACCAGTCCCATGATGTTGCCCGAATTCGGGTTGGTCGCGATCAGCAGCGCCGCCAGCGAGACGATCAGCACGATCAGGCGGCCGTTCCAGAGCAGTTCCTCGTCCGAGGCCTTGCCCTTGCGGATCAGCGGCTTGTAGACGTCGCTGGAGAAGGCCGACGAGGCCGCGAGCAACTGGCTGTCCGCCGTGCTCATCGCCGCCGCCAGCACCGCCGAGAGCAGCACGCCCGAGATGACGCCAGGGAAGATCTGGCGCACCATTTCGACGAAGACCAGTTCCTTTTCCTTGATGGCGGGATCCATCCCCAGGCGCAGGCGCCCGATGATGCCGATGAAGGCCGCGAAGACCAGCACGATCGCCGTCCACGAAATCCCGATCACCGAGGACTGCCGCAGCGCCTTCTGGGACTTGATGGACATGAAGCGGATGATGATGTGGGGCATGCCGAAGTAGCCCAGGCCCCAGCCCAGGCCGTTGACGATCTGGTGCCAGTCGGCGAAGGCGTTGTAGTAGTTGGCAGGCAGGACATCCGCCGCGCCGCTTTCCTTGGCCTTGAGCATGAAGACCGCGAAGATCGGGGCGAGGAGCATCGCGCCCAGGATCAGGAGCCCCTGGAAGAAGTCGGTCCAGCAGACCGCCGAGAAGCCGCCCAGGAAGGTGTAGCTGATGATGATGAAGGCGGAGAGGTACATCGCCTTCATCGGATCCATCCCGATCACCTTGTTGAAGAGCGTGCCGCACGCCTTGATGCTGGAGGCCGCGTAGATGGTGTACGCGATCAGGAAGACCACCGCGCAGACCGTCTGCGTCACATGGTTCGTCCCCTTGAAGCGGTTCGAGAGATACTGCGGGATCGTGATCGCGTCCCCCGACACGATCGAGAAGCGGCGCAGCCGCGGCGCCTCGATGATCCAGCTCAGGGCATAGCCCAGCCCCAGCCCCACCGCGATCCAGATCTCACCGACGCCGATCGCATAGATCGAGGTCGGCAGCCCCATCAGCAGCCATGCGCTCATGTCCGACGCGCCCGCCGACAGCGCCGCCACCCACGGCCCCATCTTGCGGTCGCCCAGGAAATAGGTCTTTTCGCCGCCGTTGCGGTCTCTCCAGAAGAAGTAGACCCCGATTCCCAGCATGCAAAGCAGATAGACAATGAAGACAGTGACTTCCGAATGTCTCATACACGGAACTCCCACGGTTGAAGGATGAAGATTGCGCCGACCAAACGGCAATTGGCGAAATGTAATGCCATAAAGGGGATTTACAACCCCTCCGCGTTGAAATGCCTGTCGTGGCGGTCGGCGCCGCATCTGCGATGTTTTTTTCGGAACGATACCGAGGGATGAAGTGGAAAAGTCGGGAAAAGATGGTATGGTAACGGCATGGTTCAAGGTTTTGGCGCCAAAGCCAGGTTTTTTTGGCGATTCCCTACATTTCGAACCGCCCTTGGACTTTTTCCCGTCAAACCGATTTTCAACGGACAGCAAAGAGTGGAGAAACCAATGATGAAAGACGAAACCAAATGCCTTCATGCGGGATATACGCCCAAGAATTCCGAGCCCCGCGTGGTGCCGATCGTGCAAAGCACCACGTATGTCTATGACAGCACGGAAGAGGTCGCGGCGGTCTTCGACGACCCGACCCGCTCCCTGATCTATTCCCGTTTCGCAAACCCGACGGTGATGGCGGTCGAGGAGAAGATCGCGGCGCTGGAAGGCGGCGTCGGCGCAATGTGCACGAGTTCCGGCCAGGCGGCGTCGCTGCTCTCCATCCTGAACCTGTGCAACGCGGGCGACAGCTTCATCAGCTCGACGGAAATCTACGGCGGGACCATCAATCTCTTCTCGTTCACCCTGAAGAAACTTGGCATTGAATGCATCTATGTCGACCACAATGCATCGGACGAGGAGATCGACAAGGCCTTCAAGCCCAACACCAAGGCGGTCTTCGGCGAGACGATTGCCAACCCCGCCCTGACGGTCTTCGACATCGAGCGCTTCGCCACGCTGGCCCACAAGCACAAGGTGCCGCTGATTGTGGACAACACCTTCGCCACCCCCGTCCTCTGCAAGCCCTTCGAGTTCGGGGCGGACATCGTGGTGCATTCCACGACCAAGTACATGGATGGCCATGCCGTCCAGGGTGGCGGCGTCATCGTGGACAGCGGCAAGTTCGACTGGACGAGCGGGAATTTCCCTGGCCTCACCGAGCCCGACGAGTCATACCACGGCATCTCCTACACCAAGACCTACGGCAGGCAGGCGTATATCATCAAGGCGCGGATGCAGTTGATGCGTGATTTCGGATGCTATCCCGCCGCGCATTCCGCATTCCTCCTGAATCTCGGCCTGGAGACGCTCGCCGTCCGCATGAAGCAGTATTGCGAGAACGCCCTGACCGTCGCCAGGTACCTGGAGAAATGCCCGCATGTCGAGCGCGTGATCTATCCTGGCCTGGAGGGCGATCCCTGCCATGCGCTGGCAAAGAAATACCTGAAGGGCTGCAGCGGCGTGATCTCGCTGGTCATCAAGGGCGGCAGAAACGCGGCGATGAAGTTCATGAATTCGCTGAAACTGGCCTCCAACGAAGTCCATGTGGCGGACATCCGCACCTGCGTGCTCCATCCCGCCAGTGAAACCCACCGCCAGTTGACGGACGAACAGCTCGTGGCCGCCGGCATCGAGGCTGGCATGGTGCGGCTCTCCGTCGGCCTGGAGAATGTGGACGACATCCTCGCCGACCTGGAACAGGGCTTCGCCGCGATCGCGAAGTAGCGCCGCGCGGGAACCGTCCCGCCACGGCACCGAGGAGGGGGGGACGAAGAGTCATCCTTTCGTTGATCCACAGCCATGCAAAAACCGCTTTTCACCGCGCTTTTCCTCGTTGCCGCGCTGCGCCTCTTTGCAGGCGACTTCACCCTTGAGACGAGAGGTTTCGACACCCGCATCCAATACCGCGGCGCGCCGTTCATCCAGTCGGTCGTCACGCGCGTCCTCCCCAAGGCCGCCTTCGCGCCCGACGCGAAGAGCTCGGCCGCCACCCTCCCGAACGGCGCCCGCGTCTTCAACATCTGGAGCGACAACCGCGCCTCCGAGTTCCGCCAGGAGGTCGCCCTCGCCCCCGACGGCAACTCCGTCGAAATCTCCTTCGGATGCTTCAACGACGCCGACAACCGCTCCCTGGGCAAGAGCCTTGAAATCACCCTGCCCTACGCGCTCTTCGAAGGCGCCGACTACGAGGGGCTGGACACCAACGGCCGCATGTTCAGCAAGGTCGCGGGAAAGTTCACCGCCGCCACCCCGAACGGCAATCTCACCAGGAAGCCGCTGCGCTTCCTCGCCGTCAAAAAGGGCGGCCTCCGACTCGTCTTCGACTTCATGCCCCTCGGCCCTGGCGACTATATCAACTGCTGGCAGCAGAGCGGCATCCGCGGCATCTGGGAGGTCGTGCGCGACCAAGACCGCCTCATCCTCCGCCAGAAGACCTCGCTCAAGCCCACCGGGGGCGTCGTCGGCTCCAAGATCCGCATCCTCCCCGGCGTCTTCGCCGACTACGGACGCCTCCACGCGCTGCGCGAGTTCCACTACGCGGGCGTCCTCCCCGCGCAGCGCCAGTTCAGTTTCGGCGCGCAAAAAACCGGCAAGCTCTACACCCACGCCGACCTCGCGCCCTTCGACGCCGCCCGGGG
>JAEEXV010000403.1 GCA_016287975.1 Lentisphaeria bacterium | reverse complement strand
CGCCGTTTGGCGGCATGCCGGGCTTCGTGCGGCCTGGGGAGCGGGTGCTGCTCAAGGCGAATCTGCTGGCGCCCGCGCGGGCGGAGGAGGCGGTGACGACGCATCCTGAGATCGCGCGCGCGGTGATCCGGGCGTGCAAGGCGGCGGGCGCGGCCGAGGTGCTGGTGGGGGACGGGCCTGGCGTCGGGACGACCGCCGAGGTGATGCGGAGCTGCGGCATCCTGGCGGTCTGTGAGGAGGAAGGCGCCCGGATGGCGGAGTTCCGCGAGGTCGCGGTCTTTGAGAACACGGAGAACCGCATGGTCAAGCGGCTGGAACTCACGGAGCACCTGCGGCACGTCGACGTGGTGATTTCGCTGCCGAAACTCAAGACGCATGTGCAGATGGGCTACACAGGCGCGCTCAAGAACCAGTTCGGGCTGGTGCCTGGGACGCGCAAGGCGCAATACCATTTCCGGTTGCAGGACCGCGACCGCCTGGCCGACCTGATGATCGACATCAACCGAACGGCGCGGGTGAGGCTGGCGATCCTGGACGCCGTGGTGGGAATGGAGGGGCCTGGACCGCACGGCGGCAAGCCGCGCCATATCGGCGCGCTGGTGGCGTCGCCTGATCTGGCGGCGGTGGATGTCGTCGGGTGCGCGCTGATCGGCATCGACCCCGCGTCGTATCCGCTGCTGCAGGCGGTGAAGCGCGCGGGCTACGGGTGCTGCGAGTTGTCGGCGCTGACGCTCCACGGCGAGACGCTGGAGCGGCTGCGGGTGGCGGACTACGAGCTGGTGAAGGCGCCTGCGAACATCATGCGCATCCTGCCGCTGCCAGTGTGGCTGCTGCGGTGGCTGCGCCGCCAGATCGCCGACCGCCCGTGGATCGACCGCCGCAAGTGCATCAAATGCCTGAAATGCCGCAACGGCTGCCCCGTCTCGCCGCCCGCGATCGACCCCCGCAAGGAAAAGGGCGACTGCGTGGACCACAACGCCTGCATCCGCTGCTACTGCTGCCACGAGTTCTGCCCCGTCAACGCCATCGAGCTGCGGCGCGGCTGGGTCGAGCGCGTCTTCCATCTGAAGGCCCTCGGCGAATTCGGCTGCCGCGTGACGGGGTTCTTCGCGGCGCTTTTTACCCGAAAACATTGAAGAGGAGTTGCAAAACATGCTGAAGCGATTGTTCCTGTGCCTTGCCGCCTTTGCCGCGCTGGGGCTGTTCGCGCAGTACCAGGTGACCGTCATCGGCGATGTCCATTTCGACGGGCCGTCGTTCCACACGGGGAAGCCCATCAACCAGGGGCGCGCGAAGGAGCGCAAGCGGAACTTCGCGATGTGGCAGGGGCCGTCCGACAAGTTGCTGGAGGCGGCGGCGAAGACGGGGGCGAAGTCCGCCTTCGCGATTCAGCTGGGCGACATCTGCCAGGGGGACGCCGACACGCCTGAACTCCAGGAGAAACTGCTGGCGGGGGCCTTCGCGGCGGTCAAGCGGCATTTTCCGAAGATGCCGCTGCTGGTCGTCAAGGGCAACCACGACGTGCGCGTCTTTCGGACGCAGAACGACCCGAAGCCCTATCATGGCGCGATGCTGCCGCTGGTTGCGAAGGAACTGGGCGCGGCGAAACTGGAGGACGGCAACTACGCCTATCGGAAAGGGCCTGACCTCTTCATCGCGGTGGACGGCTTTGTCGGGCCGAAGCCGCTGCTGGCGTTCGTGAAGCGGACGCTGGAGGCGAACGCCGACGCGCGGTATGTCTTTCTGCTGACGCACCTGCCGGTGCTGCCCGTGGGGGTCGGCAATCCGCTGTGGCGGCTGCCTGCCGCGGACGAGATCGCGGCCTTGCTGGAGAAGCGCAACGCGATCATCCTGGCCGCGCACACGCATCGCTTCTCCATCGTGGAGCGCAAGTCCGCGAAAGGCAGGCTGGTGCAGCTCATCACGACCAGCATGGGCAACGCCTGGAATCCTACGGACGCCAAACTGGAGGTGCTTCGCGACTGGCCGGCATTCATCGCTGAGATGGAGAAGGCGCTTTCGGCCAGCGAAAAGGGGCGGAAGACGCTGGCGACGGTGAAGAAGGTTCTCGCGCTGGGCGAGTTCACGGGGCGCTTCTTCGCGCATCGCTCTGGCTTCACGGTGCTGGACATCGACGACAGGCGTGTCGAGGCGCGCATCTTCAACGGCGAGGGCGCGACGCCCGCGCGGGTCGAAACGCTGGCGACTGCCGCGAAAAAGTAGCCCGCGCGCAAAGACGGGGGACGGCTGGGACGCGGGCCGAAAACGGCCCGCCGCAGAACCAGGGACGGCGGGGACGATCCGTTGGGAGGGAATAGCCACTTGTGGAAACATTCATAGTCATCCTTGTTCTTTTCGGAATTTGGCTGGTGTGGCGCTGGATCATGAATCCGCCGCCGTTGCCGCCGCCTCCGCCGAGGGTGCGCCGCCGCCGCCGTCGCCGCCAGGGGGATCCGGAGGAGGTCGACCGCTATGCGCAACTCGGAGACGACGCGATGGAGTACCCCGACCTCTATCCAGGCGATCCCGACTACGAGGAAGCCGAGCGGCGGAACGAAAATTGAGGGCGGGGCGCGGACGGGATTTGCAATGCGGCGAATCGGTGCGATATTAAACTGTCAAACTGGTTGACCAGTTGAGCGTCTGTCGTTGCATGGGAATGGAGAAGTCTGGGGGGGAGGATGGTGTCTTGAGATGAATTCGTTGAAGTGGCTGGATTATTCGGCGATCGGGCTGTATCTGTTGGCGATCGTGGTTGTCGGGGTGCTGTGCCGCGGACAGAAGAAGGACAGCAAGTCCTATATGCTGGGCGGCGGCAAGATGCCTGCGCTGGCGCTGGGGATTTCGTGCCTGATGGCGGCGCTGTCGGCCTTTTCGCTGGTGATGGTTCCAGGGGAGATCGTCAACCACGGCCTGACCATGTTCATCCTCTCGCTGCTCTATCCGATCTTCACCATCTTCACCTGCATGGTCTTCATGCCATTCTACTTTCGGCTGGGCTCCTTCACCCCGTTCGCATACTTGGAGCACCGCTACAGCCCCGCGGTGCGCACGCTGGTGGCCTCGATGACCATCTACCTTCGCCTGATCTACCTGGGCATGGTGCTCTTCTCGACCAGCAAGATCTTCGAGGGGGCGGCGGGCTGGCCGAGCTGGGTGACGATCCTGGCGTGCGGCCTCATCTCCCTCGCCTTCACCAGCGCAGGCGGCCTCAAGGCCGCGGTGTGGACGGACGTGATGCAGTTCATCGTCCTGGTCGGCGGCTTGTTCTGCATCCTCGGCGCGCTCTTCTGGAAGGTGGACGGCGGCCTCTTCGGCGGCATCGCCTACGCCTTCAAGAACGGCCATGGCCTCTCGGAGTTCGCGACGCGGGAGTTCTACCAGATCACTCCGTATGTGCGCCTCTCCTTCTGGCTCATGCTGATCTCGCAGTTCCTCGCGCCGATTTCGCTGATGACCTCCGACCAGATGACGGTGCAGCGGCTGCTGGCGAGCGGCAGCGTCAAGAACGCGGTGAAGACGCAGGTGACCAACACCTGCCTGACCATCCCGACGCTGCTGATTTTGTGGGTGATCGGCCTCTTGACCTTCTCCTACTACCATCAAAACAACCTGGTCGTGAAGAGCGGGGACACGGCGCTCTTCCAGTTCATCGCGACGAAACTTCCCGCGCCGATTCCAGGCCTGGTCATCGCGGGCATGCTGGCGGCGGTCATCTCGACCCTGAATGCGGTCTTCAACAGCATGGCGACCATCTACATGAAGGAACTGCACCTGCGCCTGATCTCCCCAGGCCTCTCCGAGGAGCGCCAGGTCAACTACACCAAGGTGGCGACCATCGTCATCGGGCTGCTCTCCATCGGGCTGGGCATCCTGGTCGCGTATTCGGCGGATTTCCTGCGCCAAAGCGTCGTCGAGGCGCAGACCATCTTCACCGCCTTCGACGTCATCATGATCCCCGTCTTCGTCTTCGCCGTCCTCTCGCGCAAGGCCTCGACGCTGCTGATCTGGGTGACGGCGGGCTTCCTGTGGGGGCTCAAACTCACCCTGATCGCCTGGTATTTCGTCAGCACGCGGGACTTCAACGCATGGAATGCGGCGAAGGCGAAGGGGGCGGAGGTGCTGCCCGCGCTCAGGGGAGCAGGACCCATCAGCTGGGGGTGGGTGCTCCCGTTCTTTGCGGCGGGCCTCTTGCTGCTTGTGATCTGGCTCCTGCTGCGTTCCCGCCTGAAGCGCGCCGCCAACACGCTGCTGGCGATACTCAGCACGCTGCTGCTGGGGGCCAGCCTGGGGATGTCCATCTGGGCCTTCTTCAGCAACCGCTGCTGCCAGACGGAACCCCACGCCCTGAGTTTCGCGTGGCTGGGGATGCCGATCATCGTCAGCTATATCCTCATCGGCGTCGTCTGGCTGACTTGCGGCAAGGTCCAGCCCGAGGAGAAATGGAGGGGGCTGACGCTGTTCCAGTGAGGATATTTCTCACGCTGATCCCATGAGAGGCGGTTCCATCGTCATGTCGTCATGTCGGCGGGGCGCTGCCGTCTCTCAAGGGGGAACTGCGGTTTTGTTGAACTTTCCCGAATGCTTGCAGCAATATTGAATCAATATATTATATTGTTCAAAAAGTACGGAGATGGCGATGGAATTTGTCTGGGATGAGTCGAAAGCCGCATTGAATTTGGAAAAGCACGGCGTGTCTTTTGAGGATGCGGCGACAGTCTTTCAAGATGAGGATGCCTTGCGCATTTTCGACCCGGACCATTCGGAGGACGAGGATCGTTTTCTTTTGCTTGGAACCAGTGCGACGTTGCGGATTTTGGTCGTATGCCATTGCTATCGGGAAAACGAAACGCAAATCCGCATCATTTCAGCCCGAAAGGCCACCGCGAACGAAATAGGCACATACATCAGGAGGAAGCAACCATGCGAGACGAATACGACTTCAGCAAAGGCGAGAAGAACCCGTATGTCAAGGCGGAGAAGCAAGTCGTGACGATGCGGCTGGACGCCGAAATTGTTCGCTATTTCAAGGCGTTGGCGGTGGAGTTCAAACTCCCCTATCAGACGTTGATGAACTCCTGCCTGGCGGACTGTGTCCGTCAACAGCGCAAGCCCTGGACCACCTGGAAGTAGCGGTTCGGCTGAAGGACAATTGGCAAAACTTGTGCGGAGGGATATATTAATCTTGTTTTTGAGATTGTGTCCGTTGTAGTTTCAAAGGAGAATAGACCATGCCCATTCTGATTGGTGTGCTGATTTTTGTCGGCTTCATTGTCTTTGCGTTGATCATGAGCTACTTCAGCACGTGGATCCAGGCGAATGCGTCGGGGGCGCACATTTCGTTCCTGCGGCTCTTCGCGATGACGCTGAGGAAGATTCCGTCGGGGCTGATCGTGCGGTCGTACATCCAGTTGCGGAAGGCGGGTCTGACGGAGGTGACGACGGACGACCTGGAAGGGCACTACATGGCGCACGGCAATGTGCCGAACGTGGTCAATGCGCTGGTTGCTGCGGACAAGGCGAACATCCCGCTGACCTTCAACCAGGCGGCGGCCATCGACCTGGCGGGCCGCAACGTTCTGCAGGCGGTGCAGACGAGCGTCAACCCGCGCGTCATCGACTGCCCCGACCCCAAGAAGGGCCGCATGACGGTGGACGCGGTCGCGAAGGACGGCATCCAGGTCAAGGCGCGCGCCCGTGTGACGGTGCGCACGAACCTGGAACGGCTGGTCGGCGGCGCGACGGAGGAGACAATCATCGCGCGTGTCGGCGAGGGCATCGTCACGACCATCGGCTCGTCGCCCTCCTACACGACAGTGCTGGAGAACCCCGACCAGATTTCGCAGCGCGTGTTGGAGAAGGGGCTGGATTCAGGAACGGCTTTCGAGATCCTCTCGATTGACATCGCGGACGTGGACATCGGGGACAACATCGGCGCGCGGCTGCAGGCCGACCAGGCCGAGGCCGACCTGCGCGTGGCGCAGGCCAAGGCGGAGGTGCGCCGTGCGGCGGCCGTCGCCGAGGAGCAGGAGATGAAGGCCCGCGTCCAGGAGATGCAGGCGAAGGTGGTCGAGGCGCAGGCGCAGGTCCCGCAGGCCATGGCCGCCGCGCTGCGGGACGGGAACCTCGGCGTGATGGACTACTACCGCATGGAGAACCTGCAGTCGGACACCGACATGCGCCGCAACCTCCTGGGCGGCGACAACGCCACCCCGCCGCCCGCCGCGCCGCAGGCATAACCAGCGAGAGACGGAATGCTGTCGTCATTCTCCATGATAGAGCCGATGCAGGCTGGCGGCCTGGATTTCATCGGTGTCCTCGTCTGGTTGGCCTTCGTCGTGATCGGCATCGCCGTCAAGGCCAGCAAAAACGCCAAGGGCACGACGACCACCGCCAGCACGGGCGGCCTGCCTCCGCCGAGGCGGCCGTTCGGCGGCTTTGCGCCGCCGCCGCCCGAGCCAGCGGAGGAGGACGATGACGAGCCAGTGGCGGCGCCTGAGCATGCCATCGCGCTTGGAACGCCGTTCGCGTCGGAGGAGGACGAGACGGACGGGCCGACGCTGCCGCCGCTGCGCGGCAGTGTCGCGCCCTCGCGCCAGCACGCGATG
>JAEEXV010000402.1 GCA_016287975.1 Lentisphaeria bacterium | reverse complement strand
GGGATGATGCTGTAGGTGCGCGCCGTGTCCGGGGTGATGATCTTCGTGAACTCCTGGTCGATGGCGCTGATGTGGATCTCGACGAACTCGGTGCCCAGTTCCTCCGCGATCATCTGCAGCAGTTCGTCCTCGGTGGTGATCTCGTAGTTGTAGAGGACCTTCTGGAAGGGCTGGCCGTTGTTGCGGCTCTCCTCGAGCACCTCCTGGAGCTGCTCCTCGGTGGCGACCTTCCGCATCACCAGAATCTGCCAGATCATGCTGATGTCCGGCGAAACCTCAAGACTGTAGTTTTCTTCCATTGTCGGGGAAATGCCAGGGTGGTTGTGAAGACTTAGCCCATGTCCACGGTCAGGCGGAGCACCTCGCCGATCGAGGTGATGCCCATCGCGGCCTTGCGCACGCCGTCGTCGCGCAGGTTGCGCATGCCCAGTTCGCGGGCGCGGCGGTAGATGACGCCCGCGTCGGCCTTTGCGTAGATGAGTTCGGAGATCGAGTTGTCCAGCATGAAGATCTCATAGATGCCCATGCGGCCGCGGTAGCCCTTGTTGCACTCCGAGCAGCCGACCGGCTCCATGAAGGTCGACTGGGCGATGAACTCGTCCGTGACCCGCAGCCCGTCCTTGTCGGCCTGGGTCATCTCGTGCGGGCGCTTGCACTGCTTGCAGAGTCGCCGCACCAGGCGCTGGGCCATGATCGCGCGCAGGGCGGATGCCACCAGGAAGGGCTTGATGCCCATGTCGATCAGTCGCGTGATCGCGGAGGGGGCGTCGTTGGTGTGGAGGGTGCTGAAGACCAGGTGTCCAGTCATGGCGGCGTTGATGGCGATGGAGCCGGTCTCGCTGTCGCGGATTTCACCGACCATGATGATGTTGGGGGCCTGTCGCAGCATGGCGCGGAGGGCGCTGGCGAAGGTGAGTCCGACGTCGGTGTTGATCTGGACCTGGTTGATGCCCGAGAGTTCGTATTCGACAGGGTCCTCGGCGGTGATGATCTTTCGCGTGGGCTGGTTCAGTTCGTGCAGGAACGAGTAGAGGGAGGTGGTCTTGCCCGATCCAGTCGGCCCCGTCACCAGGAAGATGCCGTCGGGAAGGTTCAGGATGCGGTTGATGAGATCCTGGTCGTCCTGCAGGAATCCCAGTTCGCCGATGCCGAGCATGACGCCGCTCTTGTCGAGGATACGCATGACGATGGATTCGCCGTGGGTGGCGGGGATGTCCGAGACACGCAGGTCCAGTTCGCGGCCCATCGCGGTGATGCGGATGCGTCCGTCCTGCGGGATGCGGTGTTCGGAGAGGTCCATGCCGCTCATCAGCTTCAGGCGGGAGAGGATTTTGTTCTGGAGATATTTCGGCGGGGCCTCGACCTCGTTGAGGACGCCGTCGATGCGGTAGCGCACGCGGAACTTCTTCTCCATCGGCTCCAGGTGGATATCGGATGCGCGCGAGCGGAAGGCCTCCAGGATCACCAGCGAGACGTATCGGATGATCGGGGCGTTGTCGTCCTCCTTGCCGCCGCCCTCCGAATCGGTCGTCGTGTCCGTCGTCGAGCCGATGGTGATGTCCTGCGTGGTCTGGGTGAGTTCGGTGAGGGCGTCGTTTGCGTCGGCCTTGCGGTAGTAGTAGTCGAGGGCGCGGTCGATCTGCCGCTGGGGGGCGAGCACCCCCTCGACATCCTGCTTGGTCAGATGCCGCACCGCGTCCAGGGACTCGATGTCGGCGGGGTCGCTCATGGCCACGCGCAGGATGCCGCCCGAGAACGAGATGGGGACCATCTTGTAGCGCAGCGCGATCTGCGTCGGAATCATCTGGATCACCTGTTCCGGCACGCGCTCCTTCGAGGAGTCGAAGTCGAAGACATCCATGCCGTACTCTGCGGCGAGCAGCTGCATGACGTCCGCCTCGGTGATGGTCTTCAGCGCGTAGAGCGCCTGCAGCGTCGAATCGAGGGTGTCGCTTTTCTGCTTCTTCCTGGCCTCCATCAACTGGTCTTCGGTGATGACGCCACGCGAAATCAGCAGCTCGATGATGAATTCCTCTTGTCCAATCACACTCTTCTCTCCAACAAAAGTGACTCCGATATCGAAACAAGGCACTCGTCTCGCTACGGGATGCGGAATACTTCCGCAATATAGTGCCTAATTCCGTGCGCAACCGTCCCCAGCCACTTTTTTTTGCCGCCTTCAAGAGCCGCGAGGCGGGCGAGGGCGGGAAGTCACGCGAGACAGGAGACAAAAAAAGCGCCCCTGGGATTGTCCGATGAGGGAAATCCCAGGGGCGCGGCGACTGCCAGAGGGGGCAGAGAACGCGGCTAGGCCTTGCGGGCTTCGCGGGCCTTCTCGACCAGTTGCTTGAATGCCTCCTCGTTGAGCACGGCCAGGTCGGCAAGCATCTTGCGGTTGATTTCGATGTGGGCCTTGTTGAGGCCGTCAATCAGCCAGCTGTACTTGAAGTCCAGCGCGCGGCACGCGGCGTTGATGCGCTGCGTCCACAGGCGGCGGTAGACCAGTTTCTTGTCCTTGCGCCCGACGTAGGCGTATGCCATCGCCCGGTCGGTTGCGGTGTAGGCCATGCGGATCAACTTGCTGCGGGCTCCGCTGAAGCCCTTGGCCATTTCGAGCACGCGCTTGCGGCGGGCCCTGGATGCGGGAGCATTGGTGACTCTCATGATAGCACTCCAAGTAGTGGTTCAGGTTCTTCAGGACAATTAGAGGCCGTAGGGGAAGCAGGCCTTCATGCGGGAGAGTTCGGTGCTCTTGATCTCCGCGACCTGGCTCAGACGGCGTTTGCGTTTGCGGGTCTTGCCGGTGGCAAGGTGGCGCGCTCCCGCACAGTTGTGCATGAATTTCCCGGTGCCGGTCTGCTTGAAGCGCTTGGCGGCAGCCTTTCTCGTTTTCATCTTTGGCATGTTCGTGTTCCTTTGGTTGCGTTGTGGGGAGCCTGGCGGCTCCCCGACTGGCCGGCGTCGCCGTGCCGCCGCGGGCTGGGGTAGAGAAAAAGACCCTTTGCCCTGCCAGACGGCACGGTGAACAGTTTTCAACGCCGGCACATGGTGTTTCGGGGCTACGCCTCGGGTGCCTCCGCCTCCTCGTCCTTTCCAGGTTTCGCGGCGTTGCGCGCCTGGCGGAACTGCGGTTTGACCGAGAGGACGGTCGAGACGCTCTTGCCCACCTGCTTGGGCGGGCTGTCCTGGTTGGAAATCTCCTCGAGTTCCTTGATGAAGCGGTTGAGGACCTCGCGTCCGAGTTCCTGGTGGGCCATTTCGCGGCCGCGGTACATCAGCAGGAGGCGCACCTTGTCGCCCTGGGTCAGGAACTTCTTCGCCTGCTTCACCTTGATGTTGAAGTCGTTGTCATCGATGTTGGCATGCAGCTTGAGTTCCTTGAGCTTGGGCTGGATCTGCGCGCGCTTCGCCTCGCGGGCGCGCTTGGCCTCGTCGAACTGGTATTTCCCGAAATCCATGATGCGCGTGACCGGCGGTTCGGCGCGGGTCGGGACCAGCACCAGATCCAGGCCCGCCTGCTGGGCCCTGGCGATGGCGGTCTCGAAGGTGACGATGCCGACTTGCTGGTTGTTCTGGTCGATCAGACGGACTGAACGGCCGCGCATGGTGCGGTCTCCTGGTCTCAATTGCTTCACGCGGTACGCTCCTTGTTAGGGGGATTGCAATGTGGGATTGCCTCGGGAACTACGGGATCGGCGCTCCTACGCCATCTCGTCAATCTCCTTGCGGATGCGCGCCAGGAACTCCGGCACGCCGCAGGTGACATCCTTGGTGTAGTACTTGCCGCCTGCCTTGCTGCGGTCGCGCACGGAGACGGCGACGGTCTGGTCGGCGACCTCCTTGTCGCCCGCGACCAAAAGGAACGGCACGCGGAGGACGCCAGCCGCCTTGACCTTGGCGCCGATGGGGTCGCCCGAGAGGTCCGCGGTCGCCCGCAGGCCCGCCTGGCGCAGCTGGTCGGCGACGGCCTTGGCGTAGTCGGCGTGCTTCTCGGAGATCGAGAGCACGCGCACCTGCTCGGGGGCGAGCCAGGTCGGGAAGGCGCCCGCGTAGTGCTCGACGAGGATGCCGAAGAAGCGCTCCAGGGAGCCCAGGAGGGCGCGGTGGACCATGTAGGGCTGGTGGCGGTTGCCGTCCTGCCCGATGTATTCCAGCTGGAAGCGTTCGGGGAGGTTGAAGTCGAACTGGATGGTGGAGGTCTGCCATTCGCGGCCGATCGCGTCCTTGATCTTGAGGTCGATCTTCGGGCCGTAGAAGGCGCCGCCGCCCTCGTCGACCTCGCACTGGAGGTTTTCGGCCTCGATGGCCTGGCGCAGCGCCTCGGTCGCGGTGGCCCACTTCTCGGGGGCGCCGACGGCCTTGGCGGGGCGGGTGGAGAGGTACGCCTTGACGTCCTTGAAGCCGAAGCACCGCCACATGTACATGGAGAAGCGCAGGACCTCGCGGATTTCGTCCATGATCTGCTCCTGGGTGCAGATGATGTGCGCGTCGTCCTGGGTGAATCCGCGGACGCGCATGAGTCCGTGGAGGACGCCCGCCTTTTCGTAGCGGTAGACGGTTCCGAACTCGGCCCAGCGGCATGGGAGTTCGCGGTAGGAGCGCGGGCGGGTCTTGTAGATTTCGATGTGGAACGGGCAGTTCATCGGCTTGACGTAGTAGGGGTCGCCGTCGATGTCCATCGCGGAGTACATGTTTTCGCGGTAGAAGCCGAGGTGTCCCGAGGTCTCCCAGAGGTTGGCGCGCCCGACGTGGGGGGTGTAGACCAGTTCGTAGCCGTTTTTGTAGTGTGCGTCGCGCCAGAAGGTCTCGATGACGTTGCGGATGCGTCCGCCCATGGGGTGCCAGCAGAGGAGCCCCGGGCCGATCTCCTCGTGGGTCGAGAAGAGCTCCATCTCGGTGCCGAGTTTGCGGTGGTCGCGGCGTTTTGCCTCCTCGACGCGCCTGAGGTAGTCGTCGAGGTCGGCCTTGCTCTTGAAGGCGGTGCCGTAGATGCGCTGGAGCATCTTGTTCTTCTCGTCGCCGCGGAAGTAGGAGCCCGCGATGCCCATCAGTTTCACGGCGCCGATGGCGGAGGAGTTCTCGACATGGGGGCCGCGGCAGAGGTCGGTGAAGTCGCCGCAGGTGTACATCGTGATGGTCGCGCCCTCGGGGATGTCCTCGAGGCGGGAGAGCTTGTACTCCTGGCCGTGCGCCTCGAAGTATGCCTTGGCCTCCTCGCGGGAGACCTCCTTGCGCTCGAAGGGCACCTTGTGGCCGATCATCTTGCGCATCTGCGTCTCGATCTCCTTGAGATCCTCGGTGACGAGGCGGTGCTCCATGTCGAAGTCGTAGTAGAAGCCGTCCTCGGTGGCGGGGCCGATGTCGAACTTGGCGTCGGGCCACATTTTCTGCACCACCGCCGCCATGATGTGCGCGGCGCTATGGCGAATCGTGTTCAGTTCCTGGTCAATCATGATGCCTGTCAATTCCTGAATGGTGAATGGTCCTGAAATCTGGCGGCGCGCTACTCGAGCACGCCCTTGGTCGATGGGAGTTCGCCTGCGAGGGCGGGGTCGATGGCGACCGCCTGGCGGAGGGCGCGGCCGAAGGCCTTGAAGACGGCCTCGAGGCAGTGGTGGTTTTCCTCGCCCGCCAGCAGATCCACATGCAGTGTCATCCCGCCCGCGTTTGCGAGCGCCTGGAAGAACTCATGGAACAGCCGCACGCCGACGCCGCCTGCGTTCTCCTCGGGGAAGGTGCAGCGCCACGCCAGAAACGGGCGCCCCGAGAGGTCGATGACCACGCGGGCGAGCGCCTCGTCCAGCGGCACGGCGGCCGCCCCGAACCGAGTGATCCCGCGCTTGTCGCCCAGGGCGCTCTTCAGTGCCTGGCCAAGCGCGAGTCCGCAATCCTCCATCGTGTGATGCGCGTCGATTTCCAGATCGCCATGCGCCGAGAGCGCCAGCGCCATGCGGCCGTGGCGGAACGCCGCGTCCAGCATGTGTTCAAAGAAGGGCAGCCCCGTCGCGAAGCGGTTTTTGGACGGACTGCCGTCCAGATCCAGCGACACCGTGATCTGCGTCTCCTTCGTGTTGCGCTCTATGTTTGCCTGGCGACCCGACATGGCTTCCTCGAAAAGGTGAATCCCCCCGTGAATGCTTTCGCGAATTGTGTAATATAACCCATTTCATCGGCTTCGCGACCTCTGGCGGCGCATTTTCATGGACGGGCGGGGGCTTTCGCGGGTTTTCGGGGCCAGTTTTCTTCATCTGCATAGACAACTTTCAAAAAAGGGCTTACATTATCCATAGTTTTCGTTGTTTCCAGTCGTTTAACCGTGTTTACCATTGTTTCCAAAAGACAGGCAGTTCAAGCACCATGGCAGTCAAGAAAGCCGCAGTGAAGCCGAAGAAGTCGGCGGTGAAGCCCATCAAAGTCGCGATCGTAGGTCTGGACACGAGCCACTCGGTGGCGATGCCGCAGTTGATGCAGGATCCGAAGTCGGAGTTCAAGGTGGAGGGGATGAAGGCGACGCGGTGCCTGCGCTTTGAGACGCCGTTCCAGGGGAAGGCGGGCCTGGACCAGCGCCAGAAGACCCTGGAGGGGATTGGCGTGAAGGTGACGGAGGACTTCGACGAGGCGGTCGGGGACTGCGACGCCATCATGATCGAGATCAACGACCCCTCGCGGCACCTTGAATACTTCGAGAAGTGCGCCGAGCTGGGCAAGCCGATCTTCCTGGACAAGCCCTACGCGGACACTTTGGACAGCGCGCGCAAGATCGCGGACATCGCCGAGGCGAAGGGCATCCGCTATTTCACGGCGTCCTCGCTGCGCTACGACATCGATTTCCAGGAGACGCTGGCGGCTGTGAAGAAGGATGGCATGAAGATTGAATCGGCGACCACGTGGGGGCCTGTGGGCCATGCCGCGGCGGGGTCGTCGATCATCTGGTACGGCGTGCACGCCTTCGAGATGCTCCAGCAGATCATGGGCTGCGGCGCGGTGTCGGTGAGCACCTCCGAGGACCGCAAGGGCTACGTCTGCCACGTGGCGTATGGCGACGGGCGGCGCGGCATCGTCGAGCTGACCTACGGCAGCTATCTTTACGGCGCGCAGCTGCGGGACGACAAGAAGCAGGTGCGGCTGTGCCAGGTCTCGTGGCGCATTCCGTTCTACAAGATGCTGCTGGACAAGATTGTGCCGTTCTTCCAGGGCGGCGCGGCGCCCGTTCCGCTGGCGGACTGCTTCGAGAGCATGGCATTGCTGGCGGCGGCGGAGAAGTCGATTTCGACGGGGCGTCCGCAGCCAGTCTACACCAGGTAGTTTTTCTTTCCACAGGCAACCAGAAACCAAGGAGTTGAGACAATGAAGAAGATCCGTGTTGGCATCATTGGGCAGGGCCGCAGCGGCCGCGACATCCACCGTCGGGTGCTTTCGACCCAGGTGAACGCGCTGGAGCGCTTCGAGGTGGTGGCGGTCTCCGATACGATTGCGGAGCGCTGCAAGCCCTTCGAGGACGTGTCGATCCCCCAGAACTTCAAGGTCTACCCGAACTACAAGGACATGCTGAAGGACAAGTCCATCGACCTGATCGTCAACGCGACGCGCAGCATGGACCACATCCCCGTCAGCATCGAGGCGCTGAAGGCGGGCTTCAACGTCCTGTGCGAGAAGCCGCTGGCCTCGACGGTGGCCGAGGTGGACAAGGTGATGGCGGCCGCCAAGAAGGCGAAGAAGCACTTCGCGGTGTACCAGCAGTCGCGCTTCCGCCCGACCTTCCGCAAATGCATCGAGATCATCAAGTCCGGGGTCATCGGCGAGGCCGTGCAGGTGAACATCCGCTTCAACAGCTGGAGCCGCCGCTGGGACTGGCAGACGCTGCAGGAGTGCTACGGCGGCGAACTGATGAACACCGCCCCGCACCCGCTGGACATGGCGCTGCAGTTCTACGGCGACGGCGAGGCCGACCCTGAGAAGGTGGTGTGCGTGCTGCACAGCATCAACGTCTGGGGCGACGCGGACAGCTACGTCAAGCTGCTGCTGATCGGCAAGGGCCATCCGACCATCGACCTGGAGGTCTCGCATGTGGACGCCTATCCTGGCAACGTCTTCGAGGTCTACGGCACGAAGGGCGGCATCAAGGCCACGGGGAACACGGTGACCTGGAAGTACTACAAGCCTGAGGAGGCGCCGCGCCACGAGCTGGTTCCTGGCATCCTGCTGGGGCCGGGCAAGCTGCCGATCTACTGCGGCGAGAAACTCAACTGGTACGAGTCCACCTGGACCGCGCCCGAGGCCGCCTGCTTCCCCGCCGCGTGGGGCGACATCTACTACACCCAGCTTTACGACGCCCTGACCAAGGGCAAGAAGCAGGATGTGACCGTCGAGCAGGTCCGCCGCCAGATTGCGGTCATCGAGGAGTGCCACAAGCAGAATCCGCTGCCGCGCCGCAAGGCCGCGAAATAAACAGCCTTCCGCGGACAGTCTTCTGAATCCAGGCGGCGGCGGGACTGAACAAGTCCCGCCGCCGCCGTTTTTTTTATGCGGGGGCTATTCCCAAGGAGGGGAGGCGCGCTTTGCTTGAAAGGAAATGCGCTTTCGCCGCGTATCATCAGTGGACGAATCCTGAATTTCCTTTTGAATCCTGAATGTCAGCGAGCCGACGATGATGAAACAGATTGTGCAGATATCTGCGGGGACAGGGCCGGCGGAGTGCCGAGTGTTTGTGCCGTTGCTATACAAGGTCATGGCGGGGGAGGGGGTGCCCATCTATCCGTTGACGGAGGAAAAGCCGCAGATGGCGTCCATGCTTGCGCTTGTCGAAGGGGATGAGGTCCCCGCGTTTCGGGAGAGATGGGAGGGGACGGTCAAATGGATTTGGAAGAGCACGCTCCGACCGCACTGGCCGAGGAAGAACTGGTTTGTCAGCGTCGCCTTTTTCCCGCCGCCTGCGGCGCAGGCCTTCAACCTTTCCGAGGTGAGGGTTGATACGTTTCGGGCGTCGGGGCATGGGGGGCAGCATGTGAACCGGACGGACAGCGCCGTCCGCGTCACGCATTTGCCGACGGGGATTGTGTGCACCGCCAGCGACGAGCGCTCGCAGCACCGGAACCGGGAGCTGGCGATGCTGCGTCTGGCCGAACGGCTGGGCACGCTGGAAAAGTCGCTGGTAGCCTCGCAGGAGGCCGAGATGCGCCTCGCCCACTATCATCTGGAGCGGGGCGGTGAGAGACGGGTGTTCCGGGGGCTGCCGCCAGTGGAGGAAGCGGCGTCCGCCCATGTCTGAAACTGGAAGCGAGGTGAGCAAGGCCGATGTCTGGTGATGAAACCAAATTGACTGCGGAACGCGTTTCCATGGGACATGGCATGGAGGCGATTCCCGCCGGCGCCGGTCATGGTGGGCGCATGGAGGAGTTGGTCATCGAGGAGGGGGTGACCGCCATCGGGATGCACGCCTTCCAGTATTGCCAGCGGCTCAAGCGGGTCACGCTGCCGCAGAGCCTCCAGATGATTGGCGAAGGGGCCTTCGAGGGCTGCACGGAGTTGGTTGAGATTGAGTTGCCTGCAGGGGTCACGCAACTCAGCCCCTACGCCTTCCGCAATTGCCGGCAACTGTCCCGGGTCGTCCTGCCCGAGGGGCTTGTGGAGATTGGCGAGGAGGCATTCTCGGGGTGCAAAAGCCTGTCCGCAGTCGCCTTCCCTGCAGGCGTTGCCTCCATTGGGCCGGGCGCCTTCAAAGAATGCGTGGCGTTGGTGAGCATCGCCCTTCCGGCCAGCCTCTTGACTCTGGGCCATGACGCCTTCGCATTCTGCACCGAGTTGGCAGGCGTGACTCTGCCGGAGGGTCTCCAGGCGATCGGCCAGGGGGCCTTCCGGGGCTGCGCGGCGCTGACGGAGATCGCCTTCCCCGCCAGCCTCACGGACCTGGGGCGCGCGGCCTTCGCCGGCTGCTCGGCCATGGCTGCCGTCCATTTTTCCTCTGGCCTCACCAAAATTAACGAGAACACGTTTGTGCTGTGCACCGGGTTGACGCAGATCCGTCTTCCGGAGGGCGTCGCCAGAATCGGCGGCAAGGCCTTTGCGGGGTGCATAGGACTGACCCGCATCGATTTGCCGGAGAACCTCCGGTTCATTGGTGACGGCGCGTTTCAAAATTGCATTTCGCTGTCCGAATGCGCCGTGCCTTCCGGCGTCGCTGCCATCGGGGCTCAGGCGTTCAAGAGGTGCATAGAATTGGCTGAGATCGATTTGCCAGATAGTGTCACGGAGATTGGCGAATCGGCGTTCGAAGAGTGCAGAGCGCTGCCTGGCGTGGTTCTGCCGGATGGTCTTAGAATCATCGCCCCTCGCACGTTTTCCGGTTGCCTGCAATTGACCGGCATCAAGTGGCCGTCGGGTTTGCAGGAAATCGGCGAGAGGGCATTTGCCATGTGCGAGGCACTGCAGACGGTCGCCATTCCGGGGCGGGTCACAAGAATCGGCGAGGGCGCGTTTGCGTCCTGCACCTCGCTGCAGGAGTGCATTTTGCCGGAAAGCGTCAGGAAACTCGGCCATGAGGTGTTCTCCAATTGCTCGGCGCTGGCGTCCATTGCCATCCCGGCGGGGATGAAGGTCATTCCAGCCCAAGCTTTTTCCGCGTGTACGCAGTTGCGGCTGGTTGACCTCCCCGAAGGCCTCAGAGAAATCGGTAACGCGGCCTTTTCGGAGTGCGTGAATCTCACGTCGATGGACCTCCCCTCGACGGTCACCGCCATCGGCACCGGTGCATTCGCAAAATGCGTGAAGTTGACGGAGATCGACCTCCCTGCGAGAATCCATTTGGTCGAGGACGGACTCTTCCAAGGGTGTACAAAACTGGTGCGAGTTGGCCTCCCGGCCGGCGTCGAGCGAATCGACATGGAGGCCTTCGATGGATGTATCGTCCTCGCAGACATCGACCTGCCCGAGGGGCTGAAGCGCCTGGACACGCGGGCTTTCGCGAACTGCATGGGGCTGAGTGGCATCCGTCTTCCCAAAGGGGTCGAACTCTATCACGACGTGTTTGCGGGGTGCAGTGCCATGACCAGCATTGCCCCCGCCGATGTCAAGGGCCCATTGACCGGAACGGGGGTGATTGCGCTGCCCGAGGGCGTCCAAGTGATTGGACGGCAGATGTTTCGTAATTGCAACTCATTGCAGGCCATTGTGCTGCCGGAGACGGTGGACACCATCGGGGAGGAGGCGTTCCAGAATTGCCAGGGACTCGTCTGCGTCGTCATCCCGCGCAGCGTCAAAAGAATCAACCGTCATGCCTTCCATGGCTGCACGCGCCTGGCGCAGGTGCTGCTTCCGCATGGCACTTGCTACAGGAAATATGTGTTCCCTCGCACGTGCAAAGTGGTGAAATACTGAATGCGCACGCCCCTGAAATTCAAATGTCGGCGCGTCATGCAAGGAAAGCCCCGAAAGGCTCGTATGGCAATCGAGGGCATTTTCTGGAATCGCAAAGAAAGGGCGACAGACATTGTGGATGTGGGGGCGAATGCTTCCGCCAATGACGGGGTGTGGGCAGGCGGGGAGAATAGGTCATGAGATCGATCGCGGAATGGAGCAGGGAACTGGAACGGATGCTGGCAAAGCAGGCGTCGACGTCGCAACTGGCGGAATTGCTGGACCAGGTGCATGCGCAGGGGGATGTCCAGATCAATCTCTTGGCGCAGATGTGCCTGGAGCCCATGAAGTTGCTGACGGTGGAGCACGCCCGCCAATGGCCAGAGGGCGCCGCCGCGTCCCTGGCGGCGTTCACCAGGCATGTGCTGCTGCCGCAGGCGGGCGCGCATCCCCCCTGCACGCCACGGGACCGCTTTGTCGCGGAGGCATTGTCGGATGGTTCCGTCGCCAAGCCCCTGCGCGTCGCCCTCTGGCAGATGATGGTGATGGATGACATGATCATCCCGTGCCATGGCGGCAACCACTGGGACGGGGAGTGGGAGGTGCCGGGGGCGCTGTCCGACCATCGCGCCGTCCGCGAGTGGCGCTGCCTGACGAGGCAGGCGGGCTGGAGGGATCTTTGTTGTTCCGACGCATTGCGGTTCGGCGCCCGTCCGAAAATCCCCGACGCGGAGGCGAAGCAGGTGGAGGAGGCCATCTTGAAGGATTCGCCAGTGGATCTGATCATGCCGCTGGATGTCGCGGGGAGGGGACTCCCGAGGGGCGTTGTCAATCTGGTGATGGCGAGGCAGGCCGTCCAGATCGCGACGTATTTATATCAGAACAACGCGCGCTTCGCGAAGGAGTTTTCGCCGCGGCGGCTGCTGTTCTATGTCTGCAGCAACTGGAATCGCGCGGAGGCCGTCCCCTTTGTGGAGATGCTGGAGGCAGATCACAAAGGGCTGGTGGTGGGGAGCGTGGATGCATACGGCCACGACGCGCTGTGGTATACGCTCTACTGGGTGGATGAGCATCGCAGGGGCAGCCGAAAACGCTCCCCCCTCGCACGGAAACTCATTGAAATGGGTTGCAACCCCGAATGGAAAAACTTCCTCGGATTGTGCTATTATGACCTGACCGAAGACGAATCGCAGTGAGGGGGCGCCTGGATGGGCGCTCAACTGGCGGGGAATAGCGCATCGCAGAGGCGGGCGGCGGCGGCGGCGGCAGTGTCGGCGGCGGCGTCTGGGATCGCCGCGGCGAAGCGGGAGACGAGCAGTGCGTCGGCGATGGCAGCCGCGTCGTCGGAGAGGGCCTGGTGCTGGGCGGGGAGGCGGGCGCTGAATTCGACGGCGTCTTCGCGGGCGAGACGGCGGTGTCCGATTTCACGGGTGAGCAGGGCGAGGATGTCGGCGCAGGCGCCGATGCGTTGGACCTGTGAGAGGGCGGCATCCTGGGCGCGCAGTCTGAGGCGTCGGCAGCGTCGGCGGAGGAGCCAGCGATGGAGGCGTCGGGCGAGCCTGCGTCGGGCGAACTCGGCGGCGGACAGGGCGATGGGAAGGAGGAGGGCGTAGAGGAGACAGGTGGAGCGCAGTGTGCGCAGGCGTCCGCGGATGGCATCCCAGAGTTGCCTGAAGAACGCACGGATGCTCTGGCGGGCTTTCAGCCAGGCCTCCTGGATGCTGGTGGCGGCGGAGTGCCTGGCGGCCTTGACGATTTGCCGCGGGGTGGGCGGGGGCTTGTCGCCAGGCTTGGGGTTGAGCATCTGGTTGACCATGCCTGCGAGGGATTTGTCCTCCTTCTGGGACAGCGGCTCCTCCTGGGGCAGATAGGGGTGCACGACGCGGGCGTCGGCGGGCGGGCGCATGGCGAGTTCGGGAACCTGGGGCTTCCAGGTCTCGTCGAAGGCGTCCTGTGACTGCGCGAGGAGCCTGGGGAAGTTCTCCATCTGGAGGGAGGCGGGCGGGGTGCCGTCGAAGGTGAGCCAGCCATAGCGCGGGATGTGGATCTGCGCCCAGGCGTGCGCGTGGTATTCATAGACCTCGTAGCAGTTGTTGAGGACGTCGTAGTTGCCTGGGGCGAAGCCGAGTGCGAGGCGGGCGTGGAGCCCCGCCAGCCGCGCCAGCACCACCAGCGCCTGCGCATAATGCTGGCAGAAGCCCTCCCGCGAGTCGAAGAGGAAGAAATCCAGCGCGGACTGGCCAGACGGCGGGGACGCGGGCTTCAATGTATAGCGATAGTTCTGGCGCAGGTAGTCGCGCAGCGCGGTCGCCTTGGCCAGCTCGTCCTGCGTCTCCGCCGTCAAAGTCTTCGCCAGTTCGCGCATGCGCGCGGTGACGATTGGTTCCGGCACCGCCAGCGTCGGCGGTAGCACTTGTCTTGGTCGCCGCCTCGGTGCTGGGTGCTTCGCCGCCACCTGGGGCTTCCCCGCGGCAGGTTTCGCGGGAGATCCGGGTTTTCCGGTTTTTCCAGGAATGGGTTTGGGTGGCTCTTTGGGGGTGCCACGGCGGGACGCCGTGGCTACGGGCGCATTTGCGGCTGCTCCGGATTTTTCTGGTTTTCCAGGAATGGTCTTGGGTGGCTCTTTGGGGG
>JAEEXV010000401.1 GCA_016287975.1 Lentisphaeria bacterium | reverse complement strand
GCGGCGGCATTCCCGCCTGGCGGCGCCCCTGCGTTCCCAGATCTGGCGCCGCGCGGCACGAATGCGTGGGCGGTGCGGCCGCGCTCCTGTGCCTGCGGGTCGACGCTCGCCTTGCGCACCGCCTCGTTGAAGCGCCGCTCCATCTCGGGCGTGAGGAAAGTGCATTTTTTCAGGGTGTCGATGAAGATGACGACCTCGTAGCCGCACCACGTCAGATAGTGCCGCAGGGCCATGCCGAGATCCCCGATGCCATAGACGGCATTGAGGAAATAGTAGTCCTCGATCTCGCCCGACAGCACAAACTGCCGCCGCCCGCCGGAAACGCGCAGCGGGCTGAACAGGCGGTCATTGGTCAATCTGGCCTGCGTCATCTTCCCGTCCCCGCGGCTACTGCGCCCCGCCCCGCTCGCGCTGCCGCTCCTTCACCTGCTCCTGCTGGCGCGCCAGGGCGACCTTCCGGTCCGCCGCGACGCCCGCCGCGCGCCCCCAGTCGGTCATCGTGAAGTCGATCTCGCCGCCGACCCCCTGCTGCAGGTTCTCGATCAACTGGTGGCAAACGCCCTCCTCGCCCTCGCCGATCCCCTCCACCTCCAACTGCACCTTCCCCGACAGGTCGATGTTCATCCGCATGTCCCCCTGCGTGCCTGGAGCCTTCGCGAATATCGTCAAGTCCGAGAACTCCACGTCCGAACCGTCCTCGTTCTGCTTCGCATAGTAGAACGACGGGGCGTCATATCCCTGCTCGTACAAGGCGTTCATGATCACCTCCGCGACATAGTTGCGCTGCTCCGCCTTGCCCTGGTTGTCCGACGCCACCGCCGCCTCGCGGCGAATCACCTCCAGCGCCGACGCGATCTTCGCCGACGCCTCCGAAAAACGCTCGGCGCCGATCTCCGCGCGCGCCTCCGACAAGGCCGCGAACGCCCCCCGCACCGCCGCGCCATCCCCCGTCCAGCGCACCAGTTCCTCCTGCGACAGCCCCGACACCTCCTGCTCCGCCAGCGACAGCGCGTTCGTCGCCGCGATCCGAGCCGCCTCATACTCCGCCTGCGCCTTCTCGACCGACGACGCCAACTCGCGCAGCCGCGACGACAACTGCGGACCGCTCTTCGCCGCGGACGCATAGTCCCCCGCCGCACACGACGCCTCGAATGCCGACACCTGCGGCTGCAGCCGCGACAACTCCCCAGGCGCGAACTTCTCGTGCGCAAGCGCCCCCAGCGCCTGCAGCGCCCCCTGGATCTCCCCCTGCGCCGACAGCGCCGCACGCTGGTTCGCCTCCGCAATCCGCGCCGCCTCCGCCTGCCGCGCCACCGTCCCCGCCACCGCCTGATGACGGGCCTGGTAGCGTTTCCCCGCCGACGCTGCCTCATCGTAGAAATCCTTCGCCTTCCTGCTATGCTCCAGCGCACGCTTCAGGGCGTTGGACGCCTCGCGCTCCAGAGCCAGCGCCTCCTGCGCCTGGCGCTTCGCCGTCTGCGCCGCCGCATTCTCCGCATCCAGATACCATCCCAGCCCGTCCGCCGCCAGGCGACGGGCGACCACCTGCGCCGTCCCCACCGCCTCCTGCAGCAGGCGCTCGGAACGGCTCCGCAGCCCCGCCGCGGACTTGCGCAGCGCCTCCGCCTTGTCCGCCTCCGCCGTTCCCGCGGCCAGGCGCTCCGCGACATGGCGCCGCGACTGCTCCAGGAGCCGCGCTTCCTCAGGCGCATATTTCGCCATGTCGGCCGTGACCTGTGCCGCCTCGACCGCCGACGCTACCCGCGTGGCCTCATCCTGGCTGGCCGCAAACTTCGCCCCCCCGATTTCATTCAGCCGATCGCCGTTCTTCCGCGCCTCGGCGATCATCTTCTGCGCGGAATTCACCACGCTGTTCAACTTCGGCTGCACATCGGCCCGCTTGGCTCCACTCATCGATACCGCCTCCCTTCTCTGCTTCTATCTGCTATCTGCGAAAGACAAAATCAAAGTCCCTGGCCGCCAGCGACCGCCGCAGCTTCTCCAGGAAGCCTGGCTGCGGAATCCCCGTCAACTCCAGCGCCAAATCCCGCGACAACGACAACTCCACCTCGCGGCTGCGCGCCTCCGACAACTGCGACGCCAGTTCGCGCATCCCCTCGTCCAGCGCCAGAATCCGCTGGTTCGAGGAGCCCCGCAGGGCATTCCCCTCGTTCAACGCCTCCACATACGGCCCGTCCACCAGCAAATCGATGTGCCGCAGCACCTTGACCGCCCCCCGCATCGCCTGCAGTTCCTCCAGCCGAAAGCCCGTATAGCACAGCACGGACAACTCCCGCCCTGGCGCCTTCACGAGCCGCAGAAAGGCCGCCAGCGCCTCCAGGTCCTGCTCAAAGGGCTCGCCGCCCGAGACGGTGAGCCCATCGATCCCGTCGATGCCGCGCACCCAGGCCGCCAGCCCCTCGGGGGCGTAGAGCGCCTCCTCGGGGCTTTCATTCATTTCACGGGCGATGCACCCAGGGCAGCCCCGTGAGCATCCATGCGTCCAGACCACCGCCCGGCAGCCTGGCCCCAGCACCCTGGAACGCTCCTTCAGCCTGGCGATCCGCAGCGCGCGCATGCATCACTGGTATTTGGCGATCATGCCCTCGAGGCCGTTCTGGTGTCCGATGCCAGTCGCCTCGAACTTCCATTCGCCCTTGTGGAGATAGAGCCGCCCGAACTCGATCGCGGTCTCAATCGAGAAGTCCTCGCTCAATTCGTAGCGGCACAACTCCTCGTCCGTGTCCGAATTGACGATTCGGATATACGAATTCTGGACCTGCCCGAAGTTCTGCTTGCGGGCCTGCGCCTCGTAGATCGACGCCGCGAAGACAATCGAGGTCACCTGCGCGTCCACCTTCGAGAGATCCACGATCAACTGCTCGTCGTCGCCTTCCTTGGAATTGCCGCCCGTGCGGTCGTCCCCCATCGACTTCACCGAGCCGTCAGGGGATTCCATGTTGTTGTAGAACACAAAGTGCGAATCCGACGGAAGTTTCTTCGCGTCGTTCAGCAGGAACGCCGAGGCGTCCAGGTCGAAGGCCGCGCCCGTCTCCGCGGGATCCCAGCCCAGACCGACTGTCAGATGCGTGAGCCCGACCGCGATGCGCTGGCCTTTCTGAAGATTGATTGCCATGATGCCTTTCTCCTCTGCTTGTGGTTTGTTGGGGACTTGCTCAAAACCAAGGAATCACTCACATGTATTTGCTGCGCAGGATCTCCACGAAACGGTCCGTCTCGTACGGCGTCCCGACCGCACGGAACTTCCAGCCGCCGTCGCGGCGGTAGAACTCCCCGAAGGCCATCGAGTGCATCGCGCTGTACTGCTCCTCCTTCGAGAGGTCGTAGCGAAGCATCTCCTGCCCCTTCGCGTCCACCGCACGGATGAAGGCGTTCTCGACCTGCCCGAAACTCTGATGCCGCTCGATGCCTTTGTAGATCGAGACGAGAATCACGATCCGCTCGTAGCAAGCGTCCAGGCGGTCCAGCCGAAGGATGATCTGCTCGTCGTCCCCCTCCCCGTCGCCAGTGCGGTTGTCCCCCGTGTGGTAGACGTTCCCCGATGAATGCCGCAGGTTGTTGTAGAAGATGATGTCCCCGCCGACCAGGCGGTCACCCAGGTTCGCGACCTTCCCCTCGGCATTCAGCAGAAACGCGATGGCGTCCAGGTCGAACTCCGCGTCCTGCCCTCCCTGCCCGAACAGCGACGCCAGGAAGCCCTTCTCCTTCACGTCCCAGCCCAGCCCGACGGTGACCGAGGAGAGGTCGTACAGATCCTTCTCCAGATTGATGGTCTGGCCTTTCTTCAGGTTGATTGCCATGTCGCCTCCTCCTTTGCAGATGAACGGGGCGGCAGGAACGGCCCGCCCTTGCCGCCCCCCCTCTTCTCGCTATCGGCACAGCGCCTTGCGGACGACGTCGATCGGGATCACCAGGAACGCCAGCAGCAGGCATTTGAGCCAGGTCATCGCGGAAAGCGGCTCCACCGCCAGGGGCTTGCCGCCGAAGGTCACGAAGACGAACTGCAGAACCAGGATGCCCCCCATCACCGCCAGGAAGGTCAGGTTGCGCCCCAGCCCCTCGAATGGGTTCAAATGGGTGGTGCGGGCGTTGAAGCCGTTGAAGGTGATCGCCATCATGAAGGTCGCGAAAAGCGCCGACTTGAGGTAGGTCTCGTCGACAATGCCGTTCGCGCCGACCGCGCCGATGAAACGCTTCAGCGCAGGCACGAAGAGCAGCGCCAGGCAGATCGCCGTGATGTAGCACGCGCTGATCAGGATCTCCGCCAGCATCGCCCCCGAGACAATGCTCTCGGAACGCGGAATCGGCTTCTCCAGCATGTACTCCTTCAGCGGCGGCTCGCTGCCGAACGCAATCGCCGCCAGGGTGTCCATCGCCAGGTTGATCAGCAGCAACTGCACGACCGTCATCACCACGTTCACCCCGAACATCGGCCCGATCGCACACGTCAGCACCGCCGCGACATTCACCGTCAATTGGAAGATCAGGAACTTGCGGATGCTCTTGAACATCGAACGGCCATACAGGATCGCCTTCTCGATCGAGGAGAGGTTGTCGTCCAGGATGGTGATGTCCCCCGCCTCCTTCGCCACCTCCGTGCCGCTCCCCATCGCGAAGCCGACATCCGCCTTGCGCAGCGCCGGCGCGTCGTTCACGCCGTCGCCGGTCATGCCGCCGACCAGGTTCAACTCCTGCGCCACCCGGATCAGGCGGCTCTTGTCCAGCGGCAGCGCCCGAGCGACCACCCGCAGCCGGGGCAGTATCGACTTGAGTTCGTCGTCGCTCTTCTCAGCCAGTTCGAACGAGGTCAGCGCAATGTCGTCGTCCGACGCCAGCAGCCCCGCCTCGCGCGCGATCGCGACCGCCGTCTCCTTGCGGTCGCCCGTCACCATCACCACCTGGATGCCCGCACGCTGGATCTCCTGGATCGCCGCCTTCACCTCCTTGCGCACATTGTCGCGGATGCTCAGGATGCAGACCAGCGTCAACTCGCCGTCGTCCTTCTCGCCCGCCGCCTTCGCGACCGCCAGCAGACGCATCGACCGACCCGCCTGGCGGTTCAGGTAGTCCGTCAGCGCCGCCGCGTCCGACAGCGGATGCTCGGCCCCCTCCGCGTCCACATACCGCTTGCACCGATCCAGGATGCGCTCAGGCGCACCCTTGACATAGACCTGCGCGCCATTCGCGGAGCGCACCACCACGCTTGATGTCTTCTTGTTCGAGTCAAAGGCGTTGAAGGCGATCACGCTGTCCTTGGAAATCCCCTCGGCCAAGCGGTTGTCCACCAGGAACCCCATCAGCGCGCGGTCGGTCGCGTTGCCGCCGATCACCCCGTCCGCCGTCGCGATCGCGCCGTTGTTGACGCCGATGCCGATGACGATGTCCCCCCGCAGCGCCGCGGTCATCCCGTCCAGCGACGGGTAGCTCTTGAGATCCCCCGTCGCGACCTCGACGACCGAAAGCCGCCCCTCCGTGATGGTGCCGGTCTTGTCGCTGAAGAGGATGCTCAGGCTCCCCGCCGTCTCCAGACCGTTGATCTTGCGCACCAGCACATTGTCCTTCACCATCTTCAGGCTCTGCAGCGCCTGCAGAATCGAACTGAGCATCGGCAGCCCCTCAGGAACCGCGCAGACGATGATCGTGACCGCAACCGTCACCGCGTCCACCAGCAGTCTCACCCAGCCCGCCAAGTTCTCAGGACGGTGCCCCGTCAGCAGCGTGACCGCGAGGATGATCGCCACAATCGCCGTCGCGCCGATGTAGCCGAACATCGAAATCTGACTGGCGAGTTTGCCCAGCTTGACCTGGAGCGGCGTCTCGCGCTCCTCCTCCTGCGCCGCCAGGGCCGCCTGTCCGAAGACGGTCTGGTCCCCCACGACCTTGATTTCTTCGTAGCCTTCGCCGCTGCAGATGACCGTACCGCGGTAGATGGAGTGGGGATCCAGCAGGTCCTTGGGGTTGTACTCCGCCGCTTCATTGGCGGTCTTGGGGGCCTCTTCGGACTCGCCGTTGAGGGCGGCCTGGTCGATTTTCAGGGCGCCGTCGAGGAGGATGCCGTCGGCGGGAGCCTTGTCGCCAGCCTGGAGGAAGACAATGTCGCCCGCCACGACTTCGCTCATCGGGATTTCCGCCAGTTGCGAATCCCGCACCACCTTCGCCTTCTCTTTCGCGTTTTCCGCATGCTTCAGCGCGGAGGCCTTGCCCTCCTGCTTGTTCTCGAAGACCGCCGCGACCCCGTTCGCAATGATGATCGCCACGAAAATGCCGAACGGCTCATACCATTCCGCCTTCTTGAAGCAGAACAGCACCACCTGGATCACCAGGGCGACCAGCAGGATGATGATCATCGGATCCGTGAACCCCATCAGGATCTTCTTCCACAGAGGCTCCGGCGGGACGTCCGTCAACGCATTGCTCCCGTTCCGTTTCCTGCTCTCCTCGACCTGCTGCCTGGTAAGACCAGTGTATTTCATACGCCTCTCCTGTGCAAAAAGACAAAAGACAAATGACCCCCGCATATATACGACGGTTGACAGCATAAAATATCGCCTGCTTGCCATTTCGCACGGCATTTCGCCATATTTTTCCCGACGGGAACGACCCGCCCCATCCATCCGCCAGCCCGCTTTTTTTCCGACACCATTTGTAAAATCCCGTTGCAAGGCTACATTAAGCAACTGTCGATTTCCCGAAACCTTTTCGCAATTCGGTTCCACCAAACGCTAATTGAGGTAATTACCATGGGTTCTGTGAAGAAGAAGCGCCGTAAGAAGATCGCAAAACACAAGCGGGACAAGATCCGCAAGTCCTTGCGGCACAAGAACAAGTAGCATTGTTCCACCACTTCGTGGCAGATTCGGCAGCGCACCGTCCCAGGCTTCTGGCACGGTGCGCTTGTCGTTTCTGGCCAGCGTACCACCGCATCCCCCCGCTTTCCGCCCCACCCCATGACGCTCCGCGTGACCATTCTTCTGTCGCTGTGCCTGCTTCTGGCACCCATGCAGGCGGCGGACAACCGTCCGCCGTCCCCGCCGCGCCATGAGGGCGACCTGCATTGGCTGCCCGAGGGCGGCTACCCCTTCACGGAGCCAGACGCGGAAATGAAGCAGGACGCGGAGGCCCTGGCGGCCTTCGCGCGCGCCTGCTTGCTGCACCAGAACCACGCGCAGGCCGAGGAGATCCTGGCCCAGTTGAAGACGGTCTTCGACCGCTATCCGGAAGTGCGCGCCCCCATCCAGCTGCTCAAGGCCGTGCGCCTGCAGCACAAGCAGCCGAAAGAACTCCGCCAGGATCTGGAGGCGCTCTGCCGAAGCCATCCCGACTCGCGCCTCTTCCGCCTCGAACTGGCTGAACTGCAGAGCGACGCCAAGGACTACCAGACGGCGCTCCAGACGCTTGAGCCCCTCGCGGCGCAGGCCATCAGGAAGCGCGACTCCCAGGTTCTGCAGCAGCAGATCAAGATCCTCGTGCTCTCCCATCGGCACAAGCCGCTGCCCGCCCTGCTCGCGAGCATCGAGGCGACGCCTGGACTCCGCGACGACCTCACCCTGCAGATGCTCTCGATGGTGGTCTGGAACCTCCTGAAGCGGCCAGAGGACGCCCGACGCATCGGCGAGCGCGTCGTCTCCTCGCCCGGCCTCTATCGGCGCCCGCTGCTCCAGGCGATCTGCGACGACCTCGCGAAAGCCAGCCACTGGGAACTGCTCCAGCGCTATCTGCACCAGTATCTCGCCCAGAACCGCCTGCCCGACGCGCCATTCCGGATGCTCCAGCACTACCGCGTTCTGGCCGCCACCCACCTGAAGGACTACGCCGACCTGGAGAAGGCCATCGCGCTGCTCCTGAAGCGCGGCCGCGACCTCCCGCAGCTGCTCGGCGACCTCGGCAACGACCTCACCTCCGCCTATGACGCCAGCCGCGACATGGCGCACCGCGAACGCCTCCTCCAGCTGGCCATCACCGTCTTCCGCCTGCTCACCATCCACGACCGCGCCAATCCCGACTCCCGCCGCCGCCTCGCCATCCTGTACGCCATCGCGGGCGCCCCCGACAAGGCCCTCGCCATCCAGCAGACCATCCCGAACCCGACGCTCGACGACCAGCTGCGCCGCGCCTCCTTCCTCTCCCAGCTCCGCCGCTTCCCCGAGGCCCTCAAACTCTACGCGGAAGTCGCCAACCGCCCCGAACTGCGCCGCAGCGACCGCTTCCATTTCCAATACGGCCTCGCCGCCGCCGAAGCAGGCGAAACCGACCTGGCCATTCGGCAACTGCGACAGGCACACGCCCTCGCCCCCGCCAACGACACCTACGCCAACGCACTCGGATACACCCTCGCCGACGCCAACCGCGAACTCCCCGAGGCCCACCGCCTCATCGCCCTCGCCGTCCAGAAGCAGCCCGACAACTCCGCTTTCCTCGACAGCCTCGCATGGGTGCATTTCCGCGCGGGCAATCTCCCCGCCGCCCTCGAAGCCCTCGCCCGTCTCGCCACCGTCATCCCGCCCGACTTCCCCCCCGACGACCCCCAGTGGACCGAAATCGCACAACACTTCGAGGCCATCCTCAAGGCCGCCGGATTCCCGCGCCTCGCGGAATGCTTCCAGAAGCCCACCCCCGCCCCCAGCCGCCCATGAACCGCCCTGGTCTCTTCATCTCCTTCGAAGGCCTCGACAAATCCGGCAAGTCCACCCAGATCAAACTGCTGGAGGAACGCCTCGCCGCCACTGGACGCACCGTCCTGGTCACCCGCGAACCAGGCGGCACCCCCCTCTGCGAACACATCCGCGAACTCGTCATGCAGTTCCACCACGAGCACATCGCCCCCGAAACCGAACTGCTGCTCTTCTCCGCCAGCCGCGCCCAGCTCGTCCACGAACGCATCCGCCCCGCCCTCCAGGCAGGCCACGTCGTCCTCTGCGACCGCTTCGCCGACTCCACCATCGCCTACCAGGGCTTCGCCCGCGGCATCCCGCGCCAGACCATCGACCGCCTCACCGCCATCGCCACTGGCGGCTGCACGCCGGACCTCACTTTCCTCTTCGACCTCCCCGTCGCCGAATCCTTCGCCCGCCTCCGGCAGGTCCTCGCCCGCGAACACGTCGAATCCGACCGCTTCGAACACGAAAAGGCCGCCTTCTACGAAAATGTCCGCCAGGGCTACCTCGCCCTCGCCCGCGAAGCCCCTGACCGCATCCGCATCCACGACGCCCTCCAGCCACCCGACGCCATCGCCGACGCCATCTGGAAGACCGTCGAACCACTCCTCCCTCCCTCCGCCTGACCCCAAAATGTCCGCCTGGAACACCGAATTCCCCGCCATCGCGGCCGCCCTCGCCAAGGCCCGCCGAAACCACCGCACAGGGCAGGCGTACCTCTTCGTCGGCGACAACAGCGCCCAGCTCGAAGCATTCGCCCTGGGATGGGCACGCACCGCCGCCTGCCTCACCGAGACGGCGAACGGCGACGCCTGCGGACAATGCCGCAACTGCCGCCTCTTCGACCAGGGCGAATACTCCGAGTGCTACCGCCTCGCCCCTCAGTCAAAATCCCGCATCATCACCACCGACGCCATGCGGGAGTTCGACCGCCAGCTCTCCCTCTCCGCCCCCCCTGGCATGCTGAAGGTCGGCATCATCCAGGAGGCCGACTGCATGGGCGTCGAAGCCCAGAACGCGTTCCTCAAGACCCTCGAGGAGCCCCCGCCAGGCACCATGCTCATCCTCACCACCACCCTCGCCAGGCGGCTCCTCCCCACCATCCGCTCCCGCTGCCAGACCGTCCTCCTCCTCCATAACCGCACCGACTATTCCCAAACCACCCCCGCCGACTTCCTCGACACCCTCGCAACCATGCGCCGAGGCGCAGGCACCCGCGTCGCCTTCAACGCCGTCGCCGCCTTCACCCGCATCTTCGGCAGCCTCCACCAGCAGGCCGAAACCACCGTCTCCGAAAACTGGGACCCACAGTGGGACGAGGCCGCGGGAAACGACTCCTCCCTCCGAAAACGGCTCGCCGAACAAAAACTCGTCAAGACCGAAACCGAATACCTGCGGCTCCGCGGAACCCTCCTCGACGCGCTCCTCGCCTGGTTCCAGCAACGATACCTCCTCGCCGCGGGAACCCCCGACAACGCCCTCCCGCAGCCCGAATTCCGCGACCGCATGGCCCGCGGCACCACCCCCTCCCTGGACGAGGCGGAGGAGGACATCCGCAATGTCCAGACCTACCTCCACGCCCTCCACGCCAATGTGACCGAGGAAATCGCCCTCAACGCCCTCTGCCTCTCCATCTGCCGAAAGTGAGGCCCCATGCCTGATCCCACCGCACAAATCCCAGACGGCGCCACCGAGACCGCCGTCCTCACCACCGTCGAAGTCCAGACGCCTCGCCAGTTCAACGTCATCCTCTGGAATGACGATGTCACCACTTTCGACTGCGTCATCTTCATCATGATGACGGTCTTCGGCATGACCGAAGCCCAGGGGACGGCCTTCGCACGCGTCGTCGACCAGATCGGGCGCGGCGTCGCGGGCACCTACGTGCGCACCGTCGCCGAAGCCAAGCGCGACGACGCCATCACCTACGCCCGCTCCCAGGGCTATCCGCTTCGCGTGACCATCGAGCCAGCCTCCTGATATCCCCGCCGCAAACCACCCATCCCCCTATCTGAGAAATATGCCGAAAACCGCCTCCGCAAATCCCCCAGACGGCGCCACCCAGCTGGTGAAGGTCATCGCCAACGGCGCCATGGAACTCGCCCGCGAGCGCCACCACCGCTATGCCTTGCCTGAGACCCTGCTCCATTTCGCCCTCGGCATCACCCAGTTCCAATCCTACTACCGCTCCGTCTTCGAACAACGCCACCACGTCCTCCTCAAAAGCATCCGGGAACAACTCCTGAAGTACCTCGACGACAACGCCGAGGCAGGAGACGGCGTCGAACTGCGCGTCCCCACATCCTTCAACCAGCTCTGCCAGCGCATCGAGACCTTCCTCCATCGGCACCCCCTCGCCACCGCGCCCATCGCCTGCCTCATGGCATTCTTCTCCCAGCCCGATTCCCTCGGCGCAAACCTCCTCCAGTCCGTCGGCATCACCCCCCCCGAACTCGTCCGCGACGCCCGCGCCATCCAGGAAACCATCGCCGTCTCGACGCCGAAAAACGAGGAGGAAAACCCGCTCCGCCCCGACACGGGGGACGCCGCCACCCCCAGGAAGTCCGCCCTCCAGCGCTACGCCGTCGAACTCGTCGCCATGGCGCGCAACGGCAAAATCGACCCGCTCGTTGGGCGGGACGCGGAAGTCGACCGCCTCGTCGCCATCCTCCACAAGAAACGCTCCAACAACGCCCTCATCGTCGGCAACGAGGGCACTGGCAAGACCGCCCTCGTCGAAGGCCTCGCGCTGCGCATCGCCAAGGGCAAAGTCCCCGCCACCATCCGCAAGTCCCGCATCTACGCCCTCGAAGTCGGTGCCATGGTCGCGGGCTCCTCGCTGCGAGGCTCCTTCGAGCAGCGCCTCGAGGACGTCGTGCGCGAAATCGCCGCCCAGCCCGGCAGTTTCCTCTTCATCGACGAACTCCACACCGTCATCGGCGCGGGCAGCGGCGGACGCGAAGGCTCCATGGACGCCTCCAATATCCTCAAGCCCTATCTCGCCCGCGGCGAAGTGCGCTGCATCGGCGCCACCACCTACGACGAATACCAGAAGCGCATCCTCTCCGACCGCGCCTTCGCCCGCCGGTTCAAGAAACTCGACCTGGCCGAACCCAGCCCCGAGGAGACCCTGCGGATCCTCGAAGGGCTCCGACCCGCCTACGAAAAGTTCCACTCCGTCCAGTTCCCCCCCGAACTCCTCCGCAAGGTCGTCGACCTCGCCCAGCGCTTCATCCACGACCGCTTCTTCCCCGACAAGGCCATCGACATCCTCGACGAATGCGGCGCACTCTACCACGGCGGCCTCAAAACGGGCCCCGCCGTCACCGAAAAGGACATCGAGGAGGTCGTCTGCCGAATCGCCAACCTCCCCGCCCTCACCATCGAAAACGACGACCGCGAAAACCTCCGCACCATCGAAGACGACCTCAAAAAGGTCATCTTCGGACAGGACGAGGCCATCGGGGAACTCTGCCGCCGCGTCAAGATCGCCAAGGCAGGCTTCCAGGACGCCCGAAAGCCACTCCTCTCCGCGTTCCTCTGCGGACCCTCGGGCTGCGGCAAGACCGAACTGGCCAGGCAGCTCGCCGCCCGCCTCGGCATCGCCTTCGTCAAACTCGACATGAGCGAATACAACGAGGAATACGCCAGCTCACGCCTCATCGGCTCCGCCCCGGGCTATGTCGGCTACGACCGCCCGGGCGCCCTCACCGAACCCGTCATCCAGACCCCGCACTGCGTCATCCTCCTCGACGAAATCGAAAAGGCCCACCTCGCCGTCTTCAACATCCTCCTCCAGGTCCTCGACGAGGGCCGCCTCCACGACAACAAGGGCCGCGAGGCATCCTTCCGCAACGCCATCATCCTCCTCACCTCCAACGCAGGCTCCCGAGACGCCTCCGACGCCTCCCAGCTCCTCGGATTCAACCGCTCCGACGACGACAACAGCAGAAACCGCAGCGCCATCGTCCAGCGGGCCCTCAAAAAGACCTTCCCGCCAGAGTTCCGAAACCGCATCCAGTGCACCGTCATGATGAACGAGCTCTCCAGGAAGAACCTCGAGGAAATCGTCGGAAAGAACCTCCGTCTCCTCAATCTCACCCTCGCCGAAAAGCACGTCGAAATCCGCCTCACCCCCGCCGCCAGCGCCGCCATCGCCGCCGAGGCGGAGGCCGAACACCTCGGCGGGCGCCCCGTCGAACGCCTCGTCGAGGCGCATGTCAAGGAACCGCTCGTCGACGAAATCCTCTTCGGACGCCTCCGCGGCGGCGGCCTCGCCGTCATCGACCATGCCGAAGGCGCCGGCTTCACCCACACCATCACGCCCCCAACGCCATGACCAGACTCTACGACCTCACCCGCCCCTACGACCGCCTCTCCGACAAGGATCCAGGAAAGAACACGCGCTGGAGCCTCCGCCTCACCGAAGTCCCCCTGGCATCCCAGGAGACCCGCTACACCGGCATGGTCTATGACCTCAGCCTCAACTCCATGTGCGCCACCTACATCGACTTCCCAGGGCACATCAAGGAGACCTCCGACGGCTTCGACGCCGCCAACTACCCCGTCGAACGCCTCTGGCAGCAGGAGACCCGAGTCGTCCATCTGAACCGCCAGAGCGGCTCCGGCGCCGTCACTGGCGACGAACTCGCCGCCGCCGCGGGCGGCACCCCGCAGGTGCCCTGCGTCCTCCTCAACGCCCTCGGCGAGACCGATGCCTGGGGCATCGAGATGCGCTCCGTCTGGCTCGACTTCAGCGCCCTCGACTGGATCATCGCCACTGGCTGCCATCTCTTCATCTCCGACATCTACGAAAGCCAGCGCCTCCACGGCGTCTTCCAGGTGCTCTTCCAGCACCACATCTCCACCGTCTGCGACCCCGTGGGCCTCGCGCCGCTCCCCGCGCGCATCGCCACCACCGTCCTCTTCCCCCCCGTCCCAGGCATGACCCAGATCCCATGCCGCCTCGTCGCCACCGATTTGTAACCCACAAAGCCACCCCCAGAAAACACTCGCCATGAAACGCCAGGAACTCGAAAAAGCCCTCAAGGCCCTCGGCCTCCAGAAAAACGACGTCGTCCTCCTCCATAGTTCCGTCGCCAGCCTCGGCACCGTCGACGGCGGCCCGGACGCCGTCATCGACGCATTCCTCAATGTGCTCGGCAAGAACGGCGCCCTCATCGTCCCCGTCTTCGGCAAACTCGGCATCCTCACCGAACTCGTCAAGGCCCGCCCAGGCGCCGTCGTCAGCACCGCCCCCGTCGGCACCCTCGCAGGCCTCGGCGGCAAGGCCGCCAGACTCCTCGCCGGCCACTGGGAGGCCGAGACCGCCCACGGCGAAGGCTCGCCCTTCCTCAAGATCGCCGACGCGGGCGGCTACGTCTGCCTCCTCGGCGTCGACCAGGACCGCAACACCATGCTCCACAGCGTCGAGGC
>JAEEXV010000400.1 GCA_016287975.1 Lentisphaeria bacterium | reverse complement strand
GGCATAGCCTGGCGCGGCCTCGGTGTAGCATTGCGTCGCCACGCCTCCAGTGGGCAGCAGCGCCGCCAGCGATTCTGGCGCCGCCGCGCCGCGCCGCGCCCGCGCCAGGAACGCCGAGAAGACCCGCGTCAACTCATCGCGCCCATAGTGGTCGTCCCCCACGTTGAGCACTGCCGCGTAGTCTGGGTGGCATTCGCCGATGGAGTGGTCGCTCTCGTCGATCTCCGCGACGATGAACTCTGGCTTGGCGTCGGCATGGAAGTTGCCAGGATGCGCCGCGTCCTCGAAGTCCAGCGTGTAGCCGCCGTTCAGCATCACGACGCCGTGCCCCAGCGCCTTCAGCGCCGAGGCGGTCCATCCCGTCACCGAGGTCTTGCCGCAAGAGCCCGCGATTGCGATCTGCGGGATTCCGAGTCCCGCGAAGACCCGCGCCATCGCCAGCGCGCGGTGCACCAGCGGCACGCCCGCCGCCGCCGCCAGATCCGCGTTGCCTGGCTCGATCGCGGCGGAAAGCACCAGCGCCTTCGGCGCAAACTCCCTGGGGCCGCTGCCGTCCTGCGGATAGAGCCGTATGCCCTGCCCCCGCAACTGACGGTAGAGTTCCGCCTTTGCTGGATCCCCCAGCCCGCGGTCGCTCCCCGCCACCTCATAGCCGCGCCACGCCAGCAATTGCGCCAGCCCGCTCATCCCGATGCCGCCGATGCCCACCAGGAACACCCGCGCAGGCGCCGCGGGAAACACCTTCGCAAAATCCATCTCCGCTCCCATCTGATTCTCCTCTACCCCCTCCTCCAGTCAAGTTTCAAGGCCGCGCAACCCAAGTCCCAGGTCCAAAGTCCCATCACAGGCCCCAAGTCCAAGAGTCTAACGTCCCGTCTAAAGTCCAAAGTCCAAAGTCCAAAGTCCCATCCCCAGTCCCCCTCCCCCTTCACCGCAGCAATGCCAGGTTTTCCACGCTGGCCTCGTGCCAGCCAGGCGAGGCCAGCACGCCCTCCAGCAGCAGCGCGCATGCCACGGCGTCGTAGTAGGCGTCGTGAGGCGCACGACCTGGACACAGTTCCGACATCCGTTCCGTCAGTCCGAAGTCCGCGACCAGGCTCTCCAGTTTGTAGTCGCGCCGTCCTGGCCACGCCTGGCGCGCAATGGTCAGCGTGTCCACCCATGGCCCGAAGACCTGCAACGGCAACTCCTGCCGCAGCATCCCCTGCTCCGTCGGCGCGTGGTGGGCAATCAGCGGACGCCCCTCCAGAAACGGCCGCAGTTCAGGCCAGAGCTCTGGCAGCGTCGGCGCGGAGGCCATCGCCTCGCGCTGCTGCGCCCAGCGTCCTGGGGCGTAGACATTGAACGGCTGTTCCGCTGGAACCCGCAGCAAGGACTCGAAATGGCGTTCCGTGCAGACCTTCCCGCCCGAGAAGACCACCAGGCCAATCTGCCACGGAGTGTTCAGGAAGCCAGGCGACATGCCAGTTGTCTCGAAGTCCAGCGCCGTCATTTCGCATTGAACCGCCTGCATGTTTCCTCCGTCAGAAAGTGTCTGCGATGGGGAAGCACAGCGTTCGCGCGGCAATCGCCGTCCCGAGCGCCTCTGGCCAGCCGCCGTTCGGCGGACACAGCATCAAGCGGTTCGCGTCCAGCCCGCCAGCAAGCGCCTCCCCCATGCCGCCCGCAGCATGACGCTCCCACAGCGTCCCCGCGTGGTAGAGTTCGTAGCCCTCCGCGCCCAGCCGCCAGAGATTCGCGGGATCGTCCGTCAATTCCTCCCACAACTCCCGCGACCGCACGCATTTGCCTGGGAAGTCAGCGGAAACGCCGTAGATGCGCTGGACCTCGGCCAGTTCGCCCGCCCCCAGCCGACGCCGTCCCGCCGATGCACCAGGCACAGGGCTCGGCGCCGTGCTGGTGTATTCGGCAAAACCAGAGGAGCGGTATACACGGGGCTTCTCGGTGTAGAGCGCTGCGCCGCAGCAGCCCCCGTCAAAGCAACGCCGCAGCAGCGCCGCCAGCATCGCGCGCGCCACCCCGCGTCCGCGCCACGCAGGCCGCACGCCGACATCGCTGATGCCTGCCAGCAGCCACTCCGCCCCCCCGCACCGCAAACGATAGTCGTGGGCGCCGATGACGCCGACGCGCACCCCGTTGCAATGCGCGGTGTACAACTGGACGTCGTACGGGAAGCACGCCCTGCCCCGCGCCAGCCGCGGGATCCAGTACTCGGGGAAGGTCTCCACCAGCACTGGCATCGCCTCCGCCAGCCCCGACGCCATCGGGTATCTGCGCAGTTCCACCTCGCTCACAGCCACTTCTCCAACAGCAAGTCAATGAGGATGTTCAGCGAGTTCCCCATCCCCTGCCCCTTCGCCACCGAATACGCGCTGTATTGAATGTGCGTTGGCATCTCGCACCACTTGAGCCCCGCGCGGCGCACCGCCAGCAGGATCTCGCTCGCATGCGCCATCCGATCCTCGCGCAGCCGAATCGACTCCAGCGCCCGACGCCCCAGCGCCCGAAAGCCATTGTGCGCGTCGCTCAGCCACAGCCCCGTCAATAGCCCGTTCACCAGACGCCCCCCGCGCAGCAGCATCCGACGCCGCCACGGCACCGCCCGACGATCCTCCTCCCGCAGGAAACGCGACCCGAACACCACGTCATACCCCGACGCCAGTTTCTCCAGAAAACGCGGGATGTCCTCGGCGTCATGCTGCCCGTCCGCGTCGAAGTGCACCACTGCCTCCGCGCCGTGCGCCCGCGCATAGTCCATCCCCGTCTGCAGCGCCGCCCCCTGCCCGCGATTCACCTCGTGACGCAGCACCACCGCGCCAGGCACCGACAGCCGTTCCCGCGACCCGTCGTCCACCACGACCACCGTGTAGCCCGACAGCCGCCCCACCACCTCCCGCACCACGGCGGCGTCTTCATTGAAGCAAGGTATTATGATGTAGGCATTGCTTGTCACGCAGGATTCCCCAAAACGGGGGCCACGATGGTTTCCAACTCTCAATCCTGGAAGCCAGGTCCAACGCCCAGCGTCCAATGTCCAAAGTCCCGTCACCCCCCAGTCCCCAAGTCCCCCGTCCAGAGTCCCGTCCAAAGTCCAAAGTCCTGCGGCCGCCCCGGCGTCCAAAGTCCAGCGTCCAAAGTCCAAAGTCCTGCGGCCGCCCCCCCGTCCAAAGTCCAGCGTCCAAAGTCCAAAGTCCTGCGGCCGCCCCCCCGTCCAAAGTCCAG
>JAEEXV010000399.1 GCA_016287975.1 Lentisphaeria bacterium | reverse complement strand
TCGGGGGCTTCCCGTGGCAGGAACGCCGCGCTTTTTCGCGATGCCTATCCCCACTTGGTCGGATGGACGGCTCTTCATGTCGTATGCGACCTCCGCCTGGGGCCCGAAGGGCGACAGGACCATAGCCAGGGGTGGAGTGAGCGCCGAAGGCGCGAACGGAACCCCTGGACGGGCGAGTAAAACGTTCAGAGCCCCGTAGGGGCGATGGGACCATACCCAGGGGTGGAGTGAGCCGCGCGCACACGAGGTGGAGCTGCGGCGCGGCGCAGATATCGCCCGCCGCGCTTCAGGCGGATTGGCCGGCCGCGCAGGAGCGCGGCCCTCCCGCCGCCCGCAGAGCGACCTGCGCTCGCGAAGCGAGCCGCCGGGCAGGCGCAGGATGCGCCGACTATCTATGCCGACCATGCCGACCATGCCGACAGACTGACCATGCCGACCATGCCGACCATGCCGACAGACTGACCATGCCGACCATGCCGACCATGCCGACACGGATCGGAACCGCCACGAAAGATGACCTGTTGCCAATTTTAAGTGTGCAGTCTGTGCTTGACACGTTACATTAACCCATCATTCGTTTGGGGCTGCCGCATGGCAGCCGAGGTCTCTTTTCTGAACACGGGGTTGGCACGGGCATGCGTGTTTTCGTCGCAGGCGGCGCCGGGTATATCGGCAGTTGCACAGTGGAATATCTTCTGGACCACGGCCACGAGGTCACGGTATTCGACGCGCTCCTGAACGGGCACCGCGCCGCCGTCGACCCGCGCGCCAGCTTCGTGCAGGGCAATCTCGCCGACCTCGGCGCGCTGCAGGCCGCGATGGACCAGGCGAAGCCAGAAGGCGTGCTCCACTTCGCGGCCTTCATCGAGGTCGGCGAATCGATGAAGGATCCGCTCAAATACTTCCGAAACAACGTCGCCAACGCCATCAACCTGTGCCAGGCCGCCGCCGACCACCAGGTGCGCAAACTGGTCTTCTCCTCGACCGCGGCCGTCTACGGGCTGCCGGAAAGCATCCCGGTCAGCGAGGAGGCGCCGCGCCGCCCCATCAACCCCTACGGCGAATCCAAGTGGATGTTCGAGCGCATCCTCGCCTGGCAGCACCAGCGCTGCGGCCTCCCCTACACCGCGCTGCGCTACTTCAACGCCGCCGGCGCCACCCGCCTCCGCGGCGAGGACCATCACCCCGAATCCCACCTCATCCCCCTCGTCATGCAGGCCGCCATGGGCGTCCGCCCCGACATCAAGATCTACGGCGACGACTACGACACCCCCGACGGCACCTGCATCCGCGACTACATCCACGTCCTCGACCTCGCCCAGGCGCACCTCCTCGCGCTCGAATCCGACTTCGTCGGCAGCCTGAACCTGGGCACTGGCGGCGGACATTCCGTGCGGCAGGTCATCGACACCGTCCGCGCCGTCTCGGGGCGCGACTTCCCCGTGGTCGTCGCGCCGCGCCGCCCTGGCGACCCCGCGCGGCTCACCAGCGACTCCGCCGCCGCCAAACGCATTCTTGGCTGGCAGCCGCGCTTCGGCGAACTCAGCGACATCGTGCAGTCGGCGTGGGACTGGCGGCAGCGCAACCCCAACGGCTATGGCGACAAATAACGACAACCCATCCCCGTCCTGGAAACGGCTCGTCTTCCTGGCACTGCGCATCCTCTGCGTTCTGCTCGCCGTCGCGCTCCTGTGGTATACCGTGCGGCACACTGGCGCCGACCTCAAGAGCGCGCTGCGCGACAGCGTGAAGGGGCCGCTGCTCGCGGCGCTCCTGCTCTACGGCTTCGCGCAGGTGCTGGGGGCCTGGCGCTGGCGCGCGCTCCTCGATGTGCAGGGGCTCCGGCTCGACCTCTGGACAGCGCTCAAACTCACCCTCGTCGGCAACTTCTTCAGCCTGCTGATCCCCGGCTCCGTCACCGGCGACATCATCAAGATCGCCTGCGCCAGCCAGCGCTATCCGGGGCGCGCCACCGAGATCACCCTCGTCGACCTCGTCGACCGCGTCATCGGGCTTTCCGGCATCTTCTTCGCCGCCGCCATCGCCACCGTCGCCGCCTTCGGGCCGCTGCGGAGCCTCCTCGCCGGCGACGGACACCGCGCAATCCTCCTCGGCGTCCTCGCCGTCAACGCTGGCTGCCTTGGGTCGCTCTCGCTCTACCTGCTCTACATCACCAGCGGACGCTGGGGCAAGTGGCGCATCGTGCAGGCCGGTGCGCGCCTGTGGGAGCGCGCGGCGCCCGCCGCCCTCCGGCGCCTCGCCGCGCGCATGAACGCCGCTCTCGCGCTCTACCGGGGACACCAGGGCGCCATCGTCAAGGCGCTGGTGCTTTCCGTGGCGATCCACTTCACCGTCTCCGGAACCTCCCTGGCCATCGGGCGCGCGCTCCACGAGCAGCAGATGACCGCGGGGCAGTACATCCTGACCACGCAACTCTTCAACGTAACCGGGCTCCTCCCGCTCTTCCCGGGCGGCCTGGGGCTGCGCGACGCGGTGTCGATGCAGCTTTTCGAGGCCTTCCAGGCCAATCCGCCGGAGGTGCGCGGCGCGATCCCGCTGGTCTATTCGCTGATTCTCGTCTTCTGGGGACTGGCGGGCGCGCTCATCTACGCCCTCTCCCCGGCCCTGCAGGCGGTCCCACGCGACGCCCCCGGCACTCCACTTCCACCACAACCATCCAAGGAAAGCACCGAACCATGAAACGAACTGTCATCCGCGCCGCCCTCGCCTCCCGCGACTTCGGCGCCACCCTCACCGTCGCGGGCTGGGTCCGCACCCGCCGCGATTCCAAAGGCGGCTTCTCCTTCGTCGAACTCAACGACGGATCCTGCTTCCAGAACCTGCAGATCGTCGCGCCGACCAGCCTCCCCAACTACGCCACCGAAGTGCTGAAACTCTTCCCGGGTGCCTCCATCAAGGTCACCGGCAAACTCGTCGAGAGCCCCGCCGCCGGCCAGGCCGTCGAACTCCATGCCGAGGAACTGGTGCTGCTGGGCGCCTGCGACCCGCTTCAGTATCCGCTCGGCAAGGGCCGCATCTCCTTCGAGAAACTGCGCGAATCCGCGCACTTGCGCCCGCGCACCAACTCCTTCGGCTGCGTGATGCGCATCCGCAACACCCTCGCCATGGCCACCCACCGCTTCTTCCAGGAACGCGGTTTCTACTACTTCAACGCACCCATCCTGACCGCCAGCGACGCCGAGGGCGCGGGAGAAATGTTCCAGGTCACCACGCTGGATCTCGCCAGGCCGCCCATCGACAAGGAGACTGGCAAGGTCGACTTCAAGCAGGACTTCTTCGGCAAGCCCGTCAACCTGACCGTCTCGGGACAGCTCGAAGCAGAGACCTACGCCTGCGCCCTCGGCGCCGTCTACACCTTCGGCCCCACCTTCCGCGCCGAACGCTCCAACACCACCCGACACCTCTCCGAGTTCTGGATGATCGAACCCGAAGTCGCCTTCGCCGACCTCCACGACGACGCCGACCTCGCCGAGGACTATCTGCGCGCACTCTTCCAGGCCGTCCTCAAGGAGTGCCCCGAGGACCTCAAGTTCTGCGACCAGCGCATCGAGAAGGGGCTCCTGGAGCGCCTGCAGCGCCTCGCCGACGCCGAGTTCGCTCGCATCACCTACGACGAGGCCATCCGCCTCCTGGAGAAGTCCGCCGACTCCTTCGAGTTCAAGCCCGCCTGGGGCACCGACCTGCAGAGCGAACACGAGCGCCACCTCGCGGAGAAGGTCTTCAACGGCCCCGTCATCGTGATGAACTACCCCAAGGACATCAAGGCCTTCTACATGCGCCAGAACGACGACGGCAAGACCGTCGCCGCGATGGACGTGCTCCTGCCCGAAGTCGGCGAGATCATCGGCGGCAGCCAGCGCGAAGAGCGCCTCGACCTCCTCGAAGCGCGCATCCGCGACCTCGGCATGGATCCCACCAAATACTGGTGGTACTGCGACCTGCGCCGCTACGGCAGCGTCCCGCATGCGGGCTTCGGCCTGGGCTTCGAGCGCATGGTGCGCTTCTGCACAGGCATGGCCAACATCCGCGATGTCATCCCCTTCCCCCGCGCCCCGCGCGAGGTCGAATTCTAACCCTCCATGACCAAAGCCGCATTCTTCAAGGCGCTCCTGTTCGGACTGCCCGTCGTGGCGGCCGTCGTCGTAGGCTATTTCACCATCTTCCATACAGGGAAGAAGGGGGAGGAGCCGCTGCCGCCGCCTGCGGCCGACACGGGCGCGGTGGCCACGCCGCCTGCCAGTGCGACGGCGTCCGTGG
>JAEEXV010000398.1 GCA_016287975.1 Lentisphaeria bacterium | reverse complement strand
CTCTCTCCCACATCAACAGCATGGCCAGGAGAAGCCTGAACGACAAGCCCGCCTTCACGCCTTTCGAGACCATATACGGGGAAGGAGTGCTGGGCAGCCTAGTACATGTCGAGCCACCTGCTGGCCGACTTCCGCGAATCCCCCGAACTCTATCGCCGCAAGATCAATGGCGAAATCGCCGAGGCCGAAAGCCCGGCTCTGGCGCTCGGACGCGCCGCGTTGCCTGTCCTGTCTCATACAAAACATTCCAGGTTACATCCGCAACAACGGGTTGCTGATGACAGCTCGATACAAGCCTGAACCAGTCTCTTTTCCTCATGCCTGCTCCCACAAGGCATTTGCCATCTGCGGTGAACATTTGGGCTTGATACCAATTCAAACTCCATCGAAGTCAAACATAGAATACACCTTTTTTATGGTTCTGCCATTCGCTCACCCTCATTTTTGACCTGCAAGTCCACTTTTATCAATGGCTTTAGGAAACCATTGCACAGGTCACTGCAAAGTTTTGGCACAATGCACAAAAGTTTGCAACGAGCATGAGGCGGACACGGCCCGTCAGACCATCAGACTTGAAAGGATGGATTTGTCGAGAAGGAATGGAATGATTCCCACGAAGGATATGCCGTTTTCATCCGTGTAAAACGGCTGGTCGTCGCCGGTTATGACCAGTTTCCTGAAGGAGTCCCCTGTCTTCCTGAGCGGCAGAAGCTCCTGCTCCGCCTTCGCCTCGGTTGCCATCTCAAAGGCGCTCTGGATGTACAGCTTGTCCAGCCCGAGGTTCACGATGAAGTCGATCTCGTGTTGCCGCCTCTCCCTTTTCCCGTCCTTCGTGGCGAGGATTTCGACGACGCCGACGTCCACGTTTGCGCCGCGGCTGACCAGCTCGTTGAAGATGACGTTCTCCATCAGGTGGGTTCGTTCCGTCTGGCGGTAGTTGAGCCTCGCGTTGCGGAGCCCCACGTCCTCGGCATAGTACTTTGACGGATAGGAAAGGTACTTGCGCCCTTTTATGTCGTAGCGTTCCGCATGCTCGAACAGGTAGGCCTGCTTCAGATAGCCGATGTAGTCCTGGACGGTGTGCGGCGAGGGCTTTATCCCCTGGGTCGATGCAAGGGTGGACACGATGTTCGAGAGATTGGTCAGGCTGCCGACCGCGCTCATGAGGACATTGACAAGCGCGCCCAGCACGAAGTCGTCCTTCAGACCGTTGTGCTCGACGATGTCCTTCAGGTACAGTGTCTTGAACAGCCCTGCCAGATACTCGCGCTTGTCCTGCGGGCTTCTCTTGAGGACAGCTTCCGGCATCCCCCCATAGACAAGGTATTCCCCCCAGGCGCGGTATTCGCTCAGGCCGCTTGCCGGCAGATACTCGGAGAAGGACAGCGGATGAAGCCGGATAACCTCGCCGCGGTCGCGGAAGTGCGTCGGAACCTCGTCGGAAAGCATCCTCGAGTTCGAGCCAGTCACATAGACGTCCAGATTGGGGATTTTCATCAGACCGTTGAGAGTGTCGTAGAACGTGACGGTCGCCTTGCCCCCCTCGACAATGCCTGGGACCTCCTCGCACATCTGGATCTCGTCAATGAGGGCGTAGTACGGGATGTCGGGAGACGCCACCCTCTCCTTTATGAATGTGGAGAGGCGTCTCGGATCCCTCAGCGCCTCGTTCTCGTCGTCATCCAGCGCCAGCCCGATGATCTGGGAGTCGCCGATTCCCTGCGAGCGGAGATGATTCCTGAACTGGACATTGAGAAGATGGCTCTTGCCGCAGCGGCGTATCCCCGTGATGAACTTCACGAAGCCGTCGTGCTTGCGCTCGATCAGTTTGTTCAAATAGAAATCGCGTTTTATGTCCATGACACCTCTCGGTGCAAAGTTTAGTATCAGTTACCAAAAGTTTGCACTAATATACACCGTATTCATTGTTTTTCCTCCGCCGCTTGCGGTTCTTCATGCACAGCCTAAAACCGCTGATTGTGCTTCAAGTCTGGCAGCGCGGTTCGTCTGCGGGCGCGCGTCATAGTCCCATCGTGGCGGCGGCGAGGGCGCGGAAGTCCTGGATGCGGTGGAGGGTGACGAGGTTGCTGTTGTGGTGGGTGGCGGAGTCGAGGTCGCCTGAGCGGACGATGGCGAGCAGGTCGTCCCCGTCGACGAGCAGGTGGGGATAGTTGCGCGGGGCGTTCTCGGCGGGGCCGAAGGCGATGGAGCCCAGGCGCGCCCAGGAGAGGCAGTCGGGGGAGGCCCACAGCGCCAGATGGCGTCGGCTGGAGGGGCGGGGCGCGTCGATGTCGCACCAGCCGTGGCGCTGCTGGTTGGCGGCCATGAAATAGAGGCGGGTGGGCCCGTCGTAGAGGATGTGGAACTTCAGGGATCCGCACGGGCAGGGGACCGCGAAGATGCCCGCAGTCGTGCCGAGCGACTGCCAGCGGGAGATGGCCAGCGTGCCGTCGGGCGCCTCGCTTCCCTTGAGATAGACCGCCAGGGGCATCTCCAGGCTGTTCAGGCGCGAGGCCAGCAGGAAGGCGTCGGGATCCTGGCGCGCAAGCAGCCCGCAGCCTGGGCCGACGGGCAGGACGTGCGTTTCGAGGATGCCCGAATTGAGCGCGTCGGGAAGGTTGGTGAGGGAGCGGATCTCCTCGCAGAGCGGGACGGGGTTGAAGGGCTCGGAGAAGCGCCAGGCCTCCGCGCGCGTGAGGTCGGCGTCCGCCGCCGCCGACAGCAGGAACAACTCGATGTTCGGCCAGCGGCGGCGCCCGCCGTAGTCGATGTAGCGCTCGTAGACGAGGTAGACGCGGCCGTTGCGCAGCACGGGCGTCGTGGAGCTCTGGTGCCAGTCGCCGCCCGCGCGCAGCATGGCGGGCGCGCTCCAGGTCTCGCCGTTGTCGTCGCTGGCGCTGATGCAGAGGCCTGCGGAGTGGCCAAGGGCGTAGAGGCGGCGCCCCGCGCGGAAGAGGATCTCGTGCAGCATCGGGATGCGGGCGGCGGTCTCCCGCCACGAGCGCCCTCGGTCGTCGCTCACCAGGATCCGCACCTGGTTGCCCGCGGGGCTGTCGCCCTCGGCGCTGCGCGGCCCGTCGAGGGCGGTGCAGCCTGGGCCGCCCAGATCGACGCCCGCAAGCAGACGGCCCCCGAAGCCCTCCACGAGGGCGGGCGTGAAGCAGTAGATGCCTGCGGGATTCGGGGAGCGGTAGAGGATTTGTTCGTCGGCGATGAAGTCCATGGCGCGGATCAGAGGTCGAGGCTTTGGCAATGGCGCACGAAGGCGTCGACGGTGTCGTTCGGTTCCAGCGGACGCGCGGGGCGGGTGAGCGCATTGCCGCAGAGGCCGAGCCGCGCGAGGGCGGCCTTGAGGCCCGCCGCGACGCCGCAGCAGATGTTCTCGCGGAACTGGTAGATGGCCTGGAGCCCCTCGATCTCGCGCTGCCACCGCGCGACCGCCGCCGCGTCCCCCGCCCGCGACGCCTGGTACATCCCCGTGAAGAAGCCAGGCGCCACGTTGGAGCCCGAGTTCACGCCGCCGCACGCGCCGACGGCCAGCGCCCGCCCCAGCAGCGCGTCCGGCCCCATGAAGAGCGAGAAGTCGTCGCGCCCGCGCAGGGCCTTCGCGACGACCTCGAAGGCGGCGAAGTCCCCCGCGCTGTCCTTGTAGCCGACGACATTCGGGAGTTCCGCGATGCGGATCACCAGTTCGGGCGGCAGCGTGATCTTCGTCATCGCGGGCATGTTGTAGATGTAGAGCGGCAGCGGCTGCTCCGAGGCGAGGATGCGGTAGAACTCCAGCAGTTCGGGCGCCTCCAGCGGCAGATAGCACGGCGGCGCCGCCACCACGCCCTCCGCCCCCGCCGACGCCGCGAAGCGCGCCAGCGACAGCGATTCCTCCACCGACGCCGACGATATCCCCACCAGCAGCGGCGCGCGGCCCGCCGTCGCCTCGCGCGACGCGCGGATCATCTCCTCCCGCAGAGGCGGCGGCAGCGCGGGCCCCTCCCCCGTCGTCCCCAGCACGAAGATCGCGGCGATGCCGTGCCTCAGCAGAAAATCCTGATGGCGGAAGACGCCTTCCCGATCCAATCCACCCGCCGCCGTCAACGGCGTCACCACTGGCGTCACAATCCCTTCGATTCGCTTGGCGGCCATGCGACCATTCTCCTTCTGTGTCGAAAACCCGATGCGGAATGTCCCGCGCCATAATATATTAACCCGAATGGTAACCAGTTTGCCAGAAAACGTGATTTCACATGGAGGCCGTGGCCGCATGAGCGCTGGATTGTCGTTGTCGTCCCCCCTGTCGGGGATGGCGGTGTCCCTGCTGGACGAGGACTGGAAGAACATTTTGCTGGCCCGCACGCTGACGCCGCGCGACGGGGAGGGCTACGGCATCGCGGAGGATGTCCACTTCCCCGAGCCCGTCCGTTTCGCGTGGCAGGGCGGCGCCGCCCCCTACCGTCTGGAGGTCACCTCCCCCGACGCGCCCGCCAGGACGCTCGACGGGCTGGCCGAACCCCGCGCCGCGCTCTTCAACCTCCACGTCGCGACCCGATACCATTGGCGCGTGACGGACGCCGCAGGCGCCGCCGCCGAGGCGGACTTCCGCACGGCGGCGACGCCGCGCCTGATCGCCCTCCCCGACCCCCTGCCCGCAGGGCCAGTGAATGTGCGGGACATCGGCGGCGCCCCGAGCGCCTTCGGCGGCCGCGTGCGCCAGGGCCTCCTCTACCGCGGCTCCGCCTTCTCCTTCTTCCAGCCCTTCGGCGAGGCCAACCGACGCTTCCTGCGCGAGGCGCTCGGCATCCGCTGCGACCTCGACCTGCGCTACGAAACCCAGGTCGGAGACCAGCGGGAATCCGAACTGGGCGCGGACATCGCATGGCGCCGCTATCACATCAACGCCTACAAGCCCTTCACCAACGAACAGAACGACCTCTGGCGCGACACCTTCCGCGCCCTCGCCGACCCGAAACTCTATCCCGTCTACTGCCACTGCAGCGGCGGCATCGACCGCACTGGCGAGGTCGTCATCCTCCTCCAGGCAATCCTCGGAATGGGCGAGGAGCAGATCTTCACCGAATACGAACTCAGCTCGCTCTCCTTCTTCCCGCGCGCCAGAACCATCCCCTATCTCCAGGCCTGGCTCCAGCGCATCGCCGCATCCTCCCCAAACGGCGGAAACCTCATGCAACAGGCCGAAAACTACCTCCGAACCATCGGCATCACCGACGACGAAATCGCCTCCATGCGAAATATCTTCCTCGGATGGAACGGCATCCCAACGAACGACGGCGTCCTCGCCCGCGTCCGAACCCCCGAAATGATCGGCGCCGCCCTCCAATAGCCACGCCACTCCATTTTCATCCCCGCCCCCATTTGACATTTCCGCACCACCCGTTACATTATGGCAACTGGTAACCAGATTTCCAGAATGGGTTCCGTGCCCGGCGATTCTTCGCCGGGAAAAGAAGTGCGCACCCCGCTCTTGCAATTTTCTTTCCCGCCTTTTTCCAATCCCCCATGAGTGACGAAGACCTGCAGATGCTGTCGGAGATCCGACGCTACATCTCGACCCTGAACCACACGGCGCAGGAGTCGTTTGTGAGCGAGCGGAGCATTGCGGAGCGCTTTGGTCTGAACCGCAGTTCGGCGCGGAAGATCCTGCTGCAGTTCGAGGGGGAGGGAGTGCTGGAGTGCCTGCCGAAGCGCGGCTACCGTCGGGTGGACTACAGCAAGACGACCTTGAAGACATACTACAGCATCCGCAGCGCGATCGAGTGCGAGGCCCTGCGGCTGGCGGAGACGCGGGCGACGCGGGAGGACATCCTGCGGATGATGCTGATCCTGGAGGATTCGGACAAGGTGATCGCGGAGAAGCGCTGGGCGGACTATCCCGTGCTGGATTCCGCCTTCCACCACGCGCTGGTGAACGCGGCGCACGATGTCTTCCTGCAGAAGATGTACAACCTGATCGTCATCCAGACCCACCCCGCCATCCTGCCCTCCCCAGAGCGCACCGTCGGCGCGCACAAGACCCACCGCGAGGTCTTCGAGGCGCTCCGCGCCAAGGACGCCGCGAAAGCCGCGAAAATCCTGCACAGCAAGCATTTCAACAATGCGACCGACGGCATAGATGCCACCGACTTCCTCCATCCTTCCATAAAAAACGCCAAGGACGCGCCGTCCAAGGCAAAATCCGCCCGCAAGCCATGAACGACTTCACCGCCAGCATCGCCCAGTGCCGCCAGTACATCGAGACGGTTCTCTTCGTCCCGAAGATGAGCCTCATCTACGACTACCGCTCCTCGCTGGAGCCAGGGAAGTACTTCGACCACCTGCCGACGCCCGAGGAGATCGCGCAACGTCTCCCGAACCCCTGCGGCTGGGCCGCGGGCATGGAGGATTCGGTCATCAACGGCGGCGTCGCCCTCGACATGTACATCGACCTGGGCGACGCCGAGTGGGCCGCGAAGATCTTCGCGGGGCTCAGGCGCTGCGCCGAGGTCGCGGGCGTCCCTGGCTTCGTCGCGCGCAGCGTCTCGCCCATCGACGGCAAAAGCTTCTTCCCCGAGAGTTCCCGCGACCAGTACACTCACTTCATCTACGGCCTCTGGCGCTACTTCCACTCGACGCTCGCCTCTGCCGAAGCAAAGGCCGAGTGCGCGCGCCTCCTCGTCGAGGTCGCCCGCTTCTTCGAGACCTACGTCACCGAGGAAAACAACTGGACCCTCCCCCGAGGCGACTTCGGCGAACCCCGCTCCTCCGTCTGCAAGATGGCCCACGTGAACGCCCACGAGGCCGCACGCCTCCCCATGGCCTACGCCGCCGCCTGGGATGTCACTGGCGACGACCATTGGCGCCAGTGCTGCCTCCAGTGGCGCGACGACGCCCTGGCGCAGAGCCTCGGCCTCGGCGACCACTCCTACCACAGCTACGCGCTCCTCCAGATGCTCTGCAGCATCCGCCTCCTCCATGACGTCGAGCCCGACGCCGCCGCACGCGAGAAATGCCTCGCCGTCATGCGCCTCATCGACGAATACTCCCGCTTCAACCTGCTGCGCGCCGTCGACGAAAGCTACGCCACCGACTTCAGCGCCCTCCCTGGTAACTGGCGCGACGTCCACCACGGAACCTCCATTCCAGGCTGCGGGCATTTCATCCCCGACAAGACCGAGGCCTACCGCCTCTCGTACCACCCCATCCGCGAATGCGGCGAGAGCCTCCTCAACACCCTGCTCCTCCCCGAGAGCCTGCGCAACGTGACCGACCTGCAGCGCCGCCTCTTCCGCTTCGTCATCGGCAAACTCGACCTCACCCGCCACACCACCTACGCCCCCCTCTACCCCGCCGCCGCATTCTACAAGGCAAAGGCACTCGGAATCGAAATCTAACCCTGCCCACCGCCCACCATCCCTTCAATCCCTTCAATCCCTTCAATCCCTTCAATCCCTTCGATCCCTTCGCCCTCCCTTGAATCGCCCGCCATGAAGAACACCCTCGCCATCCTGCTTCTCGCCGCCGCCGCGCTCTTCGCCGCCGCCGATTCCGCCCTGCCCTCTGGCGGCCTCACCAGCGTCGACTTCTTCCAGGGCGCGCGCGAGCGTGCCGCCGCCGCCAAGAGCGGCGGCAAGAACCTGCTGCCGATCGCCATCACCGACTGGACGCTCGGCAGCGGCGCCAACCGCGGCAGCGTCCCAGGCGGCTGGAACGCCGAGTGGGCGCAGAAGGAGAAGCAGATGCGCGCGCTCGTCAAGCAGTCCGCGCGCGTCGAGGGCGGCGTGCCGACCTATTCGATCGAGACGCCCGCCTCCATCAACCAGTACCGCACCGACCGCGGCATGCCCATCTACCACGCGCGGCTCATGCCGACGCAGCCCCTGCCCGTGCAGCCCAACCGCAACTACCGCCTGACCTACCGCGTGCGCGGCGAGACCCCCGCACCCGCCTCCGCCAACCGCACCGTCCTCACCGTCGACTACTTCGGCCCCGACCGCAAGTACGTGCCTGGCGTCCGCTCCAACTACGTCACCACCATCCCCACCCCCGCCTGGCAGGAACTCACCTACGACATCCGCACCCCCGAGGGCACCGCCTTCCTCCGCGTCCACTTCGGGCTCCAGAACCTCGGCAAGGTCGAATACCAGATTGTCGGCCTCGTCGAGACCACCGCCCCCGACGGCTTCGACGCCACCCTCTTCCCGATGGGCGTCCTCGACAACCAGTGCCACATCCCCCAGGGACAGATCGGCTTCGTATCCTTCTTCCCCATCAACCAGAGCACCCGAAAGGCCGTCCACCCGCGCCTCCGCGTCACCATCCCCCCGCCATTCCGCCACGTCGCCCCCGCACCGTTCCTCCTCGCCAACTACTTCTCCGACCAGCCCAACCCCGACGGCTCCCACACCTGCACCTTCGGTTTCCGCGAATACCGCTGGGACATCCTCGCCGCCAAGGACTACGCGGGCTCCTTCCCACTCCTCTTCGCCGTCACCACCGACGCCGCCCCCTCCGACAAGCTCTACCCGATGACCTACCAGGCCTTCGACGACGGCTATGAAGGCCCCGTCAAGACCTGCTTCCTCCGCGTCATGCCCGCCATCCACGGCGAGCGCCCACGCCTCTTCCAGAGCGGCATCTACGACTCCCGCGACACCCTCCTCCCCCAAGACGCCTTCCGCCAGTTCGCCCGCGAATACGCAGGAATGGGCTTCAACGTCTTCTTCAACTTCAACTGCGAAAAATACGTCACCGACGCCATCCACTCCCACGGCATCCCCTGCCTGGGCAGCTCCCGCTTCATCGCCAACGGCTACGCCTGCCCCATCCCCCCCGACAAGCGCCCCGCCTACACCCACTTCATCGGCGTCGACGGCAAGCCCGTCTCCGACTACAACGGGCGCTTCCACCTCAACTGCCCCACCACCGTCATCTACCGCACCCCCTTCTACCAGGAGACCATCCTCGGCGAAATCCGCCAGCTGATCGGCCAGCGCGACTACTTCATGTCCAACTGGGAGCCTGGCCACGCCCAGACCTCGGGCGGCTGCTTCTGCGACAACTGCAAGAAGGACTTCATCGCCTACTCCAAACTCCCCGCCGCCGAGGTCGAGGCCGCCTGGCCCGCCGCCATCATGGCCAAATACCGCAACCAGTGGCTCAACTTCAAGAGCCACCAGCACGCCCTCTACCTCGAGACCTTCGAAAAGGACATCAACGCCATCGCCAAGGCCGCAGGCAAGAAGGGCTCGGGCTTCATGCCGATGATCACCCGCGACATCGTCCTCGACAGCGACTTCAACCTCACCGACACCAACGCCTTCGCCGTCCGCTTCTACGCCGACCGCATCAAGTGGATCAACCCCTGGGGGCCCTACCTCGCCCACCACTGGCGCGACCTCAAGCGCGACCTCCCAGGCAGCCGCATCCGCATGCTCACCATGGCCCGCAGCGCCGTCCGCTTCCTCGACCTCGCCGTCAAGGACTCCGCGAAGCGCCCCAGACTCCTCGCCTTCCCCAACGGCCTCTGCGTCAACATGCTCGTCTCCCCAGAGCAACTCGCCATGGACACCCTGAGCGTCTACGTCGGCGGCTGGCAGGGCTCCACCCCCTACTACTTCCCCGCGGGCTATGACGCCCGCTACTGGAAGGCCCTCGCCGACGCCAACACCGCCGTCGCCCGCACCGAGCGCTACGTGATGGAGGGCAAGGCGCTCCCGCAGCCCGCCGTCGAACTCCTCACCCCCTTCCCGCGCCCGCTCTACGCCGAACTCAACGCCCCCGACCGCCCCATCTCCTCCCTGCAGGTCGTCCCCTTCGCCAGGGACGGCGGCCTCTGCCTCGCTGTCGGAAACTTCTGGGAATACGGCGAGGCCTTCTTCACCGCGCCGCTCGCAGGCCTCCAGCCGAACCAGCGCTACCTCGTGCGCGACGCCGTCTCGGGAACCGCCTTCGCCGACGGGCAGGGCAGGAACTTCACGGGCGCCCAGCTCGCGAAGGGCGGCGCCCTCGTCCTCCACGCCCCCGCCCTGCGCTGGCGCTTCTATCTCGTCGAGCCGACCGCCGACACCGCCGCGCCCAAAGGCGCCCTCTCCGCCGCCGAGGTCCGCGCGCTGCTCGCCAGGCGCCTGCCCGCCATCACCAAGGCCGCCGCCGAGGAAAACGCCTTCGTCAACGCCCAGGCCAAGCCCGCCGAGACGCCCGCCGACGTGAAACTGCTCCAGGGCTTCCGCGCGCCTGGCGTCGCCATCTCCGCGACCGTCGTCAAGGGCGCCGCCCGCCCCACCGAGCGCGTCAGTTCCTACGACACCCTCGCCACTGGCGGCTCCTCCGACCGCACCATCCTCACCATCCAGTGCGGCGACAGCGTCTGGAAACTCGACCCCGACCGCGGTGCCTTCCTCGCATCCTGGCGATTCAACGGCCGCGAACTCTGCTGCGGAGACGACGGCATGGGCCTGGGGATGGACGGCCCGTGGGTGCCGCCCGTCCGCTTCAACCGCCCCTTCCAGCTGACCAAGGCCGAGGCCATCCCTGGCGGCGTCGCCCTCGAGTTCACCCGCACCCTCAACGTCAACGACGCCCCGCAGTATGACCGCGCCGTCCTGGTCAAGCGCATCGCCTTCACCGCCGACCGTGTGCAGATCGACTCCACCTTCCGCAACCCCTACAACGACACCATCCGCTTCGCATACCGCTACCAGAACCTCCCTGGCCCCATGCAGAGCGCCAACGGCGCCCCAGGCACCGCACGCTTCACCGCCGCCGACGGCAAGCCGCTGGTCGTCCCCGCGGCCACCAGGCATGTCCTCTACAAACTGGCGCAGTCCCCCGCCAACGAGGAGGTCCTCAGGGTGCTCTTCGGGAAGTCCCCCGACTATCGCTCCCAGCGCCGCGTCGTCGAAATCGCCAAGCCCGAAGCCACCTTCGTCACCGCCGACGGCAAGGTCGCCCTCAAGGTCACCCTCGCCCCCGCCGTCGACTTCCACGGATTCGTCAGCTTCGCGGGCGGCGCCATCCTCACCTTCGAACCCGTCTTCAACACCTGCGAAATCCCCGTCGGCCGCGACTGGCACGCCCGCATGATTCTCGAAGCCACGAAGATGCGCTAAAATCCCGCCGGCTTTTCGCCGGCGGCACCGAACAGGGCAGGCGGCGGCCGCGCGGGAGCGCGGCCCTCCCGTTCACTGCTCATCCCTTGAATCCCTTCAATCCCTTGAATCCCTTCAATCCCTTCAATCCCTTCAATCCCTTCTTGTAGCCCCGCCATGAAATTCACCAACTGGCATGGTTTTTTAGTCCTCGGCGAACTCGACCTCCCCAAAGGCGGCGCCGTGCAGGTGCAGTTCCTCAAGGACGGGCGCTGGGAGCCCGCCTGCGTCATGCCCAACCTGACCGAGGAATCGCTCTTCGCGCCGCACAACAGCCAGGACTGGGACTGGGCGACCGAATACTGCGGCCTCGTCCCCGAGCGCATGGTGCGGGACAACCAGGTCTACTGGAACTTCACCGTCAACTTCGGCGGCGTCCCCGAGGGCGGCGTCGCGCGCCTGAAGATCACCCGCGCGGCCTCGGGCGGCCGCCCCGTCTCCATCGAGGAGGTCGAGGTCCATCCCGACTACGGCGCCACCGTCGTCCTCAAGAACTGGTCCGACTGGTCCGACACCCCGCTCAACACCTACGAGGGCATGGAGCCCTGCCGCCAGGAGGATCCCGCCAACGCCCCGCACGGCTGGTGCGTCGCCAACTGCACCTTCGGCCCCCCGCGCCTCACCCTCTTCGGCCAGGAGGAGGTCAAGCCCCTGCGCTACTGCCCGAGACTCTCGGGCAGATACGACCTCTACGTCTGCATGAAGGAGCACGTCCTCGAATGCGACTTCGAACTGCCTGGACTCAAAGTCCCCCAGACCGTCATGATCGGCCCCCGCATGATCCCCTTCAACAAGTTCTGGAAGGAAATCTACGTCGCCCAGGCCGACTTCACCCCCGAAGACACCATCGCCATCCACCAGTGCGCCAGTTCACGCGTCAACCGCCTGCGCCGCTTCGGCGACATCTTCTACCTGAAACTCGTCCCCGCCGACCGCCCCGCCGTCCCCCCCCTCTCCTTCCCGCAGCGCCCCCGCGAGATCATCTTCTACAGCGAGCCCTACTCCCTCGCCTACACCCACTTCCTCATCAAGCCCGAGGACGCCGAGGCCATCGCCGACCGCTACGTCGACCTCGGCGTCGACAAGGTCGTCTGCCAGATGGGCCGCGTCGGCTCCTTCGTCCTCTATCCGAACACCGTCGGCGGGCGCGGGCGCGAGGGCGCCGTCTCGGGCGACGACCGCCAGTCCTCCGTCGGCCCCGCGCTGATGATGCGGAACATGGACATCATGAAGGAACTGCCCGCCGCCTGCCACAAGCGCGGCATCAAGTTCCTCGGCAACATGGGCGTCAACACCCCCTACAAGGGCACCACCCTCGAATCCAAGTTCGCCGTCGACCACCCGCAGTACTACCACCACCACTCGCTCGACTTCGACATCCCCGAGGTCGTCGACTTCGCCGCCGAGCACTTCCGCGAGATGGCGCGCTACGACATCGACGGCATCGCCGTCTCCCACACCCGCTACCCAGAGTACATGAGCGTCAAGAACATCGTCGACCTCCACCGAAAGATCGTCGAGAAACTCGGCCCCGCGCGACGCGCCGAACTTGAAATCAACATCAGCTTCGTCGCAGGATACCCCGAATACTACCAGGCCGTCGAAATCCTCCTGAAGGAGGATCTCGTCGACTCCATCGTCCCCTCCAACCTCATGTCCATCTGGCCGCCCGTCGACCTCGTGCCTTTCTACCAGCTCACGCAGAAGTACGGCAAGACCCTCTACGGAATGCTCGACGGCTGGAGCCTCAACCACGGCGGATACGGCGGCGGGCTCCTCGTCCGACCCGACGAATACGCCGAACTCGCCGAACGCTACCTCTCGCAGGGCGCCACGGGCCTCTACTTCTACCAGTCCGAGGGCATCCTCCGCAACGTCTTCAACCGCAGATTCGTCAAAAGCCTTAAGATGAAGCCTTGATTTTCCCCGTTTCCATCGTATAATTAAACACGTTCCGACTTTTCCTTCACCCCCGATCCAGGAGAGAATTGACCATGCGCAGAACCTTCACCCTCATCGAATTGCTCGTCGTCATCGCGATCATCGCCATCCTCGCCTCCATGCTCCTGCCCGCCCTCTCCAAGGCACGCGACAAGGCCAAGACCATCGCCTGCGTCAACAAGTGCAAGCAGCTCGGCCTCGCCCAGAATCTCTACCGCAACGACAACAGCAGCTGGTACGCCCTGCATCTGCGCACCTCCTACTGTACTGCCGAATCCGTCGAAAAGATGGAGTCGGACGGCAAAGGCGGCGCCACCACCCAGTACGCCTACTGGTGGCCCAAACTCGCGGGCTACCTGGGCATCGACGTCAACACGGGCAACGCCTCCCAGCGCGCTGGCGCCACCTCCAGATTCGCCACCATGATGCGCTGCCCCGCCGAAAGCCGCGTCCTCCCCAACTGGTGGACCTTCGACTACGCCGTCAACTACTACGCCTTCACCGACTGCTACTACAATGTCGCCTACCATACTGGCGCCAACCAAGACTGGATCAACCGCATCCTCAACGGCTCCGCCGCCTACTCCCGCATCGCCATGATCTTCGACGGACGCATCTCCTCGCACTACGTCCTCCCCACCACCTGGACCGACACCTCGACCGAGGCCAAGATGACCAACATGAAGAGCGCCTCCCGCCACAACAACGCCGCCAACGTCACCTACGCCGACGGACACGTCGAAACCCGCTCCGTCGACTACATCGCCCGCAGCGCGACCGCCATCTCCCAGATGTTCTGGTTCGGCAAATACTAATTCCACCCCACTTCGGAGACGACCATGCGCAGAACCTTCACCCTCATCGAACTCCTCGTCGTCATCGCAATCATCGCGATTCTCGCCTCCATGCTCCTGCCCGCCCTCTCCAAGGCGCGCGACAAGGCCAAGATCATCGCCTGCGTCAACAAGTGCAAGCAACTCGGCCTCGGGCAGGTCATGTACAAGAACGACAACGGCAGCTGGTTTGCCCTGCAACTGCGCACCTCCTACTGCTCGGCCGGCTCCGTCGAAAAGATGTGGCTGGAAGGCAGCAGCGTGGTCACCCAGTACGCCTACTGGTGGCCCAAGATCGCGGGCTACCTGGGCTACGATGTCATCACCGGCAACGCCTCCCAGCGCGCCGGCGGCACATCCCGGTTCGCCAATGCGATGCGCTGCCCCGCCGAGACCGCCACCATCCCCAACTGGTGGACCTTCGACTACTCCATCAACTACTACCTCTTCACCGATGTGCCGTATGTCTACTACCACGACAACCTCGCAGGCAACAAGGAATACGCCAACCGCATCCTGAACGGCTCCGCACCCTACTCCCGCATCGGCATGATCTTCGACGGCCGCAACAGCAACACCTACATGCTGCCCACCATGTATACCAACAACTCCACCGATGCCCAGATTACCTACGCGAAAAGCGCCGTCCGACACAACAACGGCGCCAATGTCACCTTCGCCGACGGACACGTCGAATACCGTTCCCGCGACAAACTCCTCGAAGGCACCGACGTCACCTGGAGGGAGCCCGCCTATAAGGTCTTCACGATGTTCTGGCTCGGAGACTACTGACCCGCAATCAAGGAGAATCACCATGACTACCCTCCCCCGTAAAAACTTCACCCTCATCGAACTCCTCGTCGTCATCGCGATCATCGCGATCCTCGCCTCCATGCTCCTGCCCGCGCTTTCCAAGGCGCGCGAAAAGGCCCGTGCCATCTCCTGCGCCTCGAATCTGAAGCAGATCATGCTGGCCGAGCAGATGTACTGGAACGACGGCAAGGGCATTCCGCACTGGTGTGCCATAAGTTCCTACACCAACAAGGACGGCATCTCGCACTATGCCGCCTGGCCCTACCTCCTGGCGGACTTGGGGTACGCGGACAAGAGCGGCAGCCCTGGCGTCCCCAAATCCACCGCGACCAGCAAGAAATTGCCGTGGAGCAACCGGCACCTCTTCAGCTGCCCGTCGGTGCAGTCCGCCGCCATGGAGGAGTGCAACTCCTCCTACGGGCTGCACTATGAATGGAGCAACTCCCTTCTCAACAACTGGCTCAAGGGCAGTTTCACCAGCAGCGGCAAGACCTACACGACCTACCTGCCCGATCTGCCCGCGACCGTCGGCACCTCCAAGGTGATGTGGATCGCGGATTCCGGCGTCCTCCGCAACGGCAGCTTCATCACCCCCGCCTACATTTCCGCCGCAAGCATCTCTGGCGCCAACACCGAATGGTCCCCCGTCGCAACGGCCCTCTATCCATACCACTTCGACCTGCGCCACAACGGCCGTTCCAACACTGGCTTCCTCGACGGACACGTCGAGGCCGTGGGGCGCAGCATCCTTGCTGGCTACCTCGGCGAAGGGAAATACGGCGGCCACCGCAACGCCAAATACAGCCTCTGGCTCCAGCCCTCCCCCTATCGCCCGATGTAACCCAAGGCGGCCGCCCCCGCGCCCCGTTCAATCAAAGGAACTCCCCCCATGCACAAGACCGCCTTCACCCTGATCGAACTTCTCGTCGTCATCGCGATCATCGCGATTCTCGCCTCGATGCTCCTGCCCGCCCTCTCCAAGGCCCGCGACAAGGCCAAGGCCATCAAGTGCGTCAACACCGAGAAGTCCTTCGGCACCGCCGAACTCATGTACGCCGACGACAACCAGCGCTACTTCACCATGCAGCAGGGCTCCACCTCCAACGGCGTCCGCGCCGACCGCGGCGACGAGGTCTCCGCCCAGCCCGAGGAGGCCCGCATCTGGACGCGCATGCTCTCCCCCTACCTCATCGGCCACCTGAACTCGCCCCAGGAGCGCGGCATCATCCAGAAGCACTTCCTCTGCGCCGCCTCCACTACGCCGCCCACGAACACCTGGACCTTCGACTACGGCATCAACTACTACGGATTCTTCGCCGCCGCATACGGCTACTGGAACGGCAGCGGCAAGGACCGCTGGGGCGTCCCTGGATTCCTCAACGGCAAGTGCAGCTACGCCCAGATGATGCTCGCAATGGACAACCGCTGGAACTCCTACTATACCATCGTGCAGCAGTGGACCACCGCTGGCGCCAGCTACGACACCTCCCGCGCCGCCATCGGCCGCCACGGCGGCTCTGGCAACGTCCTCTACACCGACGGACATGTCGGCACCCTGAAACGCGAGCAGTTCCCGCTGGAAGTCAGCCACGGCGTCGGCGACGGCGGCGACGCAGGCAGACTCGCCTACAAACTCTGGTTCGGCGGCTGGAGCTACTACTGAGCCATTACGACTTTGCCAGACGGCCGCGCAGGAGCGCGGCCCTTCACAAGCCGAACCTGACCATCCCGACCATGCAGGGCGGCCGCGCAGGAGCGCGGCCCTCCCGCTGCCTCAAAAGCCGAACCTGACCACGCAGGGCGGCCGCGCAGAAGCGCGGCCCTCCCGTTGCCTCAAAAGCCGAACCTGACCATCCAGGGCGGCCGCGCAGGAGCGCGGCCTCCCGCTGCCTCAAAAGCCGAACCTGACCATGCCGTCCTCCTCATCCATCATGAAACCCACCCTTCTTCTCCTCACGCTGGCCACGTTCCTTGCGGCCGCGCCCGCCGCCCTCTACACGGAATCCTTCGACAACATCAAGTCGTGGCGGCTGGAGCCCCGCAACACCCCTGGTGTCATCAAGGCCGCCATCCAGGACGGGACGCTGAAAATCGACTTCCACGTCGAGGATCCCAAGACCGTCTACGGCTGGCCGCAGGCCATCCGCGCCATCAAGCCCACCCTCCCCGCAGGCGCCAACGACCTCTGCCTCGCCTTCGACGCCCTCGTTGAAAACCGCTCGGGCGCGCTCGCCTTCCGCGTCGTCCCGCGCCCGATGCCCGACTTCCTGCAGAAAGTCATCCAGTTGCAGCCAGGCGCCTGGACCCCCGTCCTCGTCCCCCTCGTCGCGAAGAAAAAGGACGCCGTCCTCGACAGCATCGCCTTCTGCATCGCTGGACGCTCCGCCAAACCAGGCGACGACTACTCCCTCTCCGTCAAGAACCTCCGCATCGTCCGCGGCAAGCCCGCCGCCGCCCCCGCCCCGACCCCCGCCGCCCGAAGCGGCCTGCGCGACGGCGTCCTCTCCTGCAAGGTCGTCCCCGCCTCCTCGCGCCCGCTGGACGACCGCCTCGAGATCATGATCCCGAACCTGCTCGTCAACAGCTACTTCCGCGAAGGCGGCCCCAAGCCCCCCGCCCCGGGCTGGAACTGCTATGGCGGCGAGTCCTACGGCGAAAGCCGCCACGGCGGCCGCTCCATCCACCTGCCTGGCAACCCAGGCAAGGCCATGGCCCTCCGCCAGAACGGCCTCGTCCTCGTCGCAGGCGAAAAGTACCGCCTGAGCGGATACATCCGCGGCGGCGGCTTCACTGGACGCATGGACGGGCATATCGGCACCGCGGGGCCGCGCTGGTCCAAGATTCGGGGATACTTCTTCACCGACAAGGACATCAAGCCCGACTGGCAGTATTTCGAGGTCGAGTTCACCCCCGCCGAATCCTCCTCTGGCGAATACGAGGGCATCATCTACCGCTCTGGCAACGGCGGCGGCTGGATCGAGGTCGACCGCGTCATCCTCGAAGCCATCTCCCCCAAGGCCATCGCGGGTTCCCGCAACAAATACGGCAACGACAAGTTCGAGGCCAACTACGACAAGGCACGCGCCGAGGGCAAGCTCCGCGCGGGCCCGCCCTCCCCCGAATACAAACTCGTCTGGAGCGACGAGTTCGACGGCACCAAGGTCGATGAATCCAAATGGCTTGTCTATGACATGGACTTCAAGGGCACGCGCCAATACATCCTCACCCCCGACTGCGTCGCCCTCGACGGAAAGGGCCATCTCATCATGACCACCCGCCTCGGCAAAAACGGCAAGGTCGAATCCCCGCGGCTCAGCACCGCCAGGCACAAGCCCTTCACCTACGGCTACGTCGAATGCCGCTTCAAACTCCACGACACCCCCCTCGCCAACGCCTCCTTCTGGATGCTCCCCGAAGGCAAGATGGACGCCCGCGACCCCGTCCACAAGGGCATGGAGATCGACATCATGGAGTGCGTCAACCCCTTCGGCGAAACCCTCTCCCACACCACCCACTGGTACAGCCTCGTCCCCGAACTCAACAAGCGCCTCTCCTTCTCCGGCGGCACCCGCGCCCGGCACGCCCCCGGCCTCCACGACGGCTTCCACACCGTCGGCCTCGAATGGACCCCCACCGACCTCTTCTTCTTCATCGACGGCGTCCAGAGCTGGCACCTCAACACCAAGGACCACCCCATCCCCGTCTGCCCCCACAACATCATCCTCTCCTTCGGCGGCCGAAACCCCGAAATCCTCAACCTCAAGGAATTCTCCACCACCTGGACCGTCGACTACGTCCGGCTCTACCAAAAATAACCCCGCCCCCGTTCTCTCCTGAAACCCAGCACATCCCTTGAATCCCTTTTATCCCTTGAATCCCTGCTTATAGCCCCCTAAAACCCCGCCCCTTAAAAAAAAGGCAAGTCCCATGTCCCATACCCCCTGGCTCACGGACGGCTTCGAGGCCTTCCGACGCGGCCGCTTCGGCAATGGCGGCCAGAACCTCTATGTCTCCCGCAAGGGCGTCCTGCAGCG
>JAEEXV010000397.1 GCA_016287975.1 Lentisphaeria bacterium | reverse complement strand
TCGGCGATGCAGCGGACTTCCTTGCCGCGTTTCTCATAAGGCAGGTTATCAGCACCACGGAAGATGACAGAAGGATTCTTTTCGGGCTTGATTTTCTTTTCCCTGACGAGACGTTCCTTCTCCTTGCGAATGCGCTCCAGCAGGACGCTGGCGGGGTCGTCATTCGGGTCCTGCGGAACCAGTTTGCCCTGGACCGCCATTTGAAGGATGGAGTTTTTCAGCTGCTGTCCTGTCATCGTGGTCATCCTTCCTCGTCCATTACTCTGCGCAATTCCTCTTCGGTCGGCAGCACCTTGCGGACATCATCCGCCGTCTTGTACGTAGCGACACCCATCGGGTTGTCATATCCCTGAATGAGGAACTCCACAATGCTTCTGTCGGCCTGCTTGCACAGAACAATGCCTATGCTTGGATTCTCAAAGGGCTTTTTCACCTCGGCGTCCAGCACCCGAAGATAGGCGCTAAGCTGTCCAAGATACGCTGGCTTGAAGTCGCCCCGCTTCAATTCCACGACCACCAGCGCCGCCAGTTCACGATTGTAGAAAAGAAGGTCGGGGAAGAAGTCTATGCCATATTTCTCCAGATGATACTGGTTGCCCACAAAGGCGAAGTCGCGCCCGAAGGTCATGATGAAGTTCTTCACGTTATGGACGATGGAGTTCTCGACCTCCCTTTCGTCCACATCCGCCTTGTCGCGCTCTCCAATCTCCTCCACATTGATGAAATCCAGCAGATACTCGTCCTTGAACATCTCCAGCGCCTTCAAGGCGGACTTCTTGTCGGGCATTGCCTTTCCGAAGTTGTTCGGCAGCTTTCCCTGATGATGGTAGAAGTCTGCTTTCAGCTCCTCTCGCAGATGGTATTTATCCCATTGGTTTACAAACGCCTGGTGAATATAGAAGATGCGCTCGTCAAGATTCTTGGTCTTCGCGAGGATCTCTATGTGATGGGTAAAGCCCAGGCCGACAAACTCGCTTATGTCCAAATCGGCAGCCGCTGGCTGCCGATTTGACGGCATCAACGAGGAACAGTCAACAATTTCCGCAACCTCCGCATGTCGCTCTGCAGCCGCCTGTTGCGGCAATTCGGCAGCCACGGCTGCCGAATTAAGAGAGGACTGCCATTCCTCGTAAAAAGTCCGCATGTTCTTCAAATTCCGCGCGCCGAATCCCCTTAAGCCTGGCAACTCCCTCTGCAACTGCTCACTGATTCGCTCTATAGCGCCAGTTCCCCAATAGCCGACCCGCGAATGCTCGGAGATATAGCGCCCGATGCCAAAATAGAGGGAGAGCTGCTCGCAGTTCACGCCCTTGGCCGCCCTGTATTGGCTTTGCAGGATGGCTGCTTTGATTGCGTTTACAGCCGTGCGCACTTCCGCTGATATTTCAAGTTCTTTTTCCATGCTTCTATAACAGAGGGTGTTGCACCAGAGTAGTCGGGAGGCAGGCACGAGACACTGCCAGGGCATCCGTCATTTTCCGTCCTCCAGATTGATGCCGAGGATTTCGGTGATTTGCGCGAGAATGCGGTCGATGTCCGCGTTAAGGGTCGCGCGCTTCTCCTGATACTGGCGGATGAGGTCTGCGGGTGGAAGAATCTCCTCCTCCTCGTGCGGGAAGCCGCAGAGGTCGAGGTCATAATTCCTCTCAGCAAGTTCCTTCGCAGTGAACCGACGGGCCTTGTCCGCTCCATCCAGCGACAGTTCCTTTCGGTCATTCCACCACTCGACTACAGGGGCAAAATGCTCCTGCTTCATCGGCTTGGTCTTTGAGAAGTGCTTGTAGCCGTCTGGCATGTCCAGACGGTAGAACCACGTCTCCTGCGTCGGCCCTGTGTGGTCGAAGAACAGCAGATTGGTCGTGATGGATGTGTATGGAGCGAAGACACTGTGCGGCAGCCTGACGACCGTGTGCAGGTTGAACTCCGACAGCAGCTTCTTCTTGAGGTTGAACTTCGCGCCGTCCGTGCCGAACATGAAGCCATCGGGAAGAACAACTGCGCAGCGTCCATTCTGCTTCAGTCGGTACATGATGACGGCCATGAAGAGGTCGGCGGTCTCGCTGCTGGCAAGGTCATCGGGAAAATGGTTCTGGACCTCCTTCTTCTCGCTTCCTCCATACGGGGGATTCATGAGAATCACGTCGTAGCGGTCGGCCTCCGTGTAGTCCAGGACATTCTTCAGCAGGGAGTTGTCGTGGTAGATGCGCGGCACGTCAACGTCATGCAGAAGCATATTTGTGATGCAGAGCATATACGGGAACGGCTTCTTCTCGATGCCATAGATGGAATCTGCGTAGAGTGGCACGTCTTCGGGGCGGGATTTCTGTTTCTCCAGCTCCTTGAGCCAGCTGATGAGGAAGCCGCCGGTGCCGCACGCGAAGTCCGCCATCTTCTCGCCGATGCGTGGCTTTATCATCTGCGCCATAAAGTCCGTGACGGCGCGTGGCGTGTAGAATTCGCCGGCGGAGCCTGCGCTCTGCAACTCGCGGAGAATCGTCTCGTAGATTTCGCCGAAGGCGTGGCTCTCCTCATAGTCGTCGAGATTCAGCTCGTCGATGATGTTGACGATCTGCCGAAGCAGCACTCCGTCCTTCATGTAGTTGTTCGCATCCTCGAAGGTCGCCTTGACAATGGCCTTCTTGATGGGCGTCTGGGGCGTGACATTCAGTCCCTTCAAGGTCGGAAACAGGGTGTTGTTCACGAAATCCAGCAAGGCATCACCCGTCATGGCGTCCTTTGGGTTCTCGCAGTGCGCCCAGGCGTTCCATCCACAGTTCTCTGGAATGATGGATGTGTAGGTCTCCCCATTGCTTTCGGCATCGAAACGCCACTTGTTCTCCTGGCTGGCATAGACCTTCAGGAAAAGAAGCCACACCATCTGCTCGATGCGCTGGGCGTCGCCGTTGATGCCCGCGTCATTGCGCATGATGTCACGTATCCGTTTGACGAAATTTGAAATGTTAGCCATGGGTCAACTCGCCTTGTAGAGCAGATTCTCAAGTTCAGCCACCGCCCTTCGGTAGCCGTCAAGGCCACCGAAGCGCTGTGCGATTATATTCGGGCGTCCCATCTGCAGGAACGGAGAGAGAGACAGCACATTTGGGTTCTCGACGTCGTAGATGCCCGCGTTCATGTATCTTTCAAGCAACGCCTCCAACACCTCGCGGGCGGCTGGCCCGTACTTGCTCAGGAAATCCGTCTTGCGGACATTCTCCGCGCGCTCGCGCCGGGTCAGCGGCTTCTGGTCGTATGCCACGTGGCAGATGAAGTCGAAGTCATCCACATCGGGCATCTTCATGTCATCCTTCAGCTTCTGAAGGTCAATGCCGTGCTGCCGAAGAAGAAGCACGATGCTCTCCTTCTTTCCCGCCGCGTTCCAACGCTCGATGAACATATGCAGATGGGCGAACTCGCCGCGTATGTTCGTCTTGGTGTAGTCGATGATGTCTTCCTGGCGGAGCAGCTTGCCGTTGGTGTCGTAGATGGCGACCCCCTTGCCGATGACCTTCACGGGGCATCCGTCCACATCGACGACGGGCTTCTGCTGGGGTGGTTCGGGCGGCGGCGGTTCTGGTCCAGGTCCTGGCGGTTCAGGTCCTGGCCCTGGAGGTTCTGGCGGCGTGCCTTTCGGAGGCCAGCCCGGATCCTGCTCAATCGGGCCATCCCAGTTCGGGTCGGCGAACAGGCGCGAGACATTGCGGAAATCCATCACCGTGAAATGTGTCTTGCCGTCCTGCTCGCGGATGCGGGTGCCGCGTCCGATGATTTGCTTGAACTCGATGAGCGAGCTGATTACCTTGTCGATGACAATCAGCTTCGTCATCTTGCAGTCCGCGCCTGTGGTCAGAAGCTGCGAGGTCGTGGCGATTACGGGGACCTTTGAGCCGACCGAAAGGAAATAGCTCAATTTGGACTTGCCGTATGTGTCGCTGCCGGTGATGCGAACGCAGTAGTCGGGATGTTGCCGGCACATGTCGGCGTTCATCTGGCACAGCTGCTGCCTCATGTATTCGGCATGATCCTCCGTGGCGCAGAAAACGATGGTCTTGGCCATTCGGTCAGTGTGCTTCAGAAACTCGGTGATTTCCCGAGCGACCTCGCGATGACGGTCCTGGAGAATGATGTTGTAGTCATAGTCGGTGTTGTTGTATATTCTGTCCTCGATGACGTTGCCGAATATGTCCTTCTGTCCAAGATATGGCCGCCATCCGTCACCGATGTTGGTCTTCACATTTATGACGCGGAACGGGGCAAGGAAGCCGTCATCGATGCCGTCCCGCAGGCTGTATGTGTAAAGCGGCTTGCCGAAATAGTCGATGTTCGATATGTATTTCGTTTCCTTCGGCGTTGCGGTCATGCCAATCTGGGTTGCAGGGGAGAAGTATTCAAGGATGGTGCGCCAGGTGCTGTCGGCCTTCGCGGACCCGCGGTGGCACTCGTCCACAATCACCAGGTCGAAGAAATCGGGCGCGAACAGCTCCTTGTAGTGCGGCTCGTCCTCGTTCTCACCCGCCAGTTGCTGATAGAGGGCAAAATAGACCTCGTGGGAGGTTATGGTGGCGGGATCAGCCGTGGCGTAGTTGACCTTGTAGATGGACTTCTCCAGCGGAGCGAAATCCTGCTGGATGGATGTGTCCACGAGGAAGTTGCGGTCAGCCAGATAGAGTACCTTCTTCTTTGTTCCGCTTTTCAGCAGACGATAGACGATTTGGAACGCCGTATAGGTCTTGCCCGTCCCCGTGGCCATCGCAAGGAGAAGACGCTGCTCGCCTCTGGCGATGGCCGCGATGGTTCTATTGACAGCCACACGCTGGTAGTAGCGAGGAGGCCAGGTATTGGCACTGGTGTAGTATGGCTGCTCGCTGGCCTTGATTTCAGCTTCGCTCAGACCAGTCCCTCCATTTGCGCCTGCCTTGTATCTGGCGATAAGTTCCTCCTTTGTGGGGAAGGCGTCCATAGGGATGTTTCGCTCCACGCCCGTCAAAAAGTCGAACTCCACAAAGGAATCCCCGTTGGAGCTGTAGGCAAACGGCACGTCCAGCATCTGCGCGTATTCCTTGGCCTGCTGCAATCCGTATGAGGAGAGATGATTGTTGTCCTTGGCCTCCACGACTGCTATGGGATTCCAAGGCCCCAGATAGAGAAGATAGTCGGCTTTCTTGGGATGCTCCCGATGTGGAAAGTTTCCCTGGAGACTGATTTTACCGTCGGTGAACTTCACCTGGGTCTCCATGGTGATGTCACTGAAACTCCATTGCGCCTTGGTGATGGCGGGCGTTATGAACCGAAGCTTGATATCCTCCTCAGTCATATCCTTCTTTGACATCCAGTTATCGCCCATCGCAGTCTCCAGCCTTATGCTATGTCGTCATGATTTCAAGGTCGCCCTTCTTGAGATTCCCGTTTGTAGAGTTTGGAAACATTTGTTCCAAAGCCCTAATTCCTAATACGCTTCCCCGAGATGGTAGGTAGTGATCTTAAACACACTCTTGGAGCTGTCATGTGCCAAAGAATGTGGTTCAAATGCGGCCTCCAAAGAGATGCGCGGCATCTTTTCGAGGATCGCTCCTCTTCCACACGCTTCAGCGTGTCTGCATTTATGAGACAGGTGCCGACCATCTTGGGGAACAAGCGTTCCTATAATATAAGTCTATCGGAACTCTTTTCCATCAGATTACGCTCATATTCAAAGGTTCAGAAGGCCATTTGCCACTTGTTGTTCTAAATGCACAGGCTAAAAACGCTAATTGTGCTTCAATTCTGGCAGCGTGGTTGGCTTGGCAGCACGGTTGGCCTGGCAGTCGGCGGAGATGACATCGTATCAAAAGGATGCAAGGCGGACGCCGCGGCCTCAAAAAACAAGCCCGCGCAGTGGGGGGGGCGATGGTCGGCCGCGCAGGAGCGCGGCCCTCCCGCTGCCTCAAAAAACAAGCCTGCGCGGGCGTGCGGCGCTGCCGTAGGGATGCTCACGCCTCCCATTCGAGGCAGAGCCAGTGGATGTCGTAGGCGAAGTGGTCGCCGCGATATTGTGCGCCGAGGGAGTCGTAGAGGGCGCGGGCGGGGGCGTTGGTGTCGGCGACGAGGATGCGCATGGCTTCGAGGCCGTCGTCGCGGAGGCACTGGCGCAGATGCGCCATCATGGCGCGGGCGAGGCCTCGGCGCTGGTGGTCTGGGCGGGTGCAGATGCGCATGAGGTCGGCGGTGCGGCGGTGGCGCCAGGGGGCGGCGGAATCGTGTTCGGGCCAGGGGCGGAGGGTGGCGGCGGCGAGGAGGGCGGCGGTGTCGTCGTCGCAGAGGAGGTGCAGGCAATGGCGGGCGATGTCGTCGGCGACGGTCTGGGGGTTGGGATATTCGGCGGTCCAGGGGCATCCAGGGCGTCCGATCTGGGCGCGGTAGAGCGCGAGGATGGTCTCCGCGTCGTCGGTCGTGGCAAGGCGGAACATGGTCTATAGCGTGGTGAGGGCGAGGCCGATGAGGAGGCCGACGAGGCCGACGACCTTGGGCCAGGAGGAGCGTTCGTGGAAGAGGAGGATTCCCGCGATGAATCCGATCGGGAGTCCGAGTTGCCTGAAGGCGAAGACGAGGGCGGCGTTCTTGACGCGCGGCATGGCGAGGAGGATGAGGCCGTAGCAGGCGGCGTTGAAGAAGCCTGCCAGGAGGGCGATCCACGGGCGGCGCAGATGCTGGGCGAGGGCGGCGCGTTCGCCAGGGAGCATCACCACGTTGCAGATGTTGGTGAGGACGATGCCGAGTTCGATCATGCAGAGGTAGCCGAAGCCGTCGACGGCGGGGAGCTGGGCGAGATGGAGCTGGTGCTTGATGGCGTTGGTGCAGCCGTAGTCGCAGGCGCTGTAGAGGCAGGTGCCGACGGCGCCGATGACGACCCACAGCCAGAGTCGCCAGTCGAGGCCGTGGCGGACGGCGGCGGTCGCGGGGGCGTTGGCGGCGGGGCGTGGCTGCCAGCTCATGAGGATGCAGCTCGCGGTGATCACGAAGCAACCCGCGACGGCCCACCAGCTGAGCTGGCGTCCCGTCACGCGTCGCATGAAGGGGATAAGTGCGAGGATGGCGAGGAGTGCGACGGGGAGGGCGCGGACGAGGGGATAGAAGAGGGAGATGTCGGCGCGGCGGTAGCCCTGTGCGAGGGACATGATATAGCCGCATTCGCCGAGGAGGCTTCCCGCGAAGCAGAGCCAGAAGAGCGGTGGCAGGTCGCGGAAATGGAAGTGCGAGAAGAGGAGGAAGGGCAGGGCGAGAAGGAAGGAGAAGCCGTCCATCAGCACGAAGAATCCGAGGGACGGGTTGTCCTTTTTCGAGAGGAGGTTCCAGCCGACGTGGAGGAAGAGCGAGACGAAGATCAGCAGGAAGGGGAATAGTGGCATGGGTGGTTACTCGCCGAGCAGTCGGATGGCGTTTTCGCGGGCGACCTTGCGGAATACGGTTTCGGAGATTTCGCCGTGGTCGCGCATTTCGAGGAGGAGATTTGCGAGGGGGCGGAGGGTGGGCATGGAGGGCTGGCAGATGTCGGTGCCGAACATCAGTCGGTCCTGGAATTCGGTGAGGAACCTGGCGGCGTATTTGCGGTCGCGGGCGAGGGCGTTGCGGCCCGAGCCTGCGGAGAGGTCGCCATAGAGGTTCGGGTATTTGCGCATCAGGTGCGGAATGCGTCCTTCGGTGACGGGGCCAGTCGGATAGCCGAGGCGGTCGGAGGGGGTGTCGAGGACGCTGATCTCCGCCCAGAAGCACTGGGAGTGGCCGAAGAACTTGAGGTCCGGGAAGCGGCGCAGGGTCTCCTCCAGTTCGGGGAGGCCTGGCTCGTCGACGATGCCGTAGGTGCCGCCGACCTGGTCGGCGATGTGGAAGGTGAGCGGCAGCCCGACCTCCTGCACGGCCGCGAAGAGGTTCTGCATCAGCGGGTCGAGGAAATGCAGGTTGGCGCTGACCTCGCCGACGCCGCGGCAGCCGCGGTCGCGGTAGAACTTGAGATAGTGGACGAAGTCCGCGCGCCAGTCGTTGGCGAGCATGCGGGGGTCCGCGTTGCAGAAGGGGACGAAGCGTCCGCCGTATTTTTCGCAGAGGGCGAGGGTTTCGTCGGGGCTCTGCAGGATGATGGCGCACTCGGGGCAGACCTCGGGGAGAACCGCCGCCTTGTAGCAGCCGATCTCATCATAGCCCGCCAGCAGTTCCTCCGGCTTCGCAAAGCAGTCCTTGCTGCCTGGCCTCGGGCAGTGGCTGTACGGGGAGGTGTGCACATGCACATCATAGAAGAGCTTCTCTTTCAGCATGGCAGGTCTCCAGGCGGGAAATCAACCCGCGGCCAGGACGGAAACAAGGAACCAGCCCGAAAACGGGCTGGCGCAGGACGGCGCGTGGCGGCGTGGCCAGGGCGGGTCAAGGAACCAGCCCGAAAACGGGCTGGCACAGGACGGCGCGTGGCGGCGCGGCCAGGGCGGGGCGAACCAGTGGCCTGCGCCGCCGACGCAGGAAGATGCGTGGCGGCGTGGCCGCGGCGAGTCACGAAACCAGCCCGGAAACGGGCTGGCGCAGGACGGATTGCCGTCTACTTGGCGTAGGCGGCGTCGACCTTCTGGAATGCCTTGAGGATCTGGTCCAGGTTCTTCTTGGTGTAGGATTCGAAGAAGTAGAACTGGATGTCGCGGTCCATTTCGGCGTCGCAGTTGGGGGTGGGGTATTTGGCGAAGATGTCGCCCTTGTAGCAGGGGTTGTTCCAGGGGAACTTGGTGGCGCGGCTCTGGGCCCAGGCCATCTTGAAGGGGAGGGCGGCGTAGTAGTTGGGGCCGATGTTGAGGCCTTCGGCCTGGAGGGCCTTGACGTATTCCTCGCGGGTGCACTTCATCGCCTTCGCGTTGAAGCGCAGGCGCCACCACCAGCAGCAGGTCTCGTGCCCGGCGGGGAGTTCGTCCTGCGGGATGCTGATGCCCTTGAGGTCGTTGAAGCCGTTGGCGCGGAGGTAGGCGATGTTCTTGAGGCGGTTGCCGACGATCTTGGGCAGTTTCTTGAGCTGGGCGCGGCCGATGGCGGCGTGGATCTCGTCGAGGTTGCAGTTGATGGCGGGGGCGATGTTGGTCATGCCAGGCAGGTTGAAGGGCTTGCCGCGGTCGGCGGCGCGGCGGATCTTCCAGTAGAGGTCCTCGCACTTGGTGAAGACGGCGCCGCCCTGGCCGCCAGTGCACATGTGCTTGCCGAAC
>JAEEXV010000396.1 GCA_016287975.1 Lentisphaeria bacterium | reverse complement strand
GCCCCTGGCAGACCCCGTGACGAACGCCCCCGTGACGGCGGTCGCGACGGCGAAGGGGCAGTCGAAAAGGGCGAGTGAGCGGCAGTCGCGGAAGGCGGCGAGTTCGGCGACGATGGACCAGGAGAAACGTTCGGGGCGGGGCTCCCGAAGCAGGAAGGCGAAGCGGACGGAGAGGTCGCAGCCGCGCAGCACGGCGCCGTGCAGCGCGCGCACGAGGTCGAGGCGCTCCTGGAAGTGGAAGCGGGCGCCCTTCTGGCCCGAGACCTCGAAGGCGTACTCGGCGCGGACGCCCCAGCGGGCGCCGTCCGGCCAGGGGAGGAGTTCGAGGTGGCGGCAATAGTCGCGGCCGCCGCCATCGATGACGGCGCGGGATTCGGATGCCCCCGCGGACAGGGCGGCGGCCTGGCGGTCGGTCATGATCCCGCGCACGCGGACGGGGATGCGGTCGCACCCGAGGTGGCGGCAGACGCAGAGCAGCGTCTCGTCCCGCAATACGGGGACGAGGGAGTTGAAGGGGGCGGCGGGGGTGCCGTCGCCGCCGTTCGCAGCGCCGAAGTCCACCCAGAGCGTCCGCCTCGGGTAGAGCGCCGGGAGCCGCCTTCCGAACGGGTCGTGTGCGGCCTCGCGGGAGGCGGCCATGGCGGGGAGCAGGAGGCGCTCCCCTGGGCGCGGGGCGAGGATGCTGTCGGCGGCGGAGGTCATCGCATGGGCTGCTCGTCGAGAAGGCCGAGGCAGGGGCCGAACCAGACGGCGTAGAGGTTGCCTGGCGGGTGGTCCTGCTCGATGGAGACGGAGGCGACCTTGCCGTCCTCGAGGGTCGCGGTGACGCGGGCGAGGAGATGCCAGACGGTGCCCCAGTCTGAATCGCGCGGCTCCTCCTCGATGGCGACCTCGGCCTTCGCGGGGACGGCGGCGGCGGTCGCGTCGGCCTCCTTCGGCGCGGTGAACTTGAAGTAGACGTACTGGACGCGGCGGGTGGCCTTGACCGCGAGTTCCGCCGCCTTGACCTGGAAGGGCTGGTTGTTGACGTGCGCGACGCCGCAGAACTCCGGCTCCTCCTCCTCCGAGCCGGTGTCGGTGACGAGGACGGTGCCGGGGTCGCTTCCCTCGACGACGGCGAACATTCCGGCGGGCGCCTCCGCCGCTGCCGAATAGACGGTGCCGCCCAGCGGGGTGGAGACGATGCGGACGCCGGGCCCCGGGCGCGGCTCCAGCCGCCGGACGGCGGCCTCCAGGTTCTTCAGGCGCTTGAGGACGTTCATAGGTCGTTGAACTGGATGTGCCCGCCGTATTTGCCAGCGTCGAACTTGAAGCCGCACCACCCTGGGATGCCGAGGAGTTCGCAGGTGACGTGCCGCAGGTGCTTGCGCCCGTCCTTGTCGAAGACGAACTCGACCTGCTTGGTGTAGACGCGCCACTTGTCGGAATGGAACGCAACCTTGCACCAGGCAGGCAGGTCGAGGAGGACGCCCTGGCGCTTCCCTCCCTTCACCAGCCCGTCGTTCATGTAGTAGTCGAGGCTCAGGAAGTCGCAGAGGCAGGTCTTCGGCGCCCGCTTCCCCTTCAGATGCTCCTCCGCCATGTTGACGGGACGGGCGGCGACGGTGACATGCCTTTCGCGCAGGAGCGAACTGCCGAGGCGGGTGGTGGTGTCCCCGTCGTCGAGGTAGGCCTTGACGGTCACGTCGCAGAGCCACGGCCCGACGGGCGTGCACGGCGTGACCTTGGATTCGGTCACGATGTAGGCGAGATACTGCGAGGGCACGGCGCACTCGCCCGTGACGGGCACGCCGTCGCCGCGCCCGGGGAAGAAGCCGCTCCCCTGGGTGCAGTACAACTGGGCGGACAGGGTGATGCCGTCGGAGGTCTCGGAGACCTCCCAGCCCCCTGTTACGAGATGGAGTTTCGACCAGTCTGGCATGGCTATGCGGTGGCGTAGGCCTGGATGACGGGGTTGAGGCGCTTGGAGAATTCGTCGATCTTCTTCTCCAGGCGCTCGATGGCGGTGACTGTCTTGCCTGTGTTCACTGCGGTCTGGCTGGCCTTCTCGGCCCTGCGCGCGTCTGGCGCGGCGGCGGACGCGGCGGGTTTTCGGCGGGTCTTCTCGATCTGCCGGCGCTTCTCCAGGATCTGGCGGAGGCGCTCCTCGCTCTCCTTGAGGAAGTCGCCGAGGGCGTCTCCATACTGGTCCTTGACGACGCGGGGGTCGAGGCGTCGGTTGCCGACGACGGTGCGGAACTCGCTGTTCCGCCTGACGAAGGCCCCCTGCGCCATCGCCTCCTGCTCAAGCCTCCGCAATTCGGCGTAGAGCGGCGCGACGGCGGGGTTGACCTTGGCCGCCACGCCGAAGCGCGCGGCGGAATTGTCCGGCGCGGCGGCGGCCTTGACGGACGCCGCCAACTTGGACGACGCGGCGGATATATCCTTCCCCGCCTGGTCGATCGCATCCGAGGTGCGCGCCCCCCGCCAATTCCACTTGCCGGCGGACTGCCCGAACTTCTCGCGGGCGGAAGCCCACGATGCCCCGGCGTTGGCCAGGCTGGCCTGCGCATCGGTGTAGTCCTTGGGCTTGCCCCATCCCATATATTCGTAGTAGAGATCTCGGAACTGACGCCGATACTGCGCACGCTGTTTTGGATCCTTAACAATGGCTGGGTCAATGACAAGATTTCCGTCTCGACCGATGCTGAATGCGTCCTTAAAACCAGTGGTTTGCCCATTTTGCTTAATAGGGCGTTTCCCAAAATCTTGATTAAAACCCTTTATGATGTCATATTTACCGCCGGTGGCCCTTGCGGCCTCCCCCGTCGTGAACCTACTCAGTCCGACGGATGCCATGGCCGTGTCCCACGCGATGAGGATCTGGGACTTCAGCTGCCCGGAGAACTGCGCGAGGATGGCCTGAAGGAGGGCGAGCGCCCCTTGGAGGATGGCCTTGAGGGTGTCCCAGGAGGCGGAGAGGAGGTCCATGAGCCCGCCGTTCCTGGTCCAGCCCCACAGGGCCTCGCCGAAGTCCATGAAGACCGCCCCGAGGACCTTGGCCGCGCCCTTGACGAGGGACCATCCGACCTCCTTGATGCCGGCCCACATGTCCTTGATGTCCTGGACGGCCTCGGCGCGCTGGGCGGGGTCGAGGAGGCGGCGGACGGTGTTGGCGACGGCCCTGAGGGCGGTGAGCGGCCCGGAGAGCACCTTGTTCCAGTCGACCTTCGCGAGATACTTGCCGACGTCGTCGACGAGCGGGATGAGGTTCCTCTTCACGAAGTCGGTCATCGGCTTCAGCGCCCCCATGAAGCCGCCGGACAGCGCGGCGGTGGCGGAGTTCTTCAGGCGCTCGGTGACGCCTTCCCAGGTGCCGGCCATGCGGGCGGCGGAGCCACGGTACTCCTTCTCCATGTAGGCGAGGACGGCCTTGTAGGCCTTCTTGGGCTTCGTGGTCATCTCGCCTTCGCGGTCGAAGCGGATGCCGAGGCGGCGCGCCTTCCTCCGGTCGAGGCCGAGTTCCTTGATGGCGTCGAGGGCGCCGGACCTGTCCTTGACCTTCTCGAGCAAGCCGACGACATCGGCGACGTTCTTCCCGAAGAAGGCGGCGGCGTTCCCGGCGGCGCGGAGGGAGCGGGCGGAGTTGTCGCCCATGCCCCGGAGGGCCTCGGCGGCGCCGAAGATGTCGTCGCGCTGGAAGCCGGTGGCGCCCGCGTAGGCGGAAGCCCCCCGGAGGCGTCGGGCGGACTGGATGGCGGCCTGGCGTCCGTATAGGCCGGCCTCGATGACGCTTCCGGCCCTGCTCCGGACGCGGCGGCGGAAGCGGCTGTCCGCCCGCATCTGCATGGCGAGGCGCGCCTGGCGGGTCTCGACCTCGGCGGCGGGGCCCATGGCCTTGACGAAGGCGAACCCCGCGGCGGCGACGGCCCCGGCGAAGGCCAGCAGGGTCTTGGCGAGCGACTTGACCAGGCTGAAGGCGCTTTTGACGAGCGAGGCGATCGCGGACACCACGGCCTTGACGGCTGCGAAGAGGGCCTTGAACACGCCCGCGACGGCGCCGAGGATCTTGCCCAGCACCTTGAAGGGCAGGATGACGGCCTTCGCGGCGACGGCGAGGGCGCTCCGGATCGGCGAGACCGCCGCCTGG
>JAEEXV010000395.1 GCA_016287975.1 Lentisphaeria bacterium | reverse complement strand
GCCGAGGATCTTCTGGACTTCGGCGAGGACGGCGATGCTGCCGCCGCCGCGGCTGGGGACGGGCTCGATGCCGTAGACTTCGCCCATGGCGCGGGAGGCGGCCCGGTAGGCTTCGGAGGTGATCGGGATCAGGAACCCGTCGCCGCCTTCGCAGGGCGTGACTTCCACCTTGACATAGGGCGGGGCAATCCGGAGGAAATGCTCCCGGAACAGCGCCGTGATGCGCTCGCTGGTCTGGTTCGGCACCAGGCGCAAGGAAACCTTGGCGTGCGCCTCGCTGGGCAGGACCGTCTTGGCGCCCTCGCCGGTGTAGCCGCCCCAGATGCCGCAGACGTCCAGGCAAGGCCGGATGCCGGTGCGCTCCATCGTCGTATAGCCCTTCTCGCCCCGCACCTCCGCGATGTCCAGGAAGGCCTTGTACTCGTCGAGGTCGAAGGGAGCGCGTGCCAGCTGGGCGCGGTCTTCGGCCGAGAGCTCCACGACGTCGTCGTAGAATCCGGGGATGGCCACGCGCCCGTCGGTGTCATGCAGCGACGCGATCAGTTCGCAGAGCGTGTTGATGGGATTCGCGACGGCACCGCCGTAATGGCCGGAATGCAGGTCCTTGTTGGGGCCGGTCACCTTGACCTCGAGGTAGGCGAGGCCGCGCATCCCGCAATTGATTGACGGGACCTTGTCTGAAATCATCGTGGTGTCCGAGACCAGGCACACGTCCGCGCCGAGCCGGTCCTTGTGCGCCCGGATCCAGGCGGGCAGGTTCGGGCTGCCGATCTCCTCCTCGCCCTCGAACATGAATTTCACGTTGTGGTGCAGGAGGCCGGAACGGACCAGATATTCGAATGCCTTGATGTGCATGAACAGCTGGCCTTTGTCGTCGTTGGCCCCGCGGCCCCAGATCGCACCGTCGTGGATTTCGGGCTCGAAAGGGTCGGAATTCCACTTCTCCAGCGGCTCGGCGGGCTGGACGTCATAGTGCCCATACACCAGGACGGTCTTCCAGGACGGATCGACGATCTTTTCGCCGTAGACGACCGGATTGCCGTCGCTGGCGCTGACTTCCGCCAGGTCGGCCCCGGCCTCGATCAGCAGCTCCGTCAGCCGGCGGGCGCAGCGCTCCATGTCCGGTTTGTGCTCTTTCTTGGCACTGATGGACGGGATGCGGAGCAGGGAAAAAAGCTCTTCGTAAAAACGCTCTTTGTTGGCTTCGATATACTGTTTCATGCTTTCAGGTTTTACTTGACAGGGGATGCGTATCCTTACAAAGATAAAAAATTCCTATCTTTATCGGACATTTAATGAAACCCAAACTATGACAAGCCAGAAATACCGTACCGAAAGTGACCTGCTCGGTGAACTTCAAGTCCCTGCCGAAGCCTATTACGGTGTCCAGACGCAGCGCGCCCTCAACAATTATAAGATTTCCTCCGTCAAGATGTACGACTATCCCGAGTACATCATCGCGATGGCCTATGTCAAGATGGCCGCGGCCGCGGCCAATGCCGAACTGGGCGTGCTGGACCGGACCATCGCCGACGCCATCATCGGCGCCTGCCGGGAAATCGTGGACGGCAAGTTGCATGACCAGTTCCCCGTGGACATGATGCAGGGCGGCGCGGGCACTTCGGTCAACATGAACGCCAATGAGGTGATCGCCAACCGGGCCCTGGAGCTGATGGGCCATCGGAAAGGGGAGTACCAGTACTGCTCGCCCAACGACCACGTCAACTGCGCCCAGTCCACCAACGACGCCTATCCGACGGCATTCCGCTATACATTCGTGCGGATGAACAAGCACCTGGTCGCCAGCCTGAAGCTCCTGATCGAGGCCTTCCGCGCCAAAGGCGAGGAGTTCAAGGACGTGCTCAAGATGGGCCGCACCCAGTTGCAGGATGCCGTCCCGATGACCTCGGGACAGGAATTCCACGCCTTTGCGACCAATCTGGAAGAGGAAATCGCCAACCTGGAGCGCAATGCGGTCCTGCTGCGCGAGATCAACATGGGCGGTACGGCCATCGGCACGGGCCTGAACGCGGTGCCCGGCTTCGCTGAACTGTGCGCGAAACGGATGAGCGAATTCTCGGGCGACGAACTGACCGAAGCCCCCGACCTGGTCGAAGCGACCCCCGACACGGGCGCGTATGTGAGCTATTCGGCGGCGCTCAAGCGCCTGGCCATCAAGCTTTCCAAGATCTGCAACGACCTGCGGCTGATGGCTTCCGGCCCGCGCTGCGGCCTGCACGAGATCAACCTCCCGCCGATGGCGCCCGGCTCTTCCATCATG
>JAEEXV010000002.1 GCA_016287975.1 Lentisphaeria bacterium | reverse complement strand
CCTCGGTCTCCTTGGTCTCCAGGTAGACCTCGGTCATCATCAGCCCCTTGCCGCCCACGGGATTCAGCAGTGCCTTCAGGAACTCGCGCTGCCCTGGCTTGTCCTCGAACTTCACCCCGTAGCACCAGGTGTAGAGGCACTTGCCCTTGAGGTCGCCGACCTGCTTCAGCGCCTCGCCGTACTTGGCATACTGCTTCGGGTCGCGGAAGCCGAACTCGTCCACGGTGCACCCGTCCCACTGCTCCTGATCCATGCGGGGGCGCACGGACTTGACGAAGTCCTCCAGTTTCTCTTCGCTCACGGGCCTGCTCATCACATTGAAGAAGACGCGGCGGCCCGCCTTGCGGTAGAGGGCGAGTTCCTCGGGCTTCAGCGCGCCAGGGGCGAGCAGGTTCGTCGCGGCGAGCAGCTGCGCGCCGATCTGCTTCCAGTGCTCGCCGCCGTCCAGCACCTCCATCCCAGGCGAGGCGGGCGTATAGTAATAGATGTTCGGGATGCGGTGCACGCGGGTGACGAACAGGCGGCTCTCAGGCGCGTTGTCGCGCGGGAACGCGCACACGCGGTAGTCGCCCGCGGGCAGGTCGAGCATGAACTCGCGCCCGCGCACCAGCCTGGCGTCGTCCGCCACCACCTTGCCGCCGCATTCGAGGCGCATCTGCCGCACGGGGATGGAGAACTCGACGAAGGTCCACCCCGCGTCGGGCACGGTGAACGATGCCTCCAGCACCCTGCCCTGCGCCAGATGCGAGACTGGCAGCGCGCGCACGACATTGTTCAACTGGCGCACGGCGGGCGCGCCGACGGCAAGCGAGGCCACGCAGCAGGCCAGGCAAACCAGGATGCGGGAAGACAGTTTCATGACCATTCTCCTTTCTTTGCGATGGGGTTCGAAGGCGCGGGCGCCGCCCGCGCCAGGCGGAATCACGGCAGCATCTCGGGGGCGAAGTACGGCTTCACCTGGACGAAGTTGACCATCAGCTGCGTGCCAGGCTTCTCGGGGCTGTCGGCGTCGGTCAGCGTCAGCACGACCTCGGTGGCACGGGGCACGAAGACGACGCGGTGGACGTTGGCATGGCTGTAGAGGCCGTCGGCGCTCTGGCGGTTCTTGGGACGGCGGTCGACATAGACGCCAGAGAAGCGCACTTCCACCAGCGCGGGGTCAAGGACGGCGCGGACGCCGTATTCGCGCGGGGCGTTGACCTTGTTCTTCGCGTCGTCGAAGCACCCCACGACATACTGCAGCTGGTAGGGGCGGCCAGGAACCAGGTTCCTCATCGTCTGGCGGATGACATTCGCGCCCTGCGCGCTGCGCGTGATCACGCAGGCCTCGTCGCCGTTGTGGACGCCGCCCCGCGCGGACGGTGCCTTGCCCCAGCGGCGCTGCATGAGGTAGCCGTGCCCCTTGACCGCGTCGTGGCGGATGGCGCCCTTCTCGGCGGGGATGGCCTCCCACGGCGAGAGGTCGCGCAGGAAGTCGCCGTTTTCAAGGATGCCTGGATGGTAGCGGAAGCCGTAGCGCGGCGAGAGCAGCTCGCGGCTGCCGTCGATGAAATAGTGGCGCAGGAGCAGCAGGCACCAGCGCTGCAGTTCCTCATGGCAGTAGTTGCCGCCCCAGTAGCCGACCAGCCCCAGCCCCTTGAACGACGGGTCGGTCGCGATCACCTGCAGCTGGCGGTCGAGGTAGTACTTGTAGTCTGCCTCGGGGACGGTCTCCTCGGTCAGGATCGGCATCGAGTTGAAGTTGCCAGGGACGACGCCGTAGCAAGGCGCCATCTCGGGCAGCGTGCGCAGGATGGAGGCGGTGTCGTCCACCAGCCGCTTGCGGATGAACTTCTCGGCCTCTTCCTCGGTCTCCTTGGTCTCCAGGTAGACCTCGGTCATCATCAGCCCCTTGCCGTTGGGGGGATTCAGCAGCGTCTTCAGGAACTCGCGCTGCCATGGCTTGTCATCGAACCTCACCCCGTAGCACCACGTGTACAGGCACTTGCCCTTGAGGTCGCCGATGCGCTTCAGCGCCTCGCCGTACTTGGCATACTGCAGCGGATTGCGGAATCCGAACTCGTCCACGGTGCACCCGTCCCACTGCTCCAGCCCGATGCGCGAGGAAACCGAGGCGACAAACTCGTCCATCTTGCCGTCGATCAGCGGCCTGGTCACCGAATTGAAGAAGACGCGGCGGCCCGCCTTGCGGTAGACGGCGAGTTCCTCGGGCTTCAGCGTCCCTGGAGCAAGCAGGTTGGTGCAGCCCAGCAGCTGCGCGCCGATCTGCCGCCAGTGGTCGTTGCCGTCCAGCACCTCCATCCCCGCCACCGCGGCAGGCGCATAGTAGTAGATGTTCGGGACGCGGTGCACCCGCGTCACGCGCAGGCCGTTCCCAGGCGCCTTGTCGCGCGGAACGGCGGTGACGCGGTAGTCGCCAGCGGGCAGGTCGAGCATGAACTCGCGCCCCGCCACGAGTTTCGCGTCGTCCGCCACCACCTTGCCGCCGCATTCGAGGCGCATCTGCCGCACGGGGATGGAGAACTCGACGAAGAGCCACCCCGCGTCGGGCACCGTGAAGGCCGCCTCCACCGCCTTCCCCTGCGCCCGATGCACAACCGGCAGCGCGCGCACGACATTGTTCAACGGGCGGACGCCCTCCCCCGCCTTTGGCGTGGCAAGGCATAACGCGGCCGCGCAGCAGAGCGCCAGCGGCAACCATCTCAGACCTTGTTTCATGGCATTTCTCCGTCCAGAATGGGTGAGTTGCAAAACGACGACAACACAAAAAAAGCGGGGACGGGCGGGCCGCCCGTCCCCGCCCGAATGCACCATCAGTGCGATGCAGGATTACTTCTCGGCGTTGCGGATGCGGATCCAGAGTTTCTCGAAGACCTGCTCCTGCTCCGGCGTGAGTTCAGGCGTGAACTCGGAGCGGGCAATGATCTCGTCGCTGATGCGGATGGCGTTGTTGTTCTCGACTTCCGCGGGCAGCAGCTTGTGCGCGGCGGGGTTCGGGCTGTTCGCGAAGACGACCTCCATGTTGCTCGCGGAGTTCTTCGGCGTCAGCAGGAAGTCGATGAACTGGTAGGCGAGGTCGGGCTCCTGGGCCTTCGCGGAGACCACCAGCATGTCGCAGGAGAGGAAACTGCCTTCGCGCGGCATCACAAAGCCCAGTTTGCCCTTGTTGTCCTCGACGATCTGCGCCAGGTCGCTGCCGTAGCCCATGACCAGCGAGAACTCGCCGCTGGCCAGCCCGTTCTTGTACTGCTCGTTCTCGAACTTGGAGGCGTTGTCGCGCCACTTGACGGCGAGTTGGTAGACCTTCTCGCAGTTCGCGGGGCCATTGGCGGGATCGAGCAGGTCGGCGGTCTTGAGCCCCAGCGTCATCATCGCCGCCCCGATGACCTCCATCTGGTCGTCCAGCAGCGTGATGCGCCCCTTGAGGTCGGGACGGGACAGCATTTTCTCCCAACTGGGTTCGAAGTCCTTCAGCGAGGTGTCGTAGCCGAGGCCGGTGTAACTCATGAAATACGGCACCGCGAAGTCGGTCACCGCCGCGCCGAGTTTCTGGCAGATCACGGGATCCACCTCCTTGAGGTTCGGCAGTTTTGCCTTGTCCAGTTTCGCGATCATCCCCTTCTTCGCCATCTTCTGCACGAAATAATGGCTTGGGACGATGATGTCATAGCCGCTGCCGCCCGCATCCAGTTTCGCGAACATCGCCTCGTTCGCGTCGAACGTGTCGATCTGGACCTGGCAGTTGTACTGCTTCTCGAACTCCTGAATCAACACCGGTGAAAAATACGCATCCCAGGAATAGACATGCAGGACCTTCTTCGCATCCTTCTTCCGGCTGCAGCCAACCATGGTCATCAGCGCCATGAGCGCCAAAATCAGGGCCAACCCGCATTTCTTCATCATCTTGACTCGTTCTTCCTATGGATTTGCTTTGTTTGGTTTTTGGGAGACGCCGGAACGCCCGGCAGGGAAAAACATCACAGACCGCCCGAGACCTCCAGCACCGCGCCCGTCGTATACCCGGCCTCCTTCGAGGCCAGATACAGCGCCGCCGCCGCGATCTCCTCCGGAGTCCCGAACCGCCGCATCGGCACCATCGCCGCGTAGGACGAACGCTGCTCCGCCGTGAGGCTGCCGATGAAGTCGGTGTCGATGAAGCCCGGAGAGATGCAGTTGACGGTGATGCCGCGGCGGGCGACCTCCTTGGCGAGGCTCTTGGCCATGCCGACCAGCCCCGCCTTGGAGGCGGCGTAGTTCGCCTGGCCGACCCAGCCCATCCGCCCCATCGGCGAGGTCAAAAGCACGATCCGCCCGTAGCGGTTGGGAAGCATCTGGAGCACGGCCTGCTTCACGCAGTGGAACGCCCCGTCCAGGTTCACCTCCAGCACGCGCCGCCACTGTTCCTCGGGAAGCATCGCGACCACCCCGTCCAGTCGCACGCCCGCCCCCGCGAAGAGCACGTCCAGGCGCGCGTGCGCCTTCGCGAACTCCGCGAAGAAGGCCGCGACGGCCGATGCGTCGGCGACGTCGCACCGCGCCACCGAGCAGCGCGCGCGAAGCGCCTCCGGCAGCGCCGCCTGGAAGGCCTCCGCGGCGGCGGTGTT
>JAEEXV010000394.1 GCA_016287975.1 Lentisphaeria bacterium | reverse complement strand
CTCCTCGTCGCAGGCTGCGCGACCTTCCTCATGCTCGCGGGGCTGCGCGACGACTGGAAGCCCATGCGCGCCGCCGCCAAGTTCGCCTGCCAGTTCCTCGCCGCCGCCGCGAGCGCCGCCTGGGGCCCCCGCCTCCTCACCGGCTTCCTCCCCGCCCCCCTCGCCTGGCTCCTCACCGTCCTCTGGTACGCCACCGTCATCAATGCATTCAACTTCTTCGACAACATGGACGGCCTTGCGGGCGGCACTGGCGCCATCGCCCTCTTCTTCCTGCTCGTCATCAACGCCATCCGAGGGCACTACTTCATCGCCCTCCTCCACGCCGCAGCCTTCGGCGCCATACTCGGCTTCCTCGCCTACAACCGCCCCCCCGCCTCCATCTTCATGGGCGACAGCGGCAGCCATTTCCTCGGATACCTCGTCGCCAGCGGCTGCCTCCTCACCACCTTCTACTACCCCGAGGCCTCCCCCACCGCCGCCCCCGTCCTCATCCCCGTCATCCTCCTGGCGGTGCCCCTCCTCGACGCCGTGACCGTCGTCTGCATCCGCCTGCGCCTCCACCAGCCCGTCTACGTCGGCGACAACCGCCACATCTCCCACCGGTTCGTGCACCTGGGCCTCTCGCGCCCGCAGGCCGTCCTCCTCGTCTGCCTCCTCTCCTTCATCACGGGCGTCGGCGCGCTCTGTCTGCTCTGGCTCCCCAACGTCGGCGCCGCCCTCGTCCTGCTCCAGACCCTCGCCATGATGGCCGTCATCCTCATCATCCAGTTCCGCGGCCACCTCCCCGAAAAAACCGAACCCAAATAGACTTATGCCAGCCACATCGCCACTCCCGCTTCCCTCCTACCTCACCGAGCAGCATATCCGCGAACTGTGCCAGCGCGCCATCACCGAGGACGTCGGCCCAGGCGACGCCACCACCCTCGCCATCGTGCCGCCCGAACAGACCACGAATGCCTATTTCATCCCCCGCAAGCCCTGCGTCGTCGCGGGGCTGCCCTTCCTCGCCATCCTCTTCCGCGAACTCTCCGCCGACGTCGCCTTCACCCCGCTCTGCTGCGACGGCGAGCGCGTCCAGCCTGGCGACAAGATCGCCCTTGTCTCGGGCAACGCCCGCGCCATCCTCACTGGCGAACGCACCGCCCTCAACCTCCTCCAGCGCCTCTCAGGCATCGCCACCCTCACCCGACAGTACGTCGACGCCCTCGGCCCCGACACCGCAACCCGCCTCCTCGACACCCGAAAGACCACGCCTGGACTCCGCCTCGCCGAAAAATACGCCGTCCTCATGGGCGGCGGCCAGAACCACCGCATCGGCCTCTACGACCGCGTCATGATCAAGGACAACCACCGCGCCCTCGCGCGGCTCACCGGCCCCAATTCCATCGCGCGAGCCGTCCAGGCCGCCCGCGAAAAATACCCGCAGCTCGAAATCGAGGTCGAGGCCGATTCCCTCGCCGATGTCCGCGCCGCCGCCGAGGCAGGCGTCGAGTACATCCTCCTCGACAACATGAGCAACGAGATGATGGCCGAGGCCATCCGCATCATCGCGGGACGCGCCAGGACCGAGGCCTCGGGCAACATCACCCTCGAGCGCCTCCCCACTCTCCGCAATCTCGGCCTCGACTTCGTCTCCTCTGGCGCACTCACCCACTCCGCCCCTGCCGTCGACATCGGCCTCGACATCCTCGGCTGAACGCGCCAGGGTTTCCGGAGTTTCCGGAGTTTCCGGAGTTTCCGGAGTTTTCCCGCTGGAGTTGGTCGGCTCTCTGGGGCTGCCACGGCGGGACGCCGTGGCTACGACTGGAGTCCCCGCGTCTGTCTTACGTCGGCGCGCGCCAAGCGCATTCGCAATTCCCCACATCTCCCCCTGTTCTGTGGCGGGCCGTTTTCGGCCCGCCGTCCCCGAAGTCCCCTGAAATGGAGCCATCGACCCATGACTGAATATATCCGCGACACCTTCGACAACGGCAACGATGAACTATTCCTCGCCCTTTCCGCCTCCCCCGCCGACGGCGACTTCCTCGCGCAGGCCAATGCGGTCCTGCAGCGCTACCAGTCGCTCGCCGACGGCCTCGTCCCGATCTTCCTGCGCTTCCACCTGAGCGATGTCACCACCCAGGCGCCGCTGCTCCGTCCCCTGCTCCTCTCCAGCGGCCTGCTCCATTGCGCCAGCATCGTCGGGCAGTGCCCGCTGGACGGCGGCAAACTCGCCCTGGAGGCGTGGCTCCAGGGCCGCCAGCCGCTTCCCTACCGCTGGCGGTTCATCGACTGCGGCGGCACCGCCCTCGCGGGCAGCCACGCCCAGACCCGCGCCGCCTTCTCCGAACTCGAACGCCTCGCGGGCGGCGAGGTCGGAGAACAGGTCATCCGCACCTGGCTCTACTGCCGCGACATCGACAACAACTACGGCGGCCTCGTCCACGGCCGCATCGAGTATTTCAACTCCATCGGCCTCACCGCCAAGACCCACTACATCGCCAGCACGGGCATCGAGGGACAGGCCGAACGCCCCGCGCAACTCGTCAAAATGGACGCCCTCCAACTCACTGGACGCCCCGCCCCGCTCGTCGAATACCTCCACGCCCCAGACTTCCTCTCCCCCACCCACATCTACGGCGTCACCTTCGAACGCGGCACCTGCGTCCACTTCGACGACCGCTCCCACTATTTCATCAGCGGCACCGCCAGCATCGACAAGGACGGCCGCATCGTCCACCCAGGCGACGTCAAGGCCCAGACCGCCCGCGTCCTTGAAAACATCACCGCACTCCTCGAATCCCGAGGCGCCGCCTTCCGCGACTTCCACCAGGCCATCGTCTATCTGCGCGACCCCGCCGACCGCCCCGCCGTCCTCCCCATCCTCGAAGAGGCCTTCGGCGACCACTGCGCCTGGATCCTCCTCCAGGCCCCCGTCTGCCGCCCAGGATGGCTCGTCGAAATCGAGGGCATCGCCTTGAAGAAGGAATAAGCGAGCGCCACATGCCCGACCTAGACGCACAACGCAGAATCCTGTCCAAAAACACTGGCGAGGCAGTCAAGGAGACTCTTGGCCAATATCTGACTCCATGTGCCATCGCGGAGTTCATGGCCTCCTTGTTCGACGACACCCAGTTCGCAAATTGCTCCATCCTGGATCCAGGCGCAGGCATGGGTGCCCTCTCGGCCGCCCTGCTTCAGCGCATTTCCCAGACTCCTTCCGCAGGCCCCGCCATTCTTACAGCCGTGGAAGTCGACTCCAATCTCATTCCACTTCTTAAAAATACACTTAACTCTATTCAGAACATCTCCGTTGCCTTTGACATCCGTATGGCGGATTTTCTTGAAATCTCCCTGGATTGGCTCCAGTTCGAGCATTCACGGCGTTTTTCCCACGTTATCATGAATCCGCCCTACCGCAAAATCGCAACCAATTCATCTGCACGCAAACTCCTACGATGCGCTGGCATTGAAACCGTCAACCTCTACTCTGGATTCGTGGCTCTCGCCATTCAATTGCTACGCCCGAATGGCGAACTTGTCGCCATCATCCCACGAAGTTTCTGCAACGGCCCCTATTACAAACCTTTCCGCCAACTGATTTTAAGCCACACCTCGATCCGTCAAATCCATCTCTTCGGCTCTCGCAAAAGCAATTTCATCGATGACAACGTGCTGCAGGAAAACGTCATCATCAAACTGCAAAAATGCCCCCAGCAGGGCGCACCTGTAAAAATCTCCTCGTCATCGGACGCCTCGCTCAAGGATTATCGGGAAAGCCAAGTCCCTTTCGCTACCGTTGTCAACGGCGGCGATCCTGAACGTTTCTTCCGAATCCCGGCGGGAAACGATTCGCCCCGACATGGGCTGCCGCATCTCCATGCCACACTCCAATCTCTGGATTTGGCCGTCTCTACTGGCCCAGTCGTTGATTTTCGTGCCAAGACGTATCTGCGAGCAATGCCCACTGTCGATGCGGTTCCGCTCATCTATCCCCTTCACATGAAACTGCCACATTGCGAATGGCCGCAACCGAATGCCAAAAAGCCCAACAGCATTGTCTCCTCCGACGAAACCGCAAAGCTACTTTTCCCTGCTGGCTATTATTGTGCAGTCAAACGCTTCTCCGCAAAAGAAGAGAAACGCCGTATCTCCGCCTGCGTTGTGTCCCCCGAAGACTTCCAAAATCCACAATTCTTCGGCTTTGAAAACCATGTCAACGTATTTCACCATGCACGCCACGGGCTGGACCGCGATGTCGCTTACGGTCTGATGGTATTCCTGAACTCCCGCCTGGTGGACCAGACTTTCCGCACCTTCAACGGCCACACCCAGGTCAACGCCACCGATTTGAGGAACATGGCGTATCCCTCCGCCCAGACGCTGCAAGATCTTGGCATCTGGGCACAACGACAACCAGAGTTGACCCTTGAGGCAATCGACCAGCATGTGGAGGAAACAATATGCCTCGATCCGATTCGCGCCACCAGCACTTGTTAGCCTCGGTAGACTTCCTGAAAGCCCTTCGCCTGCCCGTACAGCAACAAAGCGACCTTTGCGGCTATGTGTTGCTGGCGTTGGCCGCCCTGAAACCAAATGCGCATTGGCACCAAAGCACTAACGCTTGGATGCGCATCCACGACATACTGCATTTCATCCATGCGGAATATGGTATCCAATATGCAGAGAACACCAGGGAAACAATTCGCAAACTGGCCTTGCATCATTTCCGAAGGGCGGCACTGGTCGAGGACAACGGCAAAGCCACCAACAGTCCGCAGTATCGCTACCGTCTGACTGACGAACTCCTGCAACTATTGCGGCAATATGGTGCCTCGCCATGGGAAGAGGCACTGCGCACATTTCTTTCCGCTCACCCATCTTTGATCCAGCAATATGAGACCAATCGTACACGTCGAAATATTCCGTTCACTCTCAATGGCAAAATTCTCACTTTCTCGCCAGGCCCTCACAATATTCTTCAAAAAGCGATTCTTGAGGAGTTTGCGCCACGCTTCGCCCCTGGTGCGGAATGCCTCTATGTCGGAGACACCGCAGCAAAAGAACTTTTCCAAAATTCTGTGCGTATGCAGCAACTTGGCTTCACGCTCTCCGTGCATGACAAATTGCCAGACCTCATCTTGTATCGCCCTGATGTCAATTGGCTGTATTTCATCGAAGCCGTCACCTCTGTGGGCCCAATGGATGCAAAACGCATTGAGGAACTTAATGCCCTGACCCACGGCATTACTGCGGGGCGGATCTTCGTCACCGCGTTCCTAAACGTGAAAACCTACCAGAAGTTCATCCCACGCCTGGCGTGGGAAACAGAAGTCTGGATCGCGGAACAGCCTGACCACATGATCCACCTCAACGGCAATCGCTTTCTTGGTCCGAGGTAATTCCCCTCGCACTGCGCCTGGATCCTCCTTCAAGCCCCCGTCTGCCGCCCAGGATGGCTCGTCGAAATCGAGGGCATCGCCTTGAAGAAGGAATAGGCGGCCAGACCGCGACGCATGACGGCATGATTCTTGAAATATGCCGTCATGCGTGTATAAGTATGCTCATCGACAGGAGGAATCCAGATGCAATATGCGAAACTGACTCTGCGCCTGCCTCAGGAGGTCATCGATTTGGCCCGCCGTCTTGCCGCCGAACGCCACCTCAGCATTACCCAGATGTTTTCAAACTATATCCTGCGACAGAAACAGGAGCAAGACCATCGGCAGGAGGAATGCCCCGTCGGGCCACTGCTGGAGCGGGCTTTGCATCTGGCGGACGGCGTGGATCTATCCGACATGCCTGACAACTACGAACAAACCCTCACGGACGCATTGTGTGAACGGTTCCTGGAAGGGAAACGCAAGTGAAGGTGTTTCTTGACACCAATGTCCTGCTGGACATCTTCCTCAGGCGCCCTGGCTTCCTGGATGACGCGAAGCAGATCTGGTCCCTGGTCGAGAGCCGCAAGATACAAGGGGCAGTCGCCGCCATCTCCTTCAACAGCATCCATTATGTCATGGCGCGGCAATGCGGGCGGCCCCAGGCCATGCAAGCCGTCACGCTGATGCTCTGCGCATTGAAGATGGTCACGCTGGAACAGCATGTCATCCAGGCCGCAGTCCTCTCGCATTTCCCTGACTTCGAGGATGCGATCCAATACTATTCCGCGCTGTCAGACAACGTCGACTGCATCATCACCCGAGACCACTGACAGATTCCCTCGCCCTTGTGCCCCATCCTCTCGCCCGCCGAGTTCCTCACTGAATACCGCCCTCCAGAAGGATGGTGGGGAACCGCTGGAAACGGGCGGATCCGCTAACCATGGATTGTGACGCCAGGTCACCAGCCTCTGGCGATCCATAAATGAAGCCGCCCCCCTGTCACGCCTGGGGCTGGTGCGTCTTCAGTTTCATCGACAAGAGCGCCAGGCCGCCCGCGATGACCTCGCGCTGCACGATGACGTGCGGCGGCACGCTCAGGGCGACATTGGCGAAGTTCCAGATGGCGGTGACGCCGCATTTCACCAGGAGGTCGGCCACCTCCTGCGCGTGCTGCGAATTGACGCAGATGATTGCGATGCGCGGCGGCGGCCCCGCCGTGTACTTCGCCTCCATCGCCGCGATGTCCTGGACGGTGCGCCCGTGCACAGTCCGCCCGATTTTCGCGGGGTCGGAATCGAAGACGTCGGAGATCTGCAGCCCGTATTCGAGGAAGTCGGGATAGCCCAGGAGCGCCGTCCCCAGGGATCCCGCGCCGACGAGGCACGCCGTCTGGACGCGGTCCCAGCCCAGATAGTGGCGGATGGCCTCCAGGAGTTCCTCCGTGTCATATCCGATGCCTGAGGCGCCCTTCGCGCCAGTCAGTTCGAAGTCCTTGCGCACCACGATCGAATCGATGTTGAAGTAATGCGCGAACTCGGTGGTCGTCGCCACCTTCTCGCCAGCCGCCGCCTTCAGGATCAGCTTATGCAGGTAGCTCGGCATCCTGCGGATCGCGGGGGTGTTCAGCACCTTATGCCTTGCCATCGCCCGCCTCCTCCGCCCCCTTGACAATGCGCCGCAGCCGTTCGGGCGGCACGGGCTTCAGCAGCACCTCCTCGAAGCCCGCCTCCAGCGCCGACGGATCCTCGTCGGCGCTCACCTCCACCATGCGCACGGCGTCATAGCGGCGGTCCTGGCGCACCAGGCGCAGCAGTTCATGGCCGTCCTTCCCAGGCATCTGCCGATCGGTGAGGACAATGTCGGGGACCTCCTGCGCCATCTGCGCCAGCGCCTCGTCCGCCGAGGCGGCAAGGCGCACCTGGATCCCTCCCAGCGCCTCCAGCATCTTCGACATCACCTTGCGGTTGAGCGCATTGTCATCCACGACAAGCACCCGCGCCACGCCCTCGCCCGACACTGGAGCAGGCATCGTCGGCGGCACTGGCTCATCCGCCTTGGGCGCCGCGGTCTCCACGTTCTCCAGGCGCAGGGTGAAGACGCTGCCCCTGCCGACCTCGCTTTCCAGCAGGATGTCGCCGCCCATGCGGCGCGCGAGGCGGCGCGAGATGGGGAGCCCCAGCCCCGTCCCCTTGAAGATGTGGGTGTCGCGGACCGCGTCCTGCTGCTGGAAGAGCTCGAAGATCTTCTCGCGGGCGTCGGGGCGCACCCCAGGCCCCGTGTCCCGCACCGCGATGTCCAGCCGCACGCGCCCCGCCGCCGTGCCTGGAGCCGTGCGCACCGCCACCGCGACCCCGCCCTCCTGCGTGAACTTCATCGCGTTGCCGATCAGATTGAGCAGGATGTGGCGGATCCGCATCTGGTCCAGGCACAGCCTCGGCGTCCCCTCGGGAATCTCCACCTGGAACCCGATCCCCTTCTGCTCCGCCGACTGCGTGAAGATCGCCGCCATCTCCCCCAGCAGCCGCCGCAGATCCGTCGGACGCGGCACGATCTCCATCTTGTCCGCCTCCATCTTCGAGAGGTCGAGGATGTCGTTGATCAACAGCAGCAGCGACTTGCCCGCGACATTGATGTTGTGGACATACTCCGACTGCTCGCCAGCCGCGATGCCGGGGCGGGACAGCAGTTCGCTGAAGCCGATCACCGCATTGAGCGGCGTGCGCAGTTCGTGGCTCATCGTCGCCAGGAACGCGCTCTTCGCGCGCGCATCGGCCTCCGCCTCCTTCAGCGCCGCCTCCAGTTTTCGGCGCCGATGCACCAGATCCGTGATGTCCACCGCCGAGTACAGCACGTGCGACAGGCGCCCGTCCTCATCGCGGATGGGCCGCGCCTCCACCTGGTAGACGTGATCGTGCAGCTCCTGCCGATGCATCGCCGCGTGGCCAGTCTGGAAACAGCGCTCCACCAGGCACTCCGCCTTCGCGCAGTCATGGCGGTCCCGACGCGGGCGATGCACGCCCCCAGGGCACAGCCAGCCGCATTCCGCACCGGACAGCTGCTCCACGCTCCCCTGGCACATCGCCGCGCAAACCGCATTGCACGTCACAATGCGCCGATGGCGGTCGATCAGCGCCACCGCAATCGGCAGTTGCTCCAGCGCCTCCTGGCACTTCGCCGCCCGTGCCGCCTCCCCCGCCAGGCGGCGGCGGCGACCCCGCGCCAGCCAGTAGACCCCGCCCGCCTCGCGCAGCAGCGCCGTCTCCGCAGGCGTGAAGGCGTGCTCCGCGCGCACGCAGTCCGCCCCGACGAACCCCGCCAGTTCCTCGCCCTCCCAGATGCCCGTGACCAGCAGCGAGCGCACGCCAGCGCGGCGCAGCAGCCCCGCCTCCTCCAGCGGCTCGTCCGCGCAATCCACCTGGAAACGGTTGTTCGCATTCAGGGCGCGCGCCAGCACGGGCGCCAGCGCGCCGCCAAGCAGTTCCTGGAGCCCGTCCGCCGCGACCCCCTCCTGGCACCACAGCGCCCGTCGCTTCGCGGACTGCCGCAGCGCATCGAACTCGAAGACATAGCAGCGCTCCACGCCGAGCGCCTTCCCCACGCGCGCCGCCAGCGCGTCGCCGCCGTCCGTCCCCTCCTCCGCCTGCAGCAGTTCCCGCAGGCAGCCCTGCAGCACCGCCGCATTTCCGACCTGCGCCGTCAACTCCCCGATGGTCCCCTGCAGCACCGCCTGCGCGTGATTGTGCTCCCGAAGCAATTCAAGGACATGCGCCATCGACTGCATCAGCCGCACCTCGGATTCGCGGATGGGATGCTCCTCCTGCGTGTAGGCCACCCCGATGCACTTCAGCGTGCCGTCCGCGCACACCGCCCCCGCCAGATAGAGCGAGCGGATGCCCGCGCGGCGCACCTGGCGGAACTCCTCGGCGGGATACCACTCGGGCACTTCCCCCGCCTCGTCCAGCGACGGCATCAGCAGCGTGTCACGCCGCGAGACCGCCTCCAGCAGCTTCGGCCCGCCATCCGCCAGCGGCAGCAGCCCGTCCGAAAAGAGCCGCTCCGCCGTGCCGTCGCGATGCCACACCCATGGGATCTCGACGTTCTTCTGCCCTGGCACCACCCTGCACACGAATGTCCGGTCCGCGCCCAGGCGCTCCCCCAGCGACTTCAGCAGGAAGCGCGCGGAAGACTCCGCCTCGCCGCTCGTCAGCACCGTCTCCAGGCACTGCCTGACCAGGCGCTCGTTCTCGGCCGTGCGGGTCAGGCGCGTGATCTCCAGCGCGCTGTGCAGCATCCGCATCCCCGCCGTGCCCGCATGGACAATCCGCTGCGAATAGACGATGAAACTGCGCCCGCCCACCGCGATCTCCACTGGCGCGATGCCCTGCGGATCCAGATCCGAGTACAGCGGATTCCGCGCCTTCGGCAGCAGGCTCTCGCCATAGGGCAGCCGCGTCAGGCGGCGGACGCCGTCCGCTCCCTCGCCCTCCTGCAGGATCTGGCGCACCCGCACCCGCCCGAAGAGTTCCTGCGGCTCGCGCCGCGACAAATCCGCCTGCGGCACCCCCAGCAAGGCCGCCAGCGCCGCGTTGCCCTGCAGCACGCGCCCCGTGTCGTCGCACACCCAGACTGGCACCCGCGCCGACTTCAGCAGCGACTCGCGGTCGGCCAGCGCATTGCGCAGGCCCAGGATCTGCGACACATGCGCCTGCGCCAGCCCCGCCAGATGCGCGGCGTTGCGCACCAGCTCCAGTTCCGCGGGACTCAACGGTTCGCGTTCGCCCGCCGAGGCCAGCACCAGCAGCCCCCAGAAGTTCTCGCCCACGAAGACTGGCGCCGCCAGCAGCGAACGCGCGCCGACGCGCGCCCATTCCGCGCCCCCCTCCCCCGACGGCGGCCGCGTCAGCGCCGTCACCTGCCGCATGTCCGCGGCATCCTCCGACGACTGCTCCGCGAAGGCCACCAGTTCCGCCGCCGACGCCTCCTCCTTGAGCCCCTGCAACTGCTCGTTGTGCCACTGGAAGACCAGCTGCGCGGGACGCCCCTTGCCCAATGCGAAGAGATAGGTGCCGTCCAGCCCCATCAGCGTGTCGAGCTGCTCGCCGATGTGCCGCAGCGTCCCCTCCAGGCTGCCGTCCGACGCCAGGCGTTCCAGGGTGCTGCACAGCAGGCTCTGGCAGTAGTCGTGCTCGACAAAGCGCGTCACGTCATGGAACACCTCCAGCAGCAGTCGCGGCCCGTCGCCGTCCACCACGGGGATGCTGCGGCGCTCCAGCATCCGCTTGCCGCCCGCGGCGCTCCACATCTCCACCGACATCTGCCGCGGCAGCCCGTCCGCCAGCGTGGCGCGGTCCTGCTCCAACTGCATCTGCGCCTGCCCCGCCCACAGCCCCAGTTCGGCGTCGTTGCCGCGCAGCAGTTCCTCCTCCGTCACGCCGACCAGTTCGCAGTAGGCGCCATTCGCCCTGAGATATCGGAACTCCTGGGCGCCGTCCTTCACCGCCACCGCAAACGGCAGCCGCCCGAAGAGCGCCGAGAGCTGGCGGTTCTCCGCCGCCGCACGCTCCCACTCCTCTTCCTCCTCCGTGATCGGCATCGCCGCCCCCAGCATCAGCCGATGGCCGTCCTTCGCCTCGACCAGCGCCTTGCGCACGCGCAGATGATGGCGCCGCCCGCGGCTGTCCTCGACAAACGCCACCTTCACCGACACCGCGGCGCCCTCCTCCGCCGCAAAGGCCTTCGCCCCGCCTGGCGTGAAGAACTCCGCGTCGAAGTGCCCCACGCAGCGCTCCTCGGTGCATCCCGCCAGTTGCAGCATCGCCTCGTTCGCAAATAGATAGCGGCCCTCCATGTCCTTCGCGAAACAGCCGAACGGCAGCCCGTCCAGCACCAGGCGGTACATTTCGCACTGCTCACGCGTGCGCACGTGCTCCTCCACCGCGTCGCCGAGGACTCGGCGCGCCTGCCGCAGCGACATGGCCAGGCGGACGGCGGCCGCCACGGCCGCCGCCAGCAGAATCAACAGGATGATAATCAGGGCATTCATGGTCTCTTGTCGGCATCCAGGGCCGCCGCAGGCGTCTCACGCCTTCGGCGGGAAGCATTTCAGGATCACCTGGGCCACGCTCTTGCCAGTCAGCGGCTTGATGAAGGTCGCGTCAAATTGGTCCAGACGGAAATTCCGCTGCGCCTCCACATCGGCGGTCACCGCGAAGATGCGCAGGCGTCCGCCATGGTCGCGCTTCCGCAGTTCCTCCGCCAGCTGGCTGCCGTTCTGGCCTGGCATCCACAGGTCCGTCATCACCAGCTCGAACGGCTCCTTCGCGAAGGCCTCCAGCGCCGCCGCCGCCGACCCCGCCTTGCACGCCGAGAAGCCGATCTGCTGCAGCAGCGCCGCCAGCACATCCAGGTTCATCGATACGTCGTCCACCAGGAGGATCCGCCCGCCGCCTCGGTTCAGGGAGGTATGCGCGGCGAACTCCGGAGAGTCCAGCAGCCTCGCAGGCACCGACGGCAGTCGCGGGACGCTCCCGTCCGCCTCCAGTTTCATCAGCACCACCGCGCCGTCGCTGCCCACGTTCGTCGTCGAGGAGGAGGGCAGCGCGCGCGCATGCAGCGGCAGCGGTCCCGTCGACACCCCGTCCAGCGAAGTGCTCCGCGTCGCCGTCGCGCTGTCGCGCGAACGCCCCAGCATCAGGCTGGTCGAGCCGCCCGTCTCGGGCACCTGCTCTTCCCCGCCCTGGGTGGAGGTGGAGCTCTCCCCCGCGGCCTCGATGCCGCACACCACCACGCACAGGCAGTTGTCGGCGGCGTCCATCACGGGATGCGCCAGCACGCGCAGCGCCTCCCCCTCGTTGCGGCGCCGCCCGCGCACCTCGCGGTGCCGTTCCAGGGCCTCCAGCGTCGCGCAGCGCGTATACTCAGGGCACTGGCGCGCGCGGCACAGCGCCGTGCCGACCTCAGGCGGGCATGGACGCGCCACCGCCTCCGCTGCCGCGTTCGAGTAGAGGCGGCGCCCCTGCGAGTCATAGACCCAGAACGGGAGCGCCAGCGTGTCCAGGGCCACCTGCAGCTGCTGCTTCTGCAGATACAGCGCCTGCAGCTGCTGCTCCTGGTGCACGGCTTGCGAGAGAATGGTCGCGTTCTCCTGCAGTGCCTCCTCCTCGGCCGCGTTGAAGGCGTGCCGATGGCTGCGGTAGAGCATCGCCGCCACGCCCCAGATGCGCCCATCCACAAGCACGGGCGCCAGCGCCAGCGACTTCATCCCCGCCGCCGCGAACTCCGCCGCCAGCATCGACTTGGCGACGTCGGGCACCAGCTGGCACCGCCCTGCCTCGAACTCGGCCCGCAGGCGCTGGAAGATGCGCACCCACGCCACCTGGTCGTTTTGCCAGTAGTCGTCGGAGGCCTCCGACGACCACGCATAGAGCCGCTTGCAGCGGTTGAGGTGGCCCGAGACCTGCCAGCACGCCAGGTAGTCGCAGCGGAAGAAGTCGGTCAGCGAGGAGAAGAGCCGTTCGCAGCGCACGTCGAAGTTCTCCGCGAGCATGACCCCGTTCAGGCAGCGGATCAGCGCCTCCGAGACGTTGCGCGCCTGCTGCTCCGCCGTGACCTCGCGGCTCACCACCAGCACCCGCCCGCCGTCCGCGCCATCGGGCAGCGGGATCTGGCGGCGCTCAAAGATGAAGTTGCCGCCGGTGCGCCCGGCGATCTTCTGGAGGATCGGCTTCGGGGCAGGCGCGTCCGCCACCTGGCCCAGATCCTCCGCCACCTTGACCTCCCCCTCCCCGTAGCCGACCACGTCCTCGCGGAAGACGCCATTGCGTACCAGGAAATAGCGGTTTGCGGCGAGATACCGCCGCGCGCCCGACGACTCCCGCACGACCACTGAGAAGGGCAGCGCGTCCACCGCCTCCTGCAGCAGCACCCCCTGCGAGCGCTCCCGCAGCCGCTGGGCCTCCTCCGCCGTGAAATCCGCCCGCAGGCACGCGAGGATGCGCCTTCCGTCCGGCAGCGTCGCCAGCCGCTGGAAGACCTTTTCGGTGCGCGGCTTCCCGTCCCGCCCGTCGAAGGACATCATGCTGGTGATCAAGCGGTTGGTCGAGACCGCCAGCTGTTCGTCGGCCTCGATGCGGCCCGCCGCGGAGGTATGCCCGAGGAGTTCGGCGCCGATATGCCCCAGCGCCTTTTCGGGGCGGTCCACCCCCAGGAACTCCGTGAAGGCGCGGTTGCAGTAGAGATAGCGGAAGTCGTCCTCGACATCCTTCGCGAAGACCGCGCCAGGCAGCGCGTCCAGGAGCGTCTCGAGCAGCTGGAGTTTCCTGCGCATCTGCATCTCGCCGCTGCGGATGCCCGTCGTGTGCTGCAGGAACCCGTAGTAGTCCTGCTGGCCAGGCACCGCCGAGGCGGCCGCGCGCACCCGCATGTCAAAGCAGCGCAGCGGCCCCGTCTCCTGCACGCGGTAGGTCAGCGAGATCTCCTCCTGCTCCCCCGCCAGCAGGCGTTTCCAGCCGCGCAGGAAGGCCTGGAGATCCTCAGGCAGCACCCACTCCTGCGGGGTGAGCGCCTCCCCCGACTTGCCCCGCGGCCAGAAATGCGAGGGCAGATGCAGATCCAGATGCGCGAGGTCGGGCTGGCGCACGATGAACGCCGCCGAATCCCCGAGCTGGAGCGAGGCGTGCAGCAATTCCCCCTCGCGATGCAGTTCCGCCTTCTTGTGCGCCCACGAGGTCACGTCGCACAGCATCAGCACCGCCCCGCGGGCGTGCCCATCGGCGTCCTGCAGCGCCGTGCTGTGCAGCAGCATCTGATGGCGTTCGCCGCCCGCGCCGCGCACCTCCACGGGGCCGTCGGACTGCCGCGCGGCGCCATCGGCCAGCGTCCCCGACAGCGGCAGGAGCACGGGCATCCCCGTCGAGGGGGAATAGATGCGCAGCAACTCCTCCGCCTTCCGCCCCTTCCATCCCGCAATGCCAGCCAGCCGCATCGCCGCCGCATTGCACTGCCGCACCTCCCCCGAGGCATCCGTGACCAGAATCCCCTCGCCCGCGGACTCCACAATCCAGCGCACCAGCCGCTCGGCGGCGCGCGTCTCCGCCGCGCTTTCCGTGCGCTCCTGCACTGTCAGCAAAAAGGCCTCCTCCTCCAGGGGAATCAGCCTGCAGTCCAGCGTCCGCCCGTCCTTAAACGGGGACTCCAACTGCTGCTCCTCTTTCGAGACCGACGCCGCATGCAGCGCCGCCATCAGCGCCGTGTGGTTCAACTCGGGGATCTCCGCCAGACGATGGTACGCGGGCCGTCCGCCCTGCGCCACCGCCTCCGTGTCCAGCAGCACCCGCCCCGTCTCCGTCAGCACATAGCTGCGCCACGGAATGCGTCGGCACAGTTCCGCCAGACGCGACATGCGCGCCCAGACCCGCCGCAGCCACACCGCCAGCGTCCCCGCCAGCGCCAGCAGCAGCACGCACATCACCAACCATGTCCAGCCAAGCCCGTTCATAATTCTCCTAATATAAGCCTAAAACCGCGATGGCGGAATGAAGAATCGACGAATTGACGAGAAAAAAAACGCCGCCCGAGGAAATGCACCTGGCGGCATCCGGATTTTCCAGGTCTTCCGGATCTTCCCGGCTCCGCATTTGCCCGCCGGGGGCTCCGCTCATCCCCGCGCGGCCCCCCGCATTTGCCCGGCG